>DAIOHQ010000105.1:0-8278 GCA_036744635.1 Tepidisphaeraceae bacterium | reverse complement strand
CCCAGCCGATAGTCGGCCGCCGGGTCGGTACATTTCAGAGCCTTCATATTGTCGGGCAGGATCAGCGCCTGGCCCCAGCACAACGATCCAACGAGCAGCGAGCCAATCGCCGCAAAAATCATGCGATTCATATGTACCTTCCCTTTCATGAAATTCACGCTGCCCGAGCCCCGCTCCGTCGAAGCAGCTTGTAGCATTGTCGAATTGGAACGCCCGGCATGTGCCCCGTCAAGCATGGAACCTCAGCGCAAACAGGTCGGCATCCTTCATCACGAAACGCAGGCGGATCGGCTGGCCGGCGCGGGCGGAGAGATCGGAGCCGCCCTTCCACGTCATCGCCGCGTCCAGCTCGTCGCCGTACCACGGTGTCATGTCCGCCAATGAGAATCCCGGCAGGGGCTGTCCCAGGTGGTCCTGCACCTCCGCCGCGATGAATCCTGCCGCCGACGTGGCGGCGTTCAGATGCAGCGTCGAGCCCGCAAACGTGAAGGGCTTTGTGAGCATTTCGCCGCCGCAATGGTCGGCGTGGACGGAGACGAATCCCCACGGCCGGATCGCCAGGCGGCGTATGCGCGTCGGCAGAGGCGCGTGCCGGAAATGCTCGCTGATATACATCGACCATTCCGTCGGCGACGTTTCGGCGATGCCCCACGCCGGGTAATTATTGCGGTCGGTCCAGTTAAGGGGGTCAAGGCCTGGCCAAACCCAGGCATCGAGCCAGCGGGTCCAGTGCACGGCATCGCGGCTGGCCATGAACAGGGCATCGTTCACGCCCTCGTACGGGTGCGACGGGACGAGCTTGCGCTCTTGAACGTAGCGGTTGGGAAAGCCCAGATAGATATGTTCCGCTCCGGGGCATGGCAGGATGGCATTGGTGTACATGTGTGCAGTGTCGTCGCCGTCGGCGTAGCGGAGCGGTTCGGGCGCCGACCAGTGGATGAAGTCGGGCGAGGTGGCGTGCTGGATGCAGCGAACCGGATGGGTGCCCTCCATGTCCTTGAACCCGATCATCCGCCCGCGAGCTGGATCGAACCAGCAGCGCGTAAAGCTGCGGTAGCAGCCCGTCGTCCGATCCCAGAATGAGGTATTGATGGTGTCGAATTGGCCGGGCATGTCCAGCGGCTCTTGCTGCATTGGCGCCCAGCGCAGGCCGTCGCTTGAGCTCATGGCGTGGGCCTGTTCCAGGTGGGCGCACAGACCCTTGAAGCGCTGGTCGGGCGGGCAGGCGGGATTCGTGTCGAGGAAGGGCGGCGGCACGTTTGGATAGCCCCCGACCTGAAGCACGTTGTTGCGCCGGGTTCCCTTCACTTCCAGCAGCCCGAGGTCCGGCCGCGTGAAGTTGATCCCGTCGCTGGTTTCCGCCATAGCAAACACCGTGGTGTCGTTTTCACGATTCAAATCAAGGATGCCCGCACGGTAGTAGAGCCGCCAGCCGCCCTCGCAGGGCAGCACACGGTTGGGAAACGCTGCGGTGTCTTCCCATGGCGCGTCAAACGTCATGGCCGCTTCCCGCCGCTCCGGCCGATGCAGGCGCAGCCGTGCGCCCCGCAGCTTGTCGATCAGCCAGTCGTCGACGAACAACTCCCTGCGCTTCCCGATATTTGGAATTTCGTTCAGGTCAGCATCTGTCTGTTTCATCAGTCGTGTTCCTTGCTCCATCCTCTGCCCCAGGGATCAAAACGATCGAAGCCGCGGCCTCATCGCCCCCCCTGCGCCGGCCCGCGCGGGCAGGGTGGGCGTCCCAGAAAATCAGCCACAACGCACCGCCGATCCCGACAACAAGGAATCCGCAGGCCAGCAGCGCAATGGGCTGACCTATCGCCGCCTTGCCGTGATGGTCTGCATACCAGCCGACCGCGTACACCGCGCCGAACTGTAGCGGAGCGCTCAGGACGGTGATGGCGGCCATCGCCTGGCCAAACTGCGCCTTGGCCCGCTGCGAAACGGCGGCGAGCAGGGCTGGATATTCCGCCGACCAGCACAGGCCGCCCAAAACGTATCCGGCGGCCGTCAACATCGCACTCCGGCTGAGGATGCCGGCGAGGAAGACCCCGCCTCCCAGCAGGCCGGGCACGACCATCAGCCGGCGGCGGCCCCAGGCCTCGGGTGCAAACGCGACCGCGATGCGCGAAACAAGGTAGGCGACGGCATAGAGCGCCAGCACGATCCCCGGCGCCGCCAGCGGCGGGGCGAATGATGGGCCGGCGAGGAACTTGGGCATCCACGTGTAGATGGCCGTGTCCACCGTGCCGTGAATGGCCAAGAGGACGCCCAGCCAAACCACCGGAAGCGGCAGGAAGATCGATGGCCGGATGCGCGAGATACGCGGCGTCACTACGGTGTGCCGTGGCTGGGTGCGGGCTCCCATGCGAAAGGCTATGGCGCCGGCCGCCAGGATCACCGCGATGATCAACATCGGCAGCCGCAGGGCAGCGCCGAATCCGCCTGCGCTGCCGCGATGGGACGCCGTCAGCAGCGCCTCGGCCGCCAAGGGGAACAGGATTCCCCCGCCGCAAGAAACCGCGAGGTTCAACGCCAGAATGCGACGGCGGTCGCGGGGGAACAGCCGTGTAAGGTAGACGTTCACCGCCAGGGCCAACGCGCCGGACAATGCCCCGCAGATGACGCAGCCGATCAGCACCGGGACATAGCGCGGCCCGGCCGCGGCCACCAGGCCCATGCCGGCCGCGGTTCCCAGCAGGCACCAGCGGATCAAGCGGGCCGTTCCGAGACGGCGCACCATCGCGCCGCCGAGCACGACGCACGCCACGCCCGCCAGGGGCCCGAGGCTAAAGAGCAGGCCGAATCGGGCGGCGTCAATTCTCAGGTACCGCTGGAGGTCGTCGCGGAAGACCGCCAGGACGGAGGGATATGCCGCGAGCATCATCATCGCCGAGGCCAGCAGCGCGAATAGCAGGTGGCGGCGGCGGCGAACGGGGTCGCCGCGGGGGCGCGCACGGGATGCCAGTGTTTCCGCCGCGGGAACAACTTGCCCAAGCGTAATGCCGCTATCACTCATGCAGTCATCTCTCGGTAGCGCGGGTCTCGAAGCTTTGGGTCTAACTCTTGTTTGTGGCGGCCCCACCTTTTACCCCCTCTCCCGGTACTCCGGGGGAGGGACGGGGGCCGTTCCACAATCGCCACGGTCCAGCGCTGCACCCAAAGCTTTTCGCCGAACGTCATTTTCTTGACGCCGCGCTCATTCGTGGCATAATAGCGGCCAGCCCAGCCACGTCCAGCGGCGGGATGGTATGCAGTCCAGCGGAGACAAGCTAAAGCAGAAGTTTCAAACCTGCCGCCACGATCGCGCCACCGCATGTGGTTGCGTATGCGGTTCACAAGGAATCATCGAATGTCCACAGCGGCAAGAACAACATCCACTGACACCGCGCCCCTTGACGAACTCGCGTCGGCCTCGATCGCGCGCAAGGCAGAGATCATCCAGGATTTCTTCCAGGACGTTGCATTTCATCCTTCCGGGATCATGTATTCACAGCAGCGCATGGATGAAAATTCGGTGCGGCCATTTACCCCGGAGGACTTCGTCGGGAAAATTCCGATTTTGACCGTCGACAACTGGCGCTTCAAACCCGATGGCCCCTGGGACCTGATGCACAACGAAAACTCGATCACCACCTCCGGGATTTACCTGGCCTCGCAGGCCTTCCGCTACCTGGCCACCAAGGACGAGGCGGCGCTGGAGCAGGCGGCCAAGGCGTTTCGCTCCCTGGAAATTATTTACGAAATGGGCGTGAAAGACGGCCGGCCGGGCTGGATGGGAAAACCTTACTCCTGGCGCCTCTCCGACCAGACCAGCCCCGATCAATACATCGACGCGAGCTGGGGGATGTGGGCTTATTACCCAATTGCCCCGGCACAAACGCAGCGGCGCATGGAAGAAATGTTCGTGGCCTTCGCCGACTACTGGCGCTCGATCGACTACACCCTCAGCTACTTCGATCATCACTGGGAAGTCAAAAACTCGGTAGATGCCTACAACCTTATCCTCATCGCGATCAATACCCTGGCGTACCACTTCACCAAGAATGAATTGTACTTGCAGGAGGCCCGCCGCTTCCGCGCACAGGGCACCTGGGACCATGAGACCAACATGGACATCCACAAGCGCTCAGCGCTGGGCGATGTGCCGTGGGGTTTCAATGCCACGTTCAAGGATGTGCTGCGCAAGCATGAGACCATCTGCTGGGAGGCGAACATTCACGCCAAGTTCGCGGCGATAGCGATCGAGATCATTCTCGACACCGCACCGGAGTTGGTGGAAGGCCAGGTGGAAGGCACGCTTGCCCGGTTCTGGTCGACCTGGAAGTACGGTTTTGGCGAGGACTTCCTGCCGTACTACTGGTTTGCGCTGGATGCCGATCATGACACCTGGCGTCCGCTGCCCAAAACCACGCCGATGAAGGATGGCTGGGCGCTCGGTTGTCCATTTATGTCCTACGTGTCCCAGGTGCGCTACACTTCCCCCTTGACGCGTTTCATGTACACGTCCGTGGTTGCGGCCAAGCGATCGCCGGCGGTTGCAGCGGATGCCAAGGCGCTGGCATTGCGCATCCTGGAGAAGATCGACCGCAAACGTCTTCTGGCGCAGATCGATCCCGATGGCCAGCAGTTGATCCCGGAGATCAGCTACATGGGCGAAGTCCTCGACAGCGAATTGTCCCCGACCTACATCGCCACCTACTGGCGCGGCCGGATGGAAGGAATCTGGTAGCACGAGAAGCGAAAAACTGACGATGGCCGATCAAATAATAAAAACAAATCTTCTTGCATTTGCCGCGAGACGTGGTTTAATGGGAGCATCAGTTCAGGGCTTGTCCGAGTTGGAATCGTTGTCATCATTCTCTAAGGAGCGGCTATGAAGGCCCGTTGCTGGATTCCGGCGGCGGGTAAGCGAGAGAAGGGGCGCAAGCCGCGCCCTTGGAGACGGAAACGGTGTAGTCCTGGCACGGATGGCGGTTTGCGAGAGAGTGCCGGAGGGCATTCAAATCAACAATTATTCCCGCCGGAGCGGGAGTCATTTCTATGACCCCGAGGCAATCGCCAGAGATGGCGGCGCCTCAATCGAGGAGTTCCTATGAAGTATCGTCACATCCTATCGTTGGTTGTCGCTGCTGCGTTCCTGATGGTCAGCCGCGTTTCGACGCAGGCGGCCGTGGTTCTCTCACCGGGCCCGGGCTCAGACACGTATACATATGACGCGTACGGGCAAACTACACTAGATTCCAATGGTGATTTCGTCAATATCAAAGTCGGCGGATACCAGACGTATGGTGACAACCTCCCATTGGTTGGTACGCCAGTTTCAGGCACTGTGTCATACACATTCAACGCGGTCGGGACCTTTGATAGCCTGAATTTGGTTTACGAGTCGGGATGGTTCGCAATAGCCGCCGCAGGCGCTGACACCATCACGGGCACCTATACAATTGGGGCGAATCCTGCCGTGCAATTCATGAGCGAATCGAGTACCAACGCAAACACTCTTGTCCCCGAAAACCAAACCATCTCGGCGATTAATGCATCGAGCATTACCATCACCTGGACCCTTTACGCCAACGGAGGCGGCGATAGCGCTGCGAGAATCATGCTCCTCCCTGCAGGGGGACCATATGCTCCCTTCTCTACTGCAACAAGCGCTCTCTTCACTGCCACGGCCACGTTTGTTCCCGAGCCGGGCACCCTCAGTCTGATCGGAATGCTCGGTCTGGCGCTCTGTAGGCGGCGTCGCGTCTGATAGCGGCAATTCTTCTTGCATTTTCCGCAAGATGTGATGTAATGGGAGTGTCAGCCCAGGGCTTTTCTGAGTTGGAATCGTTGTCATCATTCTCTAAGGAGCGGCTATGAAGGTCTTGCGCGCACTGGTTACGGTTGGATTCGCGACGTGCTTCGCCGGCGTGGCGCAGGCAACGGTGGTGGTTACAACCGGGACGAACGCCGATACCACAAATGTGGGCGATTGGACCTTCACCGCAGGCTCGACGGGCTATGCCTCTATGGGCGCTCCGTCCAACAGCGACGACCTTGCCGAGGGCAAAACCATCACGCTGGCGGCTGGAAGCTATCTTGTCGCCGGGACTTGGAGCAGCTTGGCCGCCCTCACGGACGGGTCTGGTGGTGCATGGGGGACGCCCAGTCAGACCGCCGAAGTGATGGTGAACAATGAAAGCCTTCTTCAACTAGACTTGGGGGCCTCAGTTACGGTCGGAAGCGTCAGTTCATTTTCGACATATACTGATACAGCCCGGACATCCCAGAATTATACTCTTTGGGGGGGTTCTAGCAGTGCGACCACTCCTTCCAGCGCAGCCGATCTGACCGCCCCTAACGGCTGGACGAGCGTGGCCTCGCCCCTCATCACTTATAATAACACGACCCACTCAGGATCGACCATTACAGATACCAGCGGGGCATTGGGCAGTTACCGCTATCTCTTGTGGGAAATTAAAAATGGTACCTACGGCGAAACGGCGTGGTCAGAGTTCGATGTGACGTCGCCGACTCCCGAACCCGCAGCGCTCGGCCTGTTCGCCCTGGGCGGCCTCGCGATGCTGCGGCGGCGGAAGTAGCGCTCGGAGGATTCTCCAGCGACATCCCTAGCTGGCGGGCCATCGCACCCGCCAGCGTTGGTTCGTCGGTAGCGGTCTTGGCCAAGGGGCACGGGGAGCGGGCAAAGTCGCGGGCCTGGCGGGATTGTTCACTCACCTTTTCTGTTTCAAGCACTATCTACATCTATATAACCGTGCATGATTAGGCGCTCTGGCGCGTGAAATGGCGCATGATTACGCATGGTCATTTAGCGATTGCCGGAATCAGGTTCTATTTCAGGAAATCACCGAATGTCCGCAGCAGCAATAACAACGACCACTGACACAGCGCCTCTCGAGGAACTCGCCTCCGCTTCGATCGGGCGCAAGGCCGAGATCATCCAGGATTTCTACCAGGATGTTGCCTTCCATCCATCGGGCATCATGTATTCGATGCAGCGCATGGATGAGCATTCAGTGCGGCCATTCACCGCAGAGGACTTCGCCGGCAAGCACGCGACGAGCGTAGAAAAGTGGCGGCTGAAACCCGATGGCCTCTGGGACCTGATGCACAACGAAAACTCCATCACCACCTCCGGGATTTACCTGGCTTCGCAGGCGTTCCGCTACCTGGCCACCAAGGATGAGTCAGCGCTGGAACAGGCGGCCAAGGCCTTCCGCTCGCTGGAAATTATTTATGAAATGGGTGTCAAAGACGGCCGGCCGGGCTGGATGGGAAAACCCTACTCCTGGCGCCTCTCCGACCAGACCAGCCCAGATCAATACATCGACGCGAGCTGGGGCATGTGGGCCTACTACCCCATCGCGCCGGCACAGACACGCAAGCGCATGGAAGAAATGTTCGTGGCCTTCGCCGACTATTGGCGCTCGATCGACTACACCCTCAGCTACTTCGACAGCCACTGGGAAGTCAAGAACTCCGTGGATGCCTACAACCTCATCCTCATCGCGATCAACGCCCTGGCCTACCACTTCACCAAAAATGAACTGTACTTGCAGGAGGCCCGCCGCTTCCGCGCACAAGGCACCTGGGACCATGAGACCAACATGGACATCCACAAACGGTCAGCGCTGGGCGATGCGCCGTGGGGTTTCAATGCGACGTTCAAGGATGTGCTGCGCAAGCATGAAACAATCTGCTGGGAAGCGAACATTCACGCCAAGTTCGCGGCGATAGCGATCGAGATCATTCTCGCCACCGCGCCGGAACTGGTGGCTGGCCAGGTGGAGGGTACGCTTGCCCGGTTCTGGGCGACCTGGAAGTATGGTTTCGGCGAGGACTTCCTGCCCTACTACTGGTATGCGGTGGATGCGAAGAATGACACCTGGCGTCCCTTGCCGAAAACGATTCCGATCAAGGAAGGCGTTTTGTTTGGTGACCCATTTATGTCTTACCTATCCCAGATTCGCTGGACGAGCCCGCTGACGCGATTCATGTACACGTCAGTCGTGGCCGCCAAGCGGTCACCGGCGGTCGCGGCCGATGCCAAGGCGCTGGCCGTGCGGATCATGGAGAAGATCGACCAGAGGCGGCTTCGGTGGATGGTCGATCCCGATGCCCAGCAGTTGATCCCGGAGATCAGCTACATGGGCGAGGTCCTCGACAGCGAACTGTCCCCGACCTACATCGCAACCTACTGGCGCGGAAAGATGGAAGGAATCTTGTAGGGGCGGGGTCTCCCCGCCCTGTCTGGAAGAGGGCGGGGAGACCC
>DAIOHQ010000104.1:0-15422 GCA_036744635.1 Tepidisphaeraceae bacterium | reverse complement strand
GGATACACCGACGGCCACCGCCTCATCCCCGCCCGGCCATATAACGAAATCCTCTCCTGCCTTTAGTGATCGGCTCCATGACGGCATCGGCGGCCTGACGCTGGGTTGATCGGCTGATATTCCTGAATTCGGCACGACAGATCATTCCTGATTCGGTGGGGCGGACATTCCTGTCCGCCGTGGCCGGAGGAGCGGTGGATGTACTCATCCACCCGAGTCCGGCCACACAAGCCCCTGACCATCGACCACATTTTGCCCCCTCCGCCCCCGCGGTTATCATCCCCCCCACATGGCCGACAACACGCTTTACTACGGCGACAACCTCGACATCCTCCGCCGCTATGTCGAGGATGAATCGGTTGACCTGATCTATCTCGACCCGACCCTCCGCCACCCTCCGCGGCAGCACCACCCGCGTCGCATCGTGACTTTATTGACAGTTGCGGCCCAACTGGGTTCAATCGGCACTCACGAGAACACGGGCAGCGAAGCACTTTTGGGGAAATGGGAATCGATGGCACAAGCAACCAATACCTGGCGGCTGGCCAAGATGAACCTCGCCATTCGCGGCATCGACGCCAACCTCGGCCCGGAACACGCCGACAACTTTTACCGCTGTGCAGTCACCAATCGCGGCGCCCATCGCGGGGAGATGCGCAGCCATGCCTACTGAAGAGCCAGGCGCACCGCTAGAGATTGGTAAGCACGTCAGCAACCCGTTCTCGACGGGCGGCGGAGGGCCCTTGTTTGAGGTGCAAGTGATGTCGGCATTCGCGGCACTGATGCTTGCGGGCGGATTTGCGCCCTGCCTACCCTGTCTGCCTATCAGGACTATCAAGCTACAAGCGAGGAAAGCGGGTTACAGGATCGACGATTTCGTTGCGTACGTCTCCGATGTGAGTCAGACCGACACGCGCAGGTTACTCGCCCAAGTCAAGCACGGGATCAGCTTTACCAAGTCCAACAAACAGTTCCGTGAAATCATCGCGGCCGCTTGGAAAGACTTCAATGATCCCGCGATTTTCACTCGCAATAAGGACGTGATCGCTGTTATCGCCGGGCCGCTCAGTGCGACAGACATTGAAGATACGCGCAGAATACTTGAGTGGTCTCGCTCTTGGGGTTCACCTCACGAATTCTTCGAGAACATCGACAAGGCCAACTTTAGCAGCAATGAAAAACGCGAGAAACTCGGTGCCTGCCGCGCGCATATCGATGCTGCGGCCGGTGTCTCGGTCGCTGATGACGAAGTCTTCGAGTTCCTCCGACATGTGCATGTCCTCGGGTTCGATTTGGATGTCTATTCGGGTGTCATGCATGCCTTACTCCATGGGATCATTGGTCGCCACAATACGGACGATCCGGCCGCAATCTGGGCTAGGATTCTGCAACATGTAGGTTCTTTCAATCCGAATGCTGGCACGCTGACGGTCGAGTCTTTTCCTGATGATGTCCGTGCCGCATTCGCACCGCGCCCCATCGAAGTGATTCCTGCATCTCTGGCATTAGCATTGCCTCCCAAGGCACCGCTCGATTGGAATACATCCCAGTTTGCAGAGGCATTGGCCGTCGCAAATCTATTGGGTGGCTGGCGCGAAGGGTCCGAAGCCGATATGTCAATCGTCGCAGCGTTGACGCCGGATCAACCCAGTGAATGGTTGCAGAAGATGCGAGAGGTACTGCAACATCCGGAAACCCCGCTATCTCATGCCAACGGCACCTGGACCGTGAAGCGCCGCATGGACCTGTGGCGCAGTCTGGCACCGCGCATCTTTGGTGAGACATTGAACCATTTTCAAGGGTGCTCCACGAAGGTGCTGACCGAGCGTGATCCGAAGTTTGAGCTTGAACCGGAGCAGCGTTTCGCCGCTCAGATTCACGGCAAGGTGCCTGCATACTCATGGGCGCTTCGCAATGGACTTGCAGAGACAATCGCAATGCTCGGGACGAATAAGGCACAGTTGCCGAACTGTGGCCCATCAGCCGGCGAAGCGACCGCGACGGGGGTCCTGCACGGAATTTTCGACCAGGCAGATTGGCAGCTGTGGGGAAGTCTTGACCAGTTGCTCCCTACGCTTGCCGAGGCAGCGCCGAATGCATTCTTGGATGTGATCGAGAAGGCTCTAAAGCACCTGCCTTGCCCGTTTGACACAATCTTCGCCCAGGAGCGGCCCGCTTTCAGTGGCGGCACCTACATCACCGGCCTACTCTGGGCATTGGAAACGCTCGCATGGGATGAGACGCATCTCGTTCGTGTCTCGGTGATTCTGGCGATCTTGGCCGCACGTGACCCTGGTGGAAATTGGGGAAACCGGCCTGCCAACTCGCTCACGACCATCTTTTTGCCCTGGTTTCCTCAGACACTTGCCTCAATTGAGAAGCGTATTGTCGCCGTCAAGACTGTCGTCCGCGAACGCCGGGAGGTTGGCTGGCGTTTACTTATGAGCCTATTGCCGAAGCAGCACAGTACTAGCGTGGGCACGCACAAGCCCAAGTGGCGCAATGAACTCGATTCGGACGAAGTGCCCAAGCCAACGATTAAGGAGTATTGGGACCAAGTTTCCTCGTATGCTCAAATGTCGATGGAATTCGTTCGAGCGGATTCCGCCAAGCTCAAGCAACTGATCGATTCGCTTGACTCGCTACCAGAACCGGCACTTCACGAAGTTCTGGCCTTTGCCGAATCCGAAGCAGTGACTTCCCTCCCCGATGAGCGCCGGCTGCCGGTATGGGTTGAGCTCTCATCCTTGGCGAGAAAGCATCGACGTTACGCTGACGCCCAATGGGCGCTTCCAGCGGAGATCGTCGACAAGATCGAGCGTGTTGCATCAGTGCTCGCGCCCCAAGATCCGACGGTGAAGTATCGTGTCATATTTGCAAAGAACACTTGGAATCTCCACGACGATGAAAAAGACTGGCAAGAAAGCGAAGCACGTCTAGCCCAGCGCCGGACCGATGCGATTCAGGAGATTTTCGGCATCAGTGGTGTTGAAGGCGTTATGGCCTTTGCAACACAGGTAGAGGATCCGTACCAGGTAGGTTTTGCACTCGGGAAATTGGATTTGGTCAACTTCCCCAACGACCTGCTTCGCAAGACTGTTCATTCATCGGACCCCAAGTGGCGTGAGCTAGTGAAGGGCTTTGCACTGGCGATGTGGCAGCGCGTGCAATGGACTTGGTTCGACGGGCTGAACATCGACTCATGGTCAAAAGATGAGATCGCACAACTCCTAACCTATCTTCCTTTCGATTCGGAGACATGGAAGCGTGCGGATCGACTACTCGGCGACGGTGCGAAGGAGTATTGGACTCGGGTGCCTGTTCGCGTCTATCAAAGAGATGACCCAGATTATGTCGCGGTAGATGCTTTACTGACACACGGGAGGCCGCGAGCCGCCGTCGCATGCCTCGCGTCCCGCGTGCATGAAAAGCGGCCGCTTGATTCGAGCCGAGCTATGGAAGCGTTGCGGGGCGCGGCAACCTCGAATGAGCCCGGCACCAGTGTTGACCATCATGCGTCGGAGATGATTATCAAAGCGCTGCAAGATGATGGGAACGTGGATAGGAGCAAACTGATGCAGGTGGAGTGGGCTTATTTGGCCTTGCTGGAACACTCGCACGTGACCACAGCGAAAACTCTTAATGCAGCAATTGCCACCGACCCAAACTTCTTTTGCGAGATAATCCGCACGATTTTCAGGTCCGACCGCGAAAGGGGCAACAGCCAAAGGCCAGAGCCGACGGAAGAACAACGGGGAATCGCGCGGAATGCTTATCGATTACTCCAAGGCTGGAGCACGGTGCCGGGCACAGAAGCCTCGGGCAGTATCTGTGCCGACTTTCTCAGAAGCTGGATTGACAAGGTGAAGGACTCGCTAGCAGACTCCGGGCATCTTGATGTGGGATTGCAGAAGGCAGGCGAAGCTTTCATTCACAGCCCTGCCGACCCGGACGGACTTTTCATGAATCATGCCGTCGCTGACGTGCTCAATCGCGAAGACATGGAGGAGCTTCGGGTGGGGTACAGGCTCGCGGTTTATAACTCCCGTGGCGTACACAGAGTCGACCCAACGGGCGCGCCGGAAAAGGAGCTATATGCCACGTTTACCAAGCGAGCCGAGGAGGTGGAAAACGCTGGATATCACCGATTAGCGGTTACCTTGAGGCTGATCGCCGACGGGTACTCGCGGGAGGCAGAAAGCATTATCGCGGAAAGTGCTGCCGAAGACCGCCAGAACGAGGAGTAGGGAGTTGCCCTTGCCTTTCGCGTCGATTCTCGCGTTGCAGGTGAGGGAGGCCCACAGGAGGGAGGCCGACGGGTCAGGAGCGGCCGACACGGTCAGGAGTCATTTCCTCAAATCCTCCAACTCCGGCCAAATCGTCGAAAATTTCTCTTGACTTTTTCAAACAAAACCCTAACATACCTCCAGCATCATCCATCCTCGGCCATCCAAACCAAAAGGGGGTTTCTAATGCCGCTGCCGACATCCCGAGTTTCCCGCAGTCGCCTCATCCCGCTCACTCCGCGCCCCCCATTCAGCATTCAGCACTCATCATTCATCAATCCAATGTCCCACTTGCCCACAAATTACCTAAGTTCACACAATTCCACAACCACAGCAGCAACAGCCATTTATACCACTCCAATGTCCCAAAATGTCCCCAAATGTCCCACATTTCAAAATCGCTTTACAGGCGGCCCCGGGCGGGGGAACAGTTTTCTTTTTCCGGAGGAGGGAAGATCATGCTTGCTCATTTGCCACTGCCCTCTGCTGCTCCCTCGAAATCCAGGAACGCCCCGCAATGATGCGATTCTCCCCGTCGCAACTATTCCCCCTTCTTCCGCGTATGATTATTTTGGGAACCCCCGCGGAATCATGGACGATCGTCTGGAAAAATTGCAGGAAAAGGCCAAGGGCTTGCCGAGGGCGCCGGGCGTCTACCTCATGAAGGATGACAAAGGCCGCGTCATTTACATCGGCAAGAGCGCTTCCCTGCGCGAACGGGTGGCCTCCTATTTTCAACCCGCGACCAGGCTGGAACACAAGAAGGTCGGCCTGCTCGATCTCATCATCGATTTCGACACCATCCAGACCGATTCCGACGTCGAGGCGCTGCTGGTTGAGAATCGGCTCATCAAAGATATCCAGCCGCGCTACAATGCCCGCCTGCTCGATGACAAGACGTTTCCGTATCTGATGATCACCACCGCCGAGGACTTCCCCGGCGTCTACATCACCCGCGTGCCGCGCACCGAAGGCGTGAAACTGTATGGCCCGTTTACCAGCGTCTACGCGCTCAAGGAGGCGGTGACGCTGCTGCAGAAGGCGTTCAAGTTCCGTACCTGTCACCTGGAAATTCGCGAAGGCGATGACAGCCGCCGGTTCTTCCGCCCCTGCCTGCTCTATCCGATCAAACAATGCACAGCGCCCTGCGCGGCCAAGATCGACAAAGAAACCTACGATGAGGACATCCGCCGCCTCATCCGCTTCCTGGATGGCGACAAGAAAACCGTCCTCGCCCAGATGGACAAGGAGATGATCGAAGCGTCCAAGGACCTGCAGTTCGAGCGGGCAGCGCGGCTGCGCGATGAGATCAAGGCGCTGCAGGCGCTGGGCAAGCGGGCCAAGAAGGGCGAGCAGGAATTCTGGCAGCCCGAAGCCTTCGTCACCAATCCCCAGGAAGGCGTGGCCAAGCTGCAGGATGCTCTGGGCATGCCCGAGCTGCCACGCATCATCGAAGGCATCGACATCGCCCATCTTCAAGGCGGCGAGATGGTCGGCTCAAAGGTGTGCTTCATCGACGGCGTTCCGTTCAAGGACTGCTACCGCCGCTACAAGATCAAGCACGGCCAGGGAAACAACGATTATCTGTCGATCCAGGAAGTGGTCAGCCGCCGCTATCGCGAGGCCGGCGCCAGCAACGAACTCTATCCAGATGTCATCCTCATCGATGGTGGTCTTGGCCAGCTTCACGCTGCCATGGATGTGTTCAAGAGCATGGACGTCAAGCCGCCGATGGTGATCTCCCTGGCCAAGAAGGAAGAGCTCATCTACACCCAGGCAAAGTCCGAACCGATCCACCTGTCGCGCAACCACCTTGGCCTGAAGATGCTGCAATACATTCGCGATGAAGCCCATCGCTTCGCTCAGCATTATCACCATATTCTGCGCCGCAAGTCGCAGTTGGAAGAGGATGTGAAACAGGGGCGCCGGCCGCCGCGACAGAAGCGCCCGGCCACCCAAATCTCGCCTCCGGCCGCCGTTCAAGCACCACAAACCGCTCCTCCGCCGGCGAATATCCCGGTCGATGCCGGCACCGCACATGAACCCGGCACACAAAGATGACCTGGCTGCTCGTCCATCTCGTGCTGCTCTATCGCGTCACCCTCGGCCGCCTGCTCGGCGGCCAGTGCCGCTATTATCCGACCTGCAGCCAGTATGCGATTGACGCAGTGAGCAAATATGGCGCGATGCGCGGTGGCTGGCGGGCGGCGCGGCGCATCTGCCGCTGCCATCCGTGGACCGAAGGCGGCTACGATCCGGCGTAGCCGCGCAGAAAAACAAAAAAACGCCCGCGCTTGCCTTGCTGGGCCGGTTTGGATACATTTACTCTTCTGGCCTGCCAAGGGCCGCCCGTGGCGTGCTTTGCTGCCGCCGCGGTTCTTTGTTTTACATTCTCGAATAACCCCAAGCCCTATCGCGCTTCCGGTTGTCTTGGCCAAACGGTTTTGCATGGGCTGGCGACGCCAACCACGTCGCGTTTGAAACACCGGAGCTCCTTTCTATGGCACAGGCACAGTCTCAAGCCGAACTCGTCAAGGCCCTTGTCGATGCAGGCGTTCATTTCGGGCACCGCGTCAGCCGCTGGAACCCCAAGATGGAACCGTACATCCACGGCAAGCGCAACATGATTCACATTCTGGACGTGCGCGAGACGCTCAAAGGCGTCCTGCGGGCCAGGAAATTCGTGCAGAACATCGTGGCCGGGGGCAAGGACATTCTCTTCGTCGGCACCAAGCGCCAGGCGCGGCACGCCATCGAGGAAGAGGCCAAGCGCTGCGGCATGCACTACGTCGTCGAGCGCTGGCTGGGTGGTACGCTTACCAATTTCCGCACCATCCGCGCCCGCCTCAACCGCCTGGAAGAGCTGGAAAAGCTCTGGGCCAGCGGCCAGATCGAAACCTATTCCAAGAAGATGAAATCCACGCTCCAGCGCGAGCGAGACAAGATCAAGTCCAACCTCGAAGGCATCCGGCGGATGGACAAGATTCCCGGCGCCATGTTCATCGTCGACACCCGCCGCGAGCACATCGCGGTGAAGGAAGCCAAGAAGCTGGGCATCCCGACGCTGGCGCTGATCGACACCGACAGCGATCCGGATCTCATCGATCTGCCGATTCCGGGCAACGACGACGCGATGCGGGCCATTGAGATCATCTGCAAGGAGCTGGCCGACTCGATCATCGAAGGCAAGAGCGGCCGGGCCGCTGAAAAGGGCGAAGAGGCCGGCCAGCCGCGGCGGCGGTCGGCGCGATCGCAGTTCCGCGCTGAAGATGCCCCCGCCGAGGCGACGATTCCGGCCAGCGCAGAAGGCGCTCCCGTGGAAGGCGCCCCGGTCGAAACGACTCCCCCCCAGCCCGTCGCGGCACACTGAAACGGTGGGCGAGCACGCCCACCCTACCGAATCATTCGCAGGGGCGAGGCGTGCCTCGCCCCTCTTTTGCAACACGATTTACAGCAATTATCTCGGAGAAAACCATGGCGGAAATCACCGCGAAACTCGTCAACGAACTGCGTGCCCGCACTGGGCAGGGAATGATGGAGTGCAAGAAGATGCTCCAGGAGATGGCGGGCGACCTCGAGAAGGCGATCGAAGGCTTCCGCAAAAAGGGCATCAAGAGCTCGCTGGCCGAACGCGCCGCCACCGAAGGCCGCGTGATTGGCTTGGCAGCCGAAGACGGCAAGGCCGCCGCCTTGGTCGAGATCAACTGCAACACCGACTTCACCGCTAAGAGCGCCCCGTTCCTTCAACTGGGCGCCAACGCGGCCAAGCACCTGTTGCACAACCCCAACACGGATATCGCCCAGGCCGCCAACGTCAATGCCAACATCACCGAGGTCTCCCAGCAGACCGGAGAAAACGTGCGGGTTGGCCGCACCGCCTATCTGTCCAATCCCGGCGGCAAAGTCGGCCTGTATCTGTATGCCGTCACCGGCAAAATCGGCGTCATCATGAGCTTCGGCGGCAACCCCACCGCCGAGTTGATCACCGACATCGGCGGCCACATCGCCTACTCCAATCCCCTCGCCCACACCCGCGAGCAGCTTCCCGCGGACGTGGTGGCCAAGGAGAAGGATTTCGCCGTCGAGCAGGCCAAGGCGACGGGAAAGCCGCAGAACATCGCCGAGAAGATCGCCGAAGGAAAGCTGGGATCGTTCTTCAAGGAGCGCGTCCTGCTCGACCAGGATTTCTTCAACGCCCAGAAGTTCAAGGGCACGATCCAGGAACTGCTCAAGAGCCAGAACGTCACCCTGGAAAAATACGTCCGCATCGAAGTCGGGAAGTAGTGTCGAGCGACCGCTGCTCCTAAGCTTCGATCACGGTCACACCCGCGTCCGCAGATAGGCTTGTGATTGCACGGTCGAAGGTTGCCAGTCGACCCCCGCGCCGCGTTGCCAACGCTAACAGGTATGCGTCTGTAACTTGTCGATGTCCAATGATGCCATATTGAGCAATGAATGGTTCCTCAGCGACAGAAATGTCAGCAGTCCAAAAGATATGCCGCGGGTGTGAGACCATGCGCCGCAGCAACTCAATCGCCTCATGGGGGGAACGCGCTTCTGGAATGATCCGAGGATTGGACGAGATACGCACGAATCCACATTGTGTGAGGGGACAGGTTGCCCATCCCTCACCAGCGTTCGTAGCAAACCATGCATGCGCCCGCACATGATGAACATGATTTGGCCATGCAAGCGCGATCAAAATGTTCACGTCGAGGAGATGCACAGGCATCTATTCCTCATCCTCTCCGCGCTTCACGTCTTCAAGAGTTATTGGCCGAGCCGGCCGATCAAGCCGGAAAAACGGCAGGCCGTTTCTATATCCGCCGATGCTCGACATGCTCTCCAATCCTTGCTTCACCAATTCTGACAAAATGTCCTCCACCGTAACCCCCCGCACGGCGGCCAATTTCTCGGCCGCCGTAAGTACCGCGTCATCGATAGTTACCGTCGCGCGCATGGTGATATAAGATTCTTCACCGCGTTCGGTCCTTCGTCAAGTTCCCATTGGTTCCTAAGAGCTGTTAGAATCCCCGCTATTCCCGTTAACCTCGGCATTTAACGAAAGGCGCGCGCTCCTATAATCCCGGCGAGGCGCCCGAGCATGATCAAATTCCCCTGTCATTGCGGCCATCCCTTCGAGCTCGCCGACGAAATGGCCGGCGGCATGATCCAGTGCCCGGCCTGCGGGCGCCTCAATGATGTTCCCACCCTTGGCGATCTCCCCAGCTTGTCCCCCGATGGCACGCTCAACCTGCTGCCGCCGGTGGTGGAAGAAGAGCCCCAGCGCATCGACGAGCTGCGGCTGGCCTTCGGCAAGGAATCGGTCGATCACAAGGGCGAAGAAATCGACCTCCGCCCCGATCAGGAAGTTCTTTCTCTCGTCGATGATGCGCCGGTGGCCGGCGAACCGGTGACGGTACGCCCCAAGTACGACCCGATGAGCGGTGAATTGATCCGGCCCATCGAAGTGAAGCCCGACGATCCTCTGTTGCAGCAGAACATCCCCCTGGCCAAGGCGGTGATTCCGTACGCCTCGGGGCCCGACAGCCATCGGGTGACGCCGCTGGGCATCGCCATCGAACTGTTCATGCCGGTGAACCTGGCGGTGATGTTCGTGATCTTGGTCGGCCACATGCTCTTCGAATTCCTGCGCTTCTTCGCGATCGTAATCGCCATGAACTTTGCGCTCGATCTATCGTGGCTCAGCCTGCCGATCATCCCGTTTGTCCTGGCCCATTTCGCCAACGTGATCGAGGAAATCGGCGTCGAGACCCGCGATGAGCTGCCCCGCCCGCTGCGCGACCTGAGTTTTCACGAGGATATTTTCGGCCCGTTTTCGCGCATGGTGACGGCCTTCGCCTATTGCTTCTGGCCGCTCGGACTGATGCTGGCGATTGCCCAGGCCCCATCGGCACCGGCGCTGCTGGCTGTCTATCTACTCGGTTGCATCTTCCTGCCGGCGGCGGTGCTGATCAGCACCACCAGCCAGTCGGCGGTGAATCTGCGGCCGGACCGTCTGTTGGGAACAATGCGAACCTGCGGCGGGCGCTACGTCGTCGCGGTCATCCTCGGCGCGGCGGCCGTGGGTGCATATGCCTGGGCTATCGCTGGGCTCTTTCTGTTGCCATCTTCCCTGCGCAATGAGCGCTGGGCCCTGGCGATGAACCATCCCGCCGTGGTCTATCCCATGCTGCTGGCCGCCATCTACTTGATGCACGCCTGGTGCTGGCTGCTGGGCATTCTCTATCGCGCCCACCACGACGATTTCCCCTGGCTCTTCCAGCGCCACCATCGCGTCGCCCGCCGGCGCAAAATGACCACCATCGCCCCGCCCGCTCCCAAGCCGATCGCGCCCCTGGCCGGGCGCATGCCATCGAAACCCCCGCAACCATGATGCGCGTTTTCGGCCTTTGTGGTGCAGGCTTTCCAGCCTGCATTGATGTACAGGCTGGAAAGCCTGCACATCAATATGCTTGTCACTTTGGTCTGACCGCATGCACCTTCACACTCGCCGCGTAGTCGTTGACATCGTACCGGCGCAGGAGTTCGCCCAGGCGTTCGTGCAGGCCGGCATCGTCCGTTTTCGTGCCCGAAGAACAGCAGCTTGCCGCGGCAATTGGCAGCGTGGATGACTTCACCACCGGCGGCGGGCAGCAGGCGGATTGGTTTTCCACCTTGGCATAGGCGTTCAAATCCGCCCCACTGTCCACGATTTCGATGTGGGCAAAGCCGGCGGCGAGCAGGCCGGAGCGATAGTCATCGAGGGAGATGGCCCCGGCGATGCAGCCGACGTACGCCATGACGTCCTCCGCCAACTCCCGCGGCAGAGGCTTTTTCAATGCGATATCCGAAACCGCCAGCCGCCCGCCGGGTTTGAGCACGCGGGCAATCTCGTGAAACACCGCATCCTTATCCGGGGCAAGATTGATCACGCAATTGCTGATGACGCAATCGACCGAAGCATTCGCCAGCGGCAGGCGGTCGATGGCCGCCAGGTGAAACTCCACATTATTTATCGGCCTCCCGCCAGCGCCCAGCGCCGCGTTCTTGCGCGCCAGCTCGATCATCGCCGGCGTCATGTCGATGCCGATGGCTTTGCCGGCCGGGCCAACCTTGGCGGCGGCCAGAAACACATCCAGCCCCCCGCCACAGCCGAGATCGACGACCGTCTCACCCGGCCGCAGGCTGGCAAAGGCGGTGGGGTTCCCGCAGGAAAGCCCCATGTTGGCCTCGGCGGGAATCGACGAAAGCTGATCGGCGGAATAGCCAAACGCTTCGGCGACGGCGCGCACGCCGCTCTGGTTGCTGGACAGCCCGCTGGCCGCCACCGATCCGTACTTGGTTTTCACCGCGTCCGTAAGCTGCTGGTTCATGATGCTCCTTGGTTGAAGAGGGTGCTTACCGCTACTTGGTTCGTTCCACACGATCGGGATGCTGTTGGTGCCGACCGAGAACGCTTTGATGGCCTGCTTCATCGCCGGCAGGTACCGGCCGAGCGGAAATATCCACCCCCGCCTCGGCCATCACCTTCACCGCGTTGGGATTCAGCCCATGCGTCTCAATCCCGGCCGAGTAAGGCTCGATCACATCCCCCTTCAACTGCCGCGCCCAACCTTCGGCCATCTGGCTGCGGCAGGAGTTGCCGGTGCAGAGGAACAGCACTTTGATCTTCCCATTTGTCTGCGGCATAGCTCCTCCGGATCTTCCTCAAGAATCACCTTCAA
Source organism: Tepidisphaeraceae bacterium (assembly GCA_036744635.1). Classification (GTDB taxonomy): domain Bacteria; phylum Planctomycetota; class Phycisphaerae; order Tepidisphaerales; family Tepidisphaeraceae; genus DAIOHQ01. The sequence continues at coordinate 3,409 of DAIOHQ010000104.1, read as the reverse complement.
ACGCCGTTGGTCCTGCACCGTTTCCGGCTGCCCCCGCGTCGCCTCAAACACCCAATCCAGCGCCCGGCGCACCGGCGCATCCGGCTTCCGCGGGATTTGGTAATACATCCAGCGCGACTGCTTGCGGGCCTCAACCAGCCCCGCCTGCCGGAGCACGGACAGGTGTTTGGAAACCGTCGAAGGCGCCAGTCGCAGCAGCTCGACGATCTGGCAGACGCACAGCTCCCCGCCCCGCAGCGCCAACAGCGCCCGCACCCGGCCTTCATCCGCCAAGGCCCCGGCAATCGAAAGAATTTCACGCATGGCATCTACTTTGTCATTTCGCCACATGACGAATTATAGGCAAGCGGACCAACCCGTCAAGCGACAGGCGAGATCACTTCTTCGCGCGGTAGAGCACCGGATTGAAGGCGGGATTTTCAAGGCTGGACTGAAACAAGTCGGGCTTGTCTCTGGTCATCCGCGTCTTCTCCGTGCGCAGATGCACCGCCAGGCTGATCCGCGGCCGACCCGAACGGTTGGCGCTGCTGCCATGAATCGTGTAGCGGTGATGAAAGCTGACCGCCCCCGGCGGCAGGATCGCCGGCACTTCCTCCCATTTCTTTCCCTTTGGCTGCATCCGCTGCCGCACTGCCTCGTGATCGGCATTGAAAAACGTGTTCCCGAAGTCGCCGTCAGTGGCACTGATCCGCAGTCCCCAGTGGTTCGACCCGCGCACGAAGCGCATCGGCCCGGCATCGGCCGTGACGTCGCTCAGGGCGATCCACGCGGTGAACACTTCGCCATCCCAATAGTCCCAATACTGCTGGTCCTGATGCCACCCGATGCTGCCGGCCTCCTTGCCGCCGGCCGGCTTGTACAGAAGCTGGCACGCCCACGCCTGCACCATCTTTGCCCCCGTGAGCTTCGCCGCCCACTTTCCGATTTCCGGATGTCCGATCACCTCAAGAATCGTCCGATCCGCCCGCTGCGGCTCGTCAATCTTGCGGATCTTGAACGGATCCTCGCCCGGATTCCAATGCCGCCCCGCCACCGGCACCCCAGTTTCATATTTACAGGCCATCACCTTGTTGATGTGCCGCACCGCCCGGTCCACCAGCTCGGCCGGCAACAGCGGCGGCGAGAAGAAAAAACCGTCGCGCTCGAATTGTTTCCTGGGCGACAGGGCTCGCACTTTCGCGTTCATATTCGCTCCGCACCCACCCCTCAATACCGAAATTCAATCCCCGCCCCGCCCCAAAGCTGCGTGTCGCAGTGCAGCAGGTTGTCGATCCCGTCCGTGTAATTAATGTATGCCTTCAACTTCCACTCGCCATACCGCGCGGAAAAATGGAACAACTGGTTCAACGAATAGGACCCCACCATCCCGATCTGGTAATGCTGAAAGCCCGTGTCTTTCCCGGTCGGCCCCCTGAACAGCTCATAACCCCGGCCATACCCCACCGATGCTTCCGCCCGCAGGGTCAGGCCGATGTCCTCGAAGATGAAATCGTGGTGAAATCCCGCTTCGATATACCAGCCATGAAACTTGTCGTAGTCGTACGCTCCCATGATATACGGCGAAAAAAGCGGCCTGTCGGAGTTGAAGAAATAGGAGTCATCCAGCTCCACCTTTCCCCACACCTCCGACGTCTCCAGCGCCTTGCGATCGGGAAAGATGTAGGTGGTATGGCCGGTCGACAGGATGAACGGCCGCAGGTTCCATTCCCCGCCAAAAAACGGACGCACTTCCTGAAAGTTGGAAATCGGATCCGATTCGGCCACGTTCACGAACAATCCGATGAACGGGTGCGGGAGCTTGCCCAGGTTCCAGTCGAGCTTTCCTTCCCACTGCAGGTTGGCGCTGTCTTCGTGGCTGGTGGTGGAGTCGAAGCGCTCGATGCCGCGATATTCGTAGTCGGTCATGTAGCGCACTTCGATGTCCAGGTTGACGCCGCCGGCGTTCAGCCCCTCGTTCTCGCTCGCCGGCGAAGGAGGAGCGTACACGCTGTTGACATCATCCTGCAGCGATAGCCTCGGAACCGGAAAGTCCGCCCGCGCCGCCGAAGCCAGCGCCACTCCCATCATCCCTGCCAAAACCGCACTTCGCATGAGAGGCTCCTTCCGCAATGTTGTACGGGAACGAACCGGAAGTGGGAAGCATGCGCGGTACTGGAACAAGATCAACTGTGCATTACACTCTAGGCGGATTTGCCCTGATTGGTGGGGCGGACATTCCTGTCCGCCACGGCTGGATGAGTGCAGGTGTACCCACCTGTGCGAATCCAGCCGTATCTGCTCGTGCCGCCTTATCAGCGCTTCCTCGCTCGCCCTCACATCGGCAGTGCATCCAGCTCTTCCCCCACCGCCGCCATCAGCGGCCGCAGCGTCTTTTCCGAAAAATCAAAGCGAATCCCCGCCGCCGCGAACAGCTCCGGCAGCGTCCTCGTCCCGCCCAGCTTCAGCGCTGAGCGATAATTCGCCAGCGCCCGCCGCGGGTCCTCCTTCGACTTCATCCACAACTGCAGCGCCCCCAGTTGGGCGATCCCATACTCGACGTAATAAAACGGCGCGTGAAACAGATGAAGCTGGCGCTGCCAGGATGATGCCCGAATCTCCTCGTAACCCGACCAGTCCACCTTCGCTGAAAATCGCTCCGCCAGCTTCAACCACTCCGCCGTCCGCTCTTCCCGCGCATGCCCGGGATGCGTATACAAAGAGCATTGCCTATCTTTCCAGCCACCGCCGAAAAGCCCAAATACCCGAAGGGCAGCGGGCGAACGGATTATCCGCTCATGTGGACAGGGCCCGATAAAATTGTCCTGTACCCTGATCCGCGTATAATCCCGCCCTACGATCCAGGCCCGCGGACGGGTCCTATTTTTCACCGTGCGGAGGCACACCCATGGCAGAGACTGGAAACGATTTCCCGACCATCCTCGGGCCGGACGCGAATTTCAAAGGCGAGCTGACGTTTGAGAAAGGCCTGCGCCTGCAGGGCCGTTTCGAAGGCAAGATCACCACCCCCGGCCGGCTGCACGTCGCCCGCGAGGCGAAAATGCAGGCCGACGTCGAGGCCGGCGCCATCATTGTCGAAGGCGACGTCAAGGGAAACCTCGTCGCCAACGAGCGCATCGAGCTCAAGCAAAGCGCCCGCTACGAAGGCGATCTCCGCGCCAGCAAGCTGGTGGTGGATGAAGGCGCCGTATTCAGCGGCCACGTCACCGTCGGCCCCGAAGCGGTAAAGAACCGCCCGGCCGGCGCACCCGCCAGCGCCGTCGCCACCGGCGGTGCCCGCCTTGGCGGCCCGATGCCGATGCCGGTGCAGCAGGGACAACCGGTGAAGTAGCAATGAGTCTTGTAGGGTGGGCCTACTCGCCCACCTTGGGGAGACGGTGGGCGAGTACGCCCACCCTACAAGACTGCTGAC
>DAIOHQ010000103.1:0-15856 GCA_036744635.1 Tepidisphaeraceae bacterium | reverse complement strand
TGGTGGGGCAGATCATTCCTGTCTGCCATGGCTGGATGAGCGGCAGGTGTACTCACCTGTCCGAATCCAGCCATATTGCCCGTGCTGGCGCGCGGCCTTCCGCTTTGAACCGAAACCCTACGACGGTATTCTGTGCGCACGTCCACCGAAGGAGACCTATGCCATCCGTTGATATGCCCCTCGAACAACTGCGGCTCTACAAGCCGTCTCTCAATCGCGAGGAGGATTTTGAGCAGTTCTGGAAGAAGACGACTGCCGCCGCGCTCAGCCAGCCGCTCAACGCCGAACTGATTCCCTATCCGCTGCCGGCCAAGGGGCTGGAATGTTATGCGGTGCGTTTCGACGGATTCGGCGGAGGACGAATCGCCGGCTGGTACGTTCGCCCCAGCGCCGCCGGCAGATACGCCGGCCTGTGCATCTACCACGGTTACGGCGGCGCCGGCCCGCGGCCGGTGGATCTGGTGGCGGCGGCAGCGCAGGGAATCTGCGTGCTGACGATGGATTGCCGCGGACAAAACGGCCAGTCGCAGGATTCCGCGCTCTATCCCGAAGGGCATTTCTCCGGCTGGATGACCATGGGCATCCGCGACCCCCAATCCTACTACTATCGCCATGTTTACGCCGACGCCCTGCGGGCCCTGGAGCTGCTGGCCAAGCGCGAAGAGGTGGATGAGGATCGGCTGATCGTACACGGCGTCAGCCAGGGCGGCGGGATCACCCTGGCGGTGGCGGCGCTGTCGGACCGCCCGGCTTTGGCGCTGCCGGATGTGCCGTTCATGTGCGATTACCGCCGCGCCATCAACATCACCCCGGCCGGGCCTTACGTCGAAATCCCCGCCTTCCTCAAGTCCTTCCCGCACCTCACCGATGCGGCCCTGCGCACGTTGAGCTACTGCGATAATCTCAACCTGGCCCCCTGGATCACCTGCAAGACCATCGTCTGCAATTGCCTGTGCGATGACGTCTGCCCGCCGAGCACGATCTACGCGGTGTACAATCACATGACCGCCGAGAAGAAGATGGAGATCTATCCTTTTCACAAGCACGAAGTCCCCGCCGACCACCTGGAGACCCGCTGGCGGGCGATGATGGAAATGGTGTAGCGGGCGTGATGTCGATGAACATGTTCAGAAATGCAGGTTCACCGCAGAGACGCAGAGGACGCAGAGAAGACCATTCAGAAACGTGAACCGTGCAACATGAAGAGAGGCGTCGTCTTCATGTTTCACGTTTCACGTTTCAGCATTTTTCTTCTCTGCGCTCTCCGCGTCTCTGCGGTGAATAATCCGAGCTAACTAATGACCACCGGCAACTTTTTTGATTTCCAGGCCAAGCTGCGCGAGACCAAAGCCGCCGCCCGCGCAGCCGCGCCCCTGGCGCCGATCAACAAATCCGACGACAAGCCGCTGACGGTTTCCCAGCTCAGCGCCATGATCGACCGCGTGCTCAAGACCAACCTGCCCGAGCGCGTGCTGGTGCAGGCCGAGATTAGCAACTGCAAGCTGCACGGAGCATCCGGGCATCTCTATTTCACGCTCAAGGAGCAGGGTGCCTGCATCGACTGCGTGATGTGGCGCAGCGACGCCGCCCGCCTGAAATTCCAGCCCAAAGAGGGAATGGAGGTGCTGGTGCGCGGCGCGGTGGTCGTCTATCAACAGCGCGGCCGCTACCAGATTCAAGTCTCCAATATCTCCCCGCTCGGCCAGGGCGCGCTGGAACTGGCGTTTCAGCAGCTCAAGGCCAAGCTGGAGTCGCAGGGCCTCTTCGCCCCCGAGCGCAAAAAGCCCATCCCAACCTACCCTGCGCGGGTTGTGCTGGTGACCGGCAAAGACACCGCCGCCGTGCAGGATATGCTCAAGGTGCTGCGCCGGTTCCCCTGGATCAAGCTGTGCATCTACCACGTGCCGGTGCAGGGCGATGGCGCCGCCGAGAAAATCGCCGCCGCCATCCAGCATCTCAGCGAATGTCGCGAATCCCTCGGCTGCGATGTCATCCTGCTCGCCCGCGGCGGCGGTTCGCTGGAAGACTTGTGGGAGTTCAACGAAGAAGTGGTGGCGCGGGCGATCGCGGCCTCGTTGATTCCCATCGTGACCGGGATCGGCCACGAGGTGGATGTGTCCATCGCCGACCTGGTGGCCGACCACCACGCCCACACCCCGACCGAGGCGGCGCAGGTCATCACCGCCCACTGGCGGGGGGCCAAATCCGATCTGCACGCCGGCGGCGAACGGCTGGCGCGGGCCATGCGCAACATTCTCCAGGAAACCCGCCAGCGCCTTTCCGCCATCGAGCGCCACGAAACCTTCCGCCGGCCCCTCGACCAGGTGAACCGCCTGCGCCAGGTGCTCGATGACCGCGGGCGGGGCATGCAGATCGCCCTGGGCCGGCGCCTGCGCGACTTGCGTGAGAGAGTGCAGCAGACAGTGCTGAGGCTGGACGCCCACCGCCCGGCCGCGATCATAAGCCGGCTGCGCCAGAGCCTCACCGAAGCCGAAGGCCGCCTGCGCGGGCTGACGGCGACCCAGATGCGCACCCGCCGCGACACCCTCGGCGATCTCTCCTCCCGCCTGATCGAGCGCCACCCCCGGCACACGATTCATCTGCAGCAACAGCGCCTGCAGACCCTTCACAAGCAACTCACCCGCGCTGTCGCGGCCGGCTTGAGCCACCAGCAGTCCCGGCTCGCCATTCTGCAAACCCATCTCCTCGCCATCGGCCCCGAGCAGGTCCTGGGGCGCGGCTACACCATCACCACCCGCAAGAAGGATGGCAAAGTCGTCCGCAGCGCCCAGCACCTGAAGATCGGCGAGCACATCGTCACCCGCTTCGCCGATGGCCAAGTGGAGTCAGTCGTCGAAGATGGCCAGCAGCTCAAGCTCTTCGACCACCTGCGGTGAGCACTCCTGCGGTGAGCAATTCCGCCGGAGTACCGGCGGCCAATCCGAGGCTCCCGACAGGTAATTAGCGGCTCTCGACAGGCAAACACGCCCCGCCGACACGTAAACAAGCGCCCCCGCCCCGCAACGACCGGCCGTCAAACCGCAAAAAAACGCGGAGTTTCCTGGTCTCAACCGCCGCAGCGGCGCGGGGGCGGTATTATCGGATGGGGGCCCGCGACGCCCGCGGCGTGCTTCAGGTTTCGGCTTGCTGGTCGTCGCCCGCGCCCGCCGGAATCAGCTTCAGCTTCTCCAGGTTGACCCAGTTGGCATCCTCCTGCCTGGTGCCATCGTGCCAGAACTCCGCCGTCTGCGGCCGCAGGTGCAGGTGCACGTCGAGAATGACGCCCTCGTGACCCGAATCCTCGTGGTACGCGCGTTGACTGATGAAATGCTCACGTCCCATGACTTGCTCCCTTCGTCCCTGGGTTTGTCACGAACGCCCCCGGCCAGCCGCCGTGTTTTTCGATCACCTCGTCGATCTCCTTCATCAGCCGGATGGTCTCGTGCAGGGCGACGACGATCTTCTGGTAGTGGATCAGGTCGTCCTTGCTCAGCGTACGGCCCTTGCGGTCCTTGAGCCACTTCTGGCACACTTGGTAGCCGCCGATGTGGAAGTTCCGGATCTCCTCGGGCACGCCGGCAAAGCCGGTCTTCTGCTTCTTGTCCAGGATACGTCAAGCCGCCATAGCGAGTTTGATTGATTCGGGATCGGCCGGGAATGCGAACACCTGCGAAAGCGTCCCCAGTCTAAGAAGATCATCCTCGCGAAATACGTCATTGGACGCGTCGTAGATCGTTAAGAACTGATGAGTCTGGTGATACTGATTCAGATCGTACCAGCGGCGGAATATCTCATTGGAAAGCCCATGCGCGGCGGCGCTGTTCCCGGTGGAGAGCGTCTGCACGAGGGATTTGGTTCGCCTCCCTTGAACTTCAAAGTCCACCGGCACCTCTTTTCCGAACTGCCCTGGAAGGACGATGTCCGGCTCGTAGCGGAGATCGTCCATCTCGATGAACTCTTCGACTTCTTCGCGGAATGCGTTGGCCGGGCGCACGCGCTGCGTAAACGCAAGGTCCGCGACACGAATGCAGGCTTGGCCCAACCGCACCATCGCGTCTCCCAGCAACGGCATCTGGCCATCCTTCAGATAGACCGCCAATTCCCCGCCTTCCCGTTTCACGTCCAACGCCGTGCAGATGTCAGTGACAATCTGCTTGCGACGTTTGGTGGTCCAAGGCTTGAGGTGCAGGTCCAGGAGATAAGCGGTGGTATGTCCCAAGTCCGTCAGTTTCCAACCCTCGAACAGGTCGGGTTGCTGGCCCAAGAACAAGTCGACCTGTGAACCATCCGCATATCGGAAAGGAGTGGCCATGCGCAGCATGCCGTTGCGGATGATGTCACAGCCCTGAACCAGTGGAACGGCACGAACCAAATCTTGAATGTTGCTGCAGTCAACGGTCATGATTCACTCCCTTCCGGGTCAATAAACTGGCCCTCATGAGAGATGTTAGCCTGCTGGGTCTCTCAGTTGCTCGAATTCTTTGCGGTTCATATGGATGCCCAATCATTGAAACCATTTGCAGATCATCGACATTTCCGACCACGGCCCGCCAGAGGTTCTACCCGATTGATCACAACCCGTCTAACGCCGCCACGCGCTCGTCGATCTCCTTTTCCCAGGCGGCGCAGCCGATGCCTTGGGCGTCGAGACATTTCCGGGCCAACGCCCCAATGGCCGCACGGTCGGCGGCGGAGGCGGCGGGGATGGGGGTTGTTCTGTGCACTGCGTCGTCTGGCCGCCAAAGAGCGCCTCGTCGCCCTTGCTGCGGATGACGCCGAAGCTCCTCTCGTTCTTCGTCCGCTCGTAAATCAGGCCGGATAGTTCCTTCTCCGAAACCGTCAACTTCCTGCGGGCCCGGACTCGCTCGACATCGATCAGCCGCTTCTCGATCAGTTCGGCGCGCCGGGTCGGATGGCAAAATAGGTCTGGGCAAAAGCGATTGGCTCTTTCGAGGGATCGCCGTTCTGGGCGATCAGGTAGCACGCATAGCGCGTCAGCAGGAAGTCGGCGACTTCGCGCTTGGCCCCGGACCCAAGATCGACCATTTTCGTGGCTTCAAGAAAATGGTCGCCCGGTTCAAAACCCGCATTGCGGCAGGCGACCTGCGCCCTGTCCACCACCTTGGCGAAGTTTTCCCAGCGGTCATACCCCAGGACGTCCTGAAGTTCCCGCGCCAGCCAGAACTCGATGCCACGTTCCGCGTCCACCCGCAGCAGCCGCTCGAAGTCCGCGAAGAGTTTTTCGACCGTTTCATGCTTCATGCTCAATCTCCTTTTCCAGATTCATTAAAGCCCGTACAGCGATGCTTGCAGTAGTCCAGCAGCTCCGACGGCTTGAGCTGGTTGGTGGCGTTGCCGGTGCGGATGTAGAAAAGTTCCTGGCCGTTTTCCACCACGAAGCGGGGTTTTGTCCGTCCGCCGTCAGGACTATTTTGTCTGTGGACCCTTGCCGCGAATCTGCTTTGTTTTTTTTGATTCAAGCTTCCTGATGCTGTCGGCGACGGGAAGGTTCTCCGGCATCGTTCCCCCCAGTTCCTCAATGGTCTTGCGTACTTTCCTGCCGACCTCGAAGTGCGTCCGGTTCGCCGCGGTCTTTCCCTTTACCTTGTCTCGGCGCAGCTTCTCCTCCGCCTGGGTGGCGCGAAACAGGTTTGCCGCCAATTCCGTGCTGCCCATGTGATCGAGAACCTGCTGGCTCTTCTTGAGCCGCTTGTGGTCGTGGATGTCCTGCGCGGTCATCCCACCGTACAGGCCCTGGTAACCGTGGTTCTGAAAGATGGCATAGTCCTGAGGGGCGACAACCCCGCATGCCTTGGCGGCTTCGGCAAGCTGGGTGTTGTGCGCCTTGAGCTCATTGCGAAGCATCAGACGCCGCTCGTTTTCGATCTGCTCATCGGACAGCTCCTGCCTGCGGGTCTGGACGGCGAAATAGCTCTGCCCCAGCGCGACGATGTCTTTGGCCGGATCCGCGTTCTGGACCGTCAAGTAACAGGCGTAGCGCGACATCAGCGTCGTCGCCACCGGGCGCTGGCCTCCCTTGCCGATCTCGATCATGTCGGTGATGTCAACGAAATGATCCTCGATCCGCTGGCCGCTGTTAAAGCAGGCGATGCGGGCTTTGGCGATTACCTGCTCGAAATTGCGGTAATCGGCGTATCCCAGCACCCGGGCAAAATCGCGGCTGGACCAGTGCTCGTTCCCCGCGGCGTTCACCCGGCGAACCCGCTCGAAGGGCGAGGCATTCTCATCCGATTGGGCGCTGAACAATTCGTCTGCCATGGAAACTCCTCACAACCCATACAGCGCCGCCACGCGCTCGTCGATTTCTTTTTCCCACGCCGCGCAGCCGATGCCTTTGGCGTCGAGACATTTCCGGGCCAATGCCGCGATCGCCGCACGGTCGGCACCTTTGCTGTCAGTCCCCCTTCGGGACGAACACCTCGGCGGCGGCCGTGCGGCGAAGCCACGGAGATTCCTTGACTTCTCCAAGAATGAGGCCGATACTATATGTGGAAAGAGCATAAAGACGATGCCAACCGCTACTGCCATCATTAAGGAACACCGTAAAGCGGCCAGTCAGTTGCGCAGGGAACTGCGCAGCCCGAAAAAAGCTCGCGCGTTTCTGATTCGCGGCGGCTTCATCACCAAAAGCGGCACACGACTCACCAAGCGTTATCGCTGATCCACCGTGTACTCGGTCCTACCCTCCTACGCACTCGGCTTCCACGGCTGCGATAAAACTGTTGCAGAGCGGATTTTTGCGGGCAAGGCGCACCTCACGCGAAGCAGGAATGATTTCGACTGGCTGGGCGAGGGCATTTACTTCTGGGAAAACAGTCCCGCTCGCGCGCTGCAATACGCGATTGACCTCAAGGACCACCCCCGCAGGAGCGGACCGAAGATCAAAACACCCGCCGTCGTCGGCGCCGTCATTCGAGATTGTAGTGCCGCACCGCGTAGCGCTTGCCATCGGCGGCAGTTGTCAAGTAATCCTTGACAACTGCCGCCTCCTGCAACTCGCCTTCTTCGAAGACGTTACGGATGTGCAGGCTGATATTCTGCTTGGTCGTTTGAAAGAACTCGACCATCTGGCTCTGGTTCAGCCAGACCGTTTCGCCCTCCAGGCGCACGTCGATTTTGGTCTGGTGGTCCTCGGTCTGGTAGAGCAGGAACTCCGATGCCGACCCAGATGGATCGGGCCCACGCGACGTTTCACTCATGATGCTACCTCACCTTGTTATGGCTCACAAACCATACAACGCCGCCACGCGCTGGTCGATCTCCTTTTCCCAGGCGGCGCAGCCGACGCCTTTGGCGTCGAGACATTTCCGGGCCAATGCCGCGATGGCCGCTCAAGCATTTCCCGTTGTTTGCGGCCAACGCTGGGCGCAATAGCCTAACAGCTCCGATGGCTTGAGCTGGTTGGTCGCGTTGCCGGTGCGGATGTAGAAAAGCTCCTGGCCGTTCTCGGTCACAAATCTGGGCTTTGGCGATGGCTTGACGGTGACCACGCAGGCGTCGCCGCCGCCGAGCACAACCCCCTCTCCCGCACCTGCGGTGAGCGGTACTCCGGGAGAGGGCAGGGAGGGTTGGGGTGAGGGTTCTTTCAGCTCGTAGAAAGCGATCGAAAGCTGGCCGGCCGCGTCCTTGCCGAAATCCTTCAGCAGCGTCTGGGTCAGCCAGTTCTCGAAGCTGTCGCGCCCCTTGGCGCCGCTGATCTTGTAGTCCTCGGCCAGGCCGTACACGCCGCCATCATCCTCCACGCCGATCACCAGCGTGCCGCCCTGGGTGTTGAGGAAGGCGGCGATGGTCTTGACGATGATGCGCTCGATGAATTTCTCGGCCTTGCTGTTCTTCACATCCCACCGCGCTGACGACTTGAACTCGACGGTGGCGCTTTCTCCCGCTTGAATCATCGCCCGCACGGCCAGGGCGGGATCGACCATTGTGGCGACGGCCGGCGAAGGCGCGGACAGGTCAGGGTTGAAGGTGGCGGCCTGGCCGTTGTCGCGGAGACGGATGAATTCGGCGAGGGCGGCGGCCTTCACCTCCTCGGCCACCAGCGGGAAGGTGGAGAGGATGTGGGAGAATTCCTCCTCGGTCAGGCGGTAGAGGTGGGCAACCATCGCATCCAGCTCCGCCCGCAGCTTTGCCCGGCCGGCGGGGTCGGTCACGCCGGCCTTGTGATTCGGGGGATTCAGGCCGACGGATTTGGCCAGGTCGTCGAATTCGGGGGTGGTGCAGATGAGGCGGGCGGCACGTTTCGTCAAAGCCGTAAAGGTTGCGCTATCCCTGGGAGTGAGACGCGGCACGGGGAGCTGATAAATGAAGAACATGTTAATGTTCGTCGTTACCTTCTGGCGTAACAACCAGTCAACGAGCAGCGAATCAACAATGCTCACCAGTCCGAGCGTCTCCAACTCGTCCAAACCATGATCGCGCGTCGTTAAGAGAGAGTTTCCACAGAACATTCGCGCCGGTACGACCGAGGCGATCAGGGTTCGTACATTCGTATTGGACGCTACCGCGCGCACTCCAAACCGATAGCTTTCATAGTCCGCCTCAACCGAAGCTTTGGGTGTTAGTCCCAGCGACCTCCGCGCGTCCTTTTCACTGACCCAATATTTCGGCTCGGCCAGCCGGTGGTCGAAATGCCAGATCATCTTCCCCTCGTACAGCGACAGGCGGCCGGGGGCGGGGGCGGTGTGAAACAGGTCGCTGTCGTTGGTCATGTGGAATTCAGCCGTCAGCGACAGCTTCCACTTCCCCGGCACATCCTCCCCCAGCAGGGGGAAGCGGAGCATCTTTTGGGCGATCTGGACGTCGATGGGCTGCTTGAATTCCATGACCGAGAGGGAATCGGGGGAGAGCTTGCGCACCAGGTCCACCGAGATCGGCAGCGCGCCCTCGGCCGGGAAGCGCTCCAGTTCCCCGACATCATGGCGCATGAAGGCCGCCGGGAATGTCGCCGTGTGCCCGCCGCGGGCGAAGGTGAGGACGACGAACTTGAACATCCGATGAACATCCTCGAACACGCCTCGGCGGTTCTCGATGCAGAAGAGCGAGTCAATCGTTCCCTGCTCGAACAGCATGATCCGCAACTGCTTGGCCCCCAGGTCGGTGTAGATGCCCGAGGGGATAACGATGCCGCACTGCCCGCCATCCCGCAGCAGGCGGAAGCAGCGCTCGGTGAACAGCTTGTACAAATTCAGGTCGGAGCCGACCTTCTTGCCGTTCATCGTGCCGATCTGGTGGGCGTATTCCGGGGCGCTGCGGAAGTAGGCGCTCTGGTGGGGATAGCCGCTGAGGTAGTCCAGCCAGGCGGGGCGGATATCCTTGTCCTTGAGCAGCTTGCCCTGCTCCTCCTGAAAATCGTGGATGGACATGCTCTTCTTGGTGACCAGATCGGAGTATTCCTCGAAGAACTCCTTGCCATTGGGCTTGACGATCTCCCAGGGCGGGTTGGTGATGATGGCGTCGAAGCCGCCGCGGGCCATGACTTTGTCAAACGCGAAGGCCCAGTGGAAGGGGTGCAGGGCCTGCATGTCGGCGATGGCCAGGGGGCGCTTTTTGGGCTTGCCCTCGGCCCCTTTGGCATCATCCCAGGTGGCCTGTTCGTACTTGATGCCCAGGTTGGCGAAGTCGGCCAGCAGCATCTCATCGAGCGTATCCTGGGCCTTGGTGTTCACATCGGCGATGCGGTCGCGCTGGGCGGTGAGGTCATCGGCATAGCTGCCGGTGTGGCGGTAGATGTCCAGCTCGCGGTTGCGGTCGGCCAACACCTTGGCGTAGGGAGGGAGGAAGAGGTTCTTCTGGTCGAAGCCGCTGGGATCGACGTTGAGCAGGCCGATGAGGGAATTGCCGCGGAGGATGTTGAAGTCGATGTTGGGGAGGGGCTCGAGTTCATCGACCTGGTTGGCGCTGGCGACCAGGGCGAGGAAGAGGCGCAGGCGGGCGATCTCGACGGCCTCCTCCATGATGTCCACGCCGAAGAGGTTGTCGGTGATGATCCGCTTCTTGATGAAGTAGTCGAGCGAGGGGTGATCGGTGTCGATCTTCTTCAGGCGGTTTTTGAGTTCCGCCGAACCGTTGAACTTGATCCAGCCGAAGATGAAGCTGTAAATGTCAATGAGCGTCTTCATGGCCGCGACCAGAAAGGCCCCCGAGCCGCAGGCGGGATCGAGCAGGGAGAGGCCGGGAAGGACTTGATCGAGCAGCTTGGTGGCGGTGGCATCATCGAGTTTTTTGAGCATCTCGCCGACGGTCTTGTAGCAACGGATGGGCAAGCCGGCTTTGGAGAGAAGACCCTGCAGACCCTCACCCCTGCCCTCTCCCGGAGTACCGGGCGAGGGGGAAAGAAGGGCGGCGGGGGTGTTGATGGCGTCGAGGATCAGGCGGTGAATGGTGCGCTCGCAGAGATAGCCGGTGATCTCCGGGCGGGTGTAGTAGGCCCCGAAGGCCTTCTGGTTGATGTATTTCTCGACGATGTAGCCGAGGACATCGGGGTTGATCTCGTTGTCCTGCCCGCCGGGCTTGTCGTTGAGGTTCCAGGAGAAGCCGGCGAAGAGCTTGAACAGCTCGGCGAAGACGGAGTCGGGCAGGGTGATGGTTTTGCCCGTTTTCGCGGCATCCTGCTCGATGCGGTGCGGGAGAAACAGGCCGCCGTTGAGGTAGCGGATGGAGCCGAGTTTTTTGATGGCGGCGGCGGAGCGCTTGTCTTCCGGGCGGGCGAAGCCCTCGAAGAACAGCCCGGTGAGGAAGTCATTGTAAAAACGATCTTTACCGGCAATTTTGGAGGCGGCGAGCTTCTTTTCCAGATAGGATTCATCCCCGCCGTCGAGAAACCCTTTTTTCTGGAGAAAGTAGACGAACATCAGGCGGTTGAGCAGCACCGAGGCGAGCCAGGCGCGTTCGGTGGCATCGGCGACGCCCTTGAGCTGGTCGCCGCTGAAGAGGGCGTGGATCGCCTTGTAGTCTTCGTAGAACCGTTTGGTGACCCGCTCGACGTCGAAGGCGGCGGTCCAGTCGGCGAGCCAGTCATCCACGGTGGCGGAGTCGGCGAGATAGCGCAGATGGGGGAGGTTATAGGCGCTGACGGTCTTGACCGAGTCGCCCGGCCACCAGCCGAAGCTGGCGAGGGTGGGCTGCTTAAAGGCCTCGCCGGGGTCCTTGAAATGGACGAAGCGGAATGAGCGGTAGTCGTGGGTGCAGATGAACAAAAGGTGCTGGCGGAAGAAGCTGGGGAGATTGGCGGATTTGCGCTGCTTGGGGACCAGGCCGCTGAGGATTTGCCGCAGCGGCACGGTCATGCCCCGGCCGGAGGAGAAGACATCGGGGTTTTTGAACTCGACGAGAAAAATGCCCCACGGGCAGCCTTCGAGCACCAGTTGGCGGATGCGGCCGTCCACGACCTTGCGCTCGAGCCCCTTGGCGCGGAGTTCCTCCTTGTCCCAGTCGTAGGCGATGTCGCCGAGGGATTTGACCTTCTCGTCGATGGGCCAGTTGAGCCGGTCGATCAGCAGCTTCTGAATAAAGGAATGCTCGTCGGAAATTTCGGCGAGGGCGGCTTCGAAGGACTTGGCGTCGTCAGATTGTTTGGACAAGAACGGACCCCTTTCGGTGCATGCGGCATCGGCGGCTGATGATACCGTTTATCCCGCCCGCTTGGCCAGCAGACGCTGGACGGCGGGGACCAGGGCGCGGGGGATTTGCATCATGGTGGAGTCGATGGCGTTGTATTGGGCCTCGGCTTCGGCGATGGCCTCGTCGTCGGTCTGGTTTTCGTAGTAATCGATGACCGCCTGCACCCGTTGGCGGTTCCACCCCTTGGGATATGGGCTGGGATCGCGCCGGCGGCGGGCGGGGGAAGGCGCGGGGGAAGGCGCGGGGGAAGGCGCGGGGCCAGTGGGACGGGTTTTCTTCATGATCGTCTCCGTCGTTTGAGTCGTCGATTCAAGGCCCGGATCTGTTTGGCGGGCAGATCGTAGGCCGTGATGACGAAGATACCAATTTTACCGCGCAGAGGCGCGTGGATGACGTTGAGAATTCGCCCGCCGCGCGTGCGTCCGGTGGTGATGAAGCTGTCGTTGCGCCCGGCAATCCGCTCCAGCGGACGATTCAGGACTTCCAGAACCTCCGCCTCCGAGACGTTGTGAGCGTGAATATGCGGCTCGCCGTCGAGATCGGTATGGAAGCGGATATCCATGGCAGTTCACCTTGGCGGCCTAATTCAATTCCATCCACGCCTTCAGTACCGGCCGCACGCCGACGGGAGCCTGGGCGGCCTTGAGATAGGTGTTTTTGATGTGCTTTTCAACGGCGGCGCGGATTTCGGCGAGGGAGGGCTGCTGCATCGTCGTGCGGCGCGGGGTTCGCGGTGTCGAGCGAATCAGGTCAATGATTTCAGTCGGCTCATCCACGATCCTTTCGGTGGCCAACGCGTACAGATACCACTTGGTGTCGCCGGCATCTTCTGTCCAATCCGCGCCTGCGCCCACGCCAGCGGCCTGGGTTATCCCGGCTTTGGGGGCGGGAAGCGCGAAGCAGAAGAAGACCGCCTGCGTTCCCGCTTTGGGGTGTTCCTTGCCGCTAAAGACGCGGCCGGGCAGGCGGTCCAGCTTTTCGGCTAGATCGGGATCGGCCCGCAGCAACTCCTGATATTCCAAGTGCATCTTTTCGATGGGCGTTTCCCGGCCCTCGTAGGCTTCGGTGAAATCCTTGAGGGCCTGGTAGTCATCGTCGGGGGTGAGAAGCTTCTTGCCCTCAATGCCGAAGAGTTTGCTGATTCGCAGCGTCTTGAACGTGACACGGCTGTAGAGGGTAAGCAGTTCGTTCAACTCTTCCGGAGGCAGGAAGTTCCAGTAGGCAACCTTGCCGCGGAGCGCCTGCTGATCCGGGTGATCGGCCTGAATGCTCGCCTCGGTTTCGGGATTCATGCGCCGATCCACGCGGCCGATGCGCTGCATGAGGCGCACGGGGTTCCAGTGCAGGTCGTAGTTGATGAGCCGGGTCGCATCCTGCAGATTGAGCCCTTCGGAGAGGACGTCGGTGGAGATCAGAACGCGGATTTCGGCCAGTCCCCTGGCAGCCAACTCGGCGCTGGTCATCCCGTTATAGTATGGCGCGAACTGGCGGATGATCTCGCCCCGGTCGCGCTTGACGGCCGAGTCGATCTCGTCAACGCCCTCAATTCCCTCCGCCTGAAGCTGTTCCTTGAGGTAGCGGGCAGTGTCCATGAACTCGCTGAAGATCAGCACCTTGTGCTGCTTGAGTACCGAGTCGGTCTTCAGGAGTTTGATAAGCGTCTTGAGCTTGTCGTCGTGGCTGGGTTTGAACTTGCCCAGTTCCTTGAGGAACTCGGCGAGCTGATCGAGGTCGAGGTACGTCTCCGCCAGCATTTCCTCGATGCGGTATTGGGCATGGTCGAGCTTCTCGACTTCGTCAAGCATCTCTTCCGGTACGAAGTCAATATCCTCATCCGCCTCGGGGTCATCCCAGAGCGACGGTTGCCGATCGACCTGGGCGACGAGATCGGGATGCTGGTTCTTCCATCGCAGGAATCGGCGCTTCTCACCTTCGCTCTCGCTGTGAACCTCGACCCAGGCCAGGAGCTTGCGGAACAGCGATGCGCAGGATGCGCCGAATGCAGACGCGGAGCTTTCAAATCGCTTGAGAAAGCTGGTGCGGATCAGGCCGACGATCTGGCCTTGCCGGCCCTTGGTGGCGCCGGGGAATTGCTCATTGGCCAACTCAATTTTCTTGCCTTCCTTCGGATAATCAAGCGGATTGTAAATGGCCAGGGAGAAGAGCGGTTTCTTCTTGGAGAAGGATTTCTCGACCATCTCCAGCAGGCGGCCGTAGGTTTTCTTCAGCTCATAGGCGGCGACGCGGGGAGGTTCCCGAGTGGGAAAGACGGCGCTGGACCCGCTGTGCTTCTCCTGGCTCTGCTTGACGTAGGTACGGCTGCGCTGCACCACGAGTTTGCGGAACAGGGCGTCGTCGCCCAGCACCTGTTCCGCCTCCGCCGGGTTGGTGGTCAACACACCGGCCGTGCCGTCGGACTTCTCGTACATCAGCCGTTCAAGGTTCTTTTCAATGATGCGGAAGTGGCCGGGGAGCGAATGGATGCCCAGCGGCGCATCCTTGAAGTAGTCAGCCTGCTTGCGGCTGAACAGCTCGATCATGTGCTGAAGGTCGATGAGCCGATTGTTGACGGGCGTAGCGGTGAGAAGGAACAGGTCCTTGTTCGCCACAATGTCGTACAGGCGACGGTAACGGGAAGGGCGCCTGGTTCCCTCGCCCGCGATGCCGGGGTTTCGGAAGTGGTGGGCCTCGTCGATGATGACGGCATGCGCCCTCTCTTTGACTTCGTCCAACTCGCGCTGCCATTTGCCGCCGCGAAGCAGGTCGCTGTGGTTGTAGATGGCGAAGCCGGGGCCGAAGACGCCGCCGATATGCGGTAGGTAGCGGGAAATGGCCGCTTCCCAGACCGGCTCGCGCCCGGCCTTTGGGACGAACAAGGCGACGCGCTTGCCGCAGTGTTCAACGAGCCACTCGATCAGCATCAGTCCGATGAACGTCTTACCCAGCCCGACGCCATCACAGAGGAAGGCGCCGCGATAGCGCTCGGCGATCTTCTTGAGCTGCTGATAGCCATCCTTCTGGTACTCATCGAGAATCGGATAAACGCGGGAGCACTGCGGTCCGGTGCCCTTCTCCCACTCAGAAGCCGTCTGCTCGTGCCCGCGGAAAAACTCCTGGAGCGACTTGGCGTACACTTCGTATGGCGAATATTCGCGCACATGCCGCTCGATCACGCGGAGAATTTCTGGTGTGATGTCTTCGGCCTGCTTCCAATGCTCCTCGTACCACTCCTGCAGGACCGACACCGGACCGCCGGTGATCTGCACGTTCAGTTCGATGTTCTCAGTGAGGCCGGGGTAGGTGAAGTTGGACGAACCGACAAGGGCGGAGGAGCCGACGACTTCAAGGCGGGCATGGGTTATGTACGCCTTGGCGTGGAACTTGGCCTTGCGGTAGACGCGGCACTTGATTTTGCCCGCGCGGATGGCTTCGACGATGGCGGGGACCCCGACGAGGAAATCGTTGTGCTGCTTTTCAGCTTCGATGCTGTCATCGAGCGTCTTTGTGATCTGGGTCAGGCCGGCGTCGAACGCCCCCTTGGTGCGCAGTGAGCACTCGTCGCCCATCAGGATGCGGATCTCGTCCACCTTCTGCCACTCATCCTTGAGCGCCAGCAGCGAGCCGATCTCAAAGTAACCGGTGGCGATGTCGATGCCCTTGGCGATCTGGCACCAGTCGTGGAGGTAGCGCAGGACTTTCCAGTCCGCATCGCTGTTATCCACGATGAACAACTCGCTCCCCGTCGTGCTGCTCTTTTTCGTTGGCATGGACCGCCCGTTTGCAGGTGAATCAACAGTGCAGCAGTGTACTCGATAGGCCACGTCTCAACAAACCCACGCGCCCGCGTCCCCATCCCTTCAAAGCTCTATTCCCAGTTTTTGCCAAAGTCCCCTTCCCTCCGTGGCAAAGATGAGGTCTGGGGACAATCAAAGATGACGCAGGTCGGCGCTGAAGGAACAATCGACCTGCGTCACCTTTTTCCGAGCCGTCACCTTTTTCCGAGCCTTGGATGGAGCGGCCGCGGGACTGGCGTTGGAAGCCCCGACGCCGATCAGATCATGGATGCGATACTCTGGTTTGCGGGGGACTTTGTGGAATCTTGTTTCCGGCAAAGCACACTTTGAGCCGCCCAATAGCGCTATTGAGTCCGGCAATAGCGCTAACCCGACTTCCGCAGTTCGCGTGTCAAAACGCCCCTGGCGATAGCGCCAAG
>DAIOHQ010000102.1:0-15943 GCA_036744635.1 Tepidisphaeraceae bacterium | reverse complement strand
GGAGAGGGGGTAAAAGGTGGGGCCGCCACAAACAAGAGTTACACCCTGGGAGAACTCCGAATGACCTTGGGAGATGGATGTCATCGCGCCGGTTGAGGATTGCGTTACTGCGGGCATCGAGGCTAATCCACGGCGGTTTCGGTGTCGGCGGGCTTGGGCGCGACGGGGGATTGGGAGAATTGGCCGGAGCGGGCCATGCCGGCGATGGCGGCGCCGATGAAGATGGGGATGGCCAGGGCGGCGAGGCCGAGGTCGTGGACGCGCGAGCTGGCGACGATGATGGCGGCGATGATGGCGATCACGGCGAACACGGAGAGTTCGATCTTGCCCGGGAGATGCTTCTTCTTCATGACACTTGCCCTTTGTCGTACACAGTCCATTGCACACGGCGCCACGGCGGCGCGGATTCGACTTCGATGCGTGCAGGCGGTGGTTGTGCGTCAGCCCCGACGCACAGTTGGCCTACTGTAAAATATCATCGGCCGGTTTTCCAGCGGAAATTCCGGGGTTTGACAGCCATGCCCGGCACGGTTAATTTTTGTCTTTCCTTGCGACAATCTGACCCTTTTCACCGAACCATAAGGAACCGCCTCATGCCGAAATTCAATGATCTTCAAGCTCCCACGAGCGGCCAGACCATCTCCATCCTGAACGGAAAGCTGACCGTTCCGGATCAGCCGATCATCCCGTTTATCGAAGGGGATGGGACGGGGCCGGATATCTGGCGGGCCAGCCAGCGGGTTTTCGACGCGGCCGTAAAGAAGGCTTACGCCGGCAAGCGGAAGATTGTTTGGCTGGAAGTTTTTGCCGGGGAAAAGGCGTTCAAGAAATACAACAACTGGCTGCCGGATGACACGGTGGAGGCGTTCCGGAGCTATCTGGTGGGGATCAAGGGGCCGCTGACGACGCCGGTGGGCGGGGGGATTCGGTCGCTGAACGTGGCGCTGCGGCAGATGCTGGATTTGTACGTCTGTTTGCGGCCGGTGCGCTATTTCAAGGGGGTGCCTTCGCCGGTGAAGCGGCCGGAGAAGGTGGAGATGGTGATTTTCCGGGAGAATACCGAGGATATTTACGCGGGGATTGAGTATGCGGCGGGGACGGCGGAATCGCAGAAGATTCTGGATTTCATAGCGAAGGAATTTCCCAAGGATTTCAAGAAAATTCGTTTCGGGACGCAGGAGGCCACGGAGGGCTGGCTGAAGGCGATCGGCTACGACAAGAAAGTGCCGGTGAAAGTCGGCATCGGCATCAAGCCGGTCAGTCACATGGGCACCGGCCGGCTGGTGTATGCCGCCATCGAGTATGCCATCAAGCATCATCGCAAGAGCGTCACGCTGGTACACAAGGGGAACATCATGAAATACACCGAAGGGGCGTTCCGCGACTGGGGATATGAGATTGCCAGGGAATTCTTCGGCGCGGTGGAGATCGACGGCGGCCCGTGGTGCAAAATCCCCGAAGGCAAGAGCGGCGCGGGGCTGGTCATCAAGGACGCCATCGCAGATATCACGCTGCAGCAGGTGCTGACGCGGCCGGAGGAATTTGACGTCGTCGCCACGCTGAACCTCAACGGCGACTATCTTTCCGACGCACTGGCGGCGCAGGTGGGCGGCATCGGCATCGCCCCCGGCGGGAACATCAACTACCTCACCGGCCATGCCATCTTCGAGGCCACCCACGGCACCGCGCCGAAGTACGCCAACCAGGACAAGGTGAATCCGGGGAGCGTGATTTTGTCTGGGGTGATGATGTTTGAGTACATGGGATGGCAGGAGGCGGCGGATTTGATTTTGCGGGGATTGGAGTCGGCGATCGGGGCGAAGACGGTGACGTATGATTTTGCCCGGCTGATGGAGGGGGCGAAAGAAGTGAAGTGTTCGGAGTTTGCCAGTGAGATGATCAGACATATGGAATAGCTGGCGGGGCTCCACGCACGCCATCAGAAATCGAGAATGAGCTTTCAGACCCGAAAAGTCCTTAAGGCGTTACTACGACACGGTTTTTTCGTGCTGCGCGAGGGATCAAACCATACAATCATCCGTAGAGAAGTGGACGGGGTGCAGATTGCGGTGCCTCGGCACCGGGAGTTGCAGCGCGGGACGGTTCGCGGGATGGCAATCGACGCCCAAGTCGATTGGGAACAATTTCGGCGAGAAGTAAGATGAAGCAGTACCACGTTTTGATCACGCAAGAGGAGAATTGGTTCATTGGCCGGGTGTTGGAGCGCGAGGGCGTGACGACCCAGGGGCGTTCGCTCGACGAACTGGTATTCATGGTGCGCGATGCGATTGAATTGATGTGGAATGAAAATGGAGTGCAGCTTGAGTTGGTCGTGCCCAGCGAGGCGATTACCACAGCTCGGCCCCGCAGCTCGCGCCGTACGCGCCGCAAAGTTGGCGCGAAGTAAAGGCTCTCATGGGGGTTTGGATCGGGGAGGCTGGCAAGTGACCTGCTGGCGCTGCGGTAGTCGTACATCCCGCGCGGGCGCCGACACATCACAGTCGTTGTACTATCGGTAGAATCGTGGGTCATGCGAAGTCACTTGTTTCCACTGTTTATCGCACTGCTTGCCTGTGCATCCGCGGCGCGGGCGGAGGATCTTCATGTTGGTCCGGGGCAGGTTTATGCGCGGGTCGAGGAGGCGCTGGCCAAGGCAAAGGCCGGGGATAGTGTTTTGGTGCATGCACCGGCGGAAGGGAAGGCGTATTCGCAGGTGGCGGTGTTGGTGCGGAAGGCGAAGATTACGTTTCGGGGGGTGGGGAAGAAGAAGGGGGAGCGGGTGGCGCTGTCGGGGGAGGGTTTTGACTATTCGGGAGACGGGGCGGTGTCGCGGGCGATCTTTCAGTTCGATCCGGGGGCGTCGGGATGCGTGGTGGAGGGATTTGAGCTGACCGGGGCGCACAATGGCTCGCACAATGGCGCGGGGGTACGGATCAATCAGGCCAATTCCGTGACGATTCGCGATTGCGAGATTCATGATAACGACATGGGGATCATGTCCAACGGGGATGCGTCGGCCACGGAAATGGCAAAGCGGACGGGGCGCGGCCAACTGATTGAAAGCTGCGCGATCCATCACAACGGCTCGACGAAGGAGCCGGGGCAGAATCATAATCTGTACCTGGGCGGGACGAGCGTGACACTGCGGGGATGCGAGGTGTACTCGAGCCTCACCGGGCACAACGTCAAGAGCCGGGCACATTACACACGGGTGGAATATTGCTACGTACACGACTCGGCCAACCGGGAAATCGACCTGGTGGATGACAAGATCAATACCGAGCTTGAGCACAGCGACGCCGTGCTGCTGGGGAACATTATCGTGAAAGATCCAAAGTGTGCGGGCAACCGGGCGGTGATTCACTTCGGGCAGGATGGGGGACATGAGCACAATGGCACGCTGTACCTGGTGCAGAACACGATCCTTACTCCGTTCGTGTCGCCGGTGGTGCAAGTGAGCGCGGCGGGGGCGAGCGTGGATCTGGTCAATAACCTTATCTGCGACCCAACCGGGAAGCAGGCCAAGCAGGTGCTGGCAGAGCGATTCGCGAAGGCGAAAGCGGAGAACGGCAGGCAACTCGTGCGTGGCTCAAACAATTTCATGTCGAATTCCTTCCACGATGCAACGTGGGCGAAGGGTCTGGCAAAACTCGCGCCAGCGCATTTCGTGCCGAAGTTCGTGGAGGCGGCGAAGGGGAACTATCGGCCGGCGGAGCGCGGGGAGATGGAGATGGGGGAGACAATAAAGAACATTCGCTTTGCCGGAGCGGATGGGGAGATGGAGGCGATGGGGGAAATGTACGAATACAAGCCGCCGCTGGCGGTGCGCAAGATCGCGACGCCAGCGCGGCCGATGTGCGGGGCGCAGCAGTTGGACAAATAAAGAACAGAACGGCAGGAGGGCTGGGGAAGCTCCTGCCGTTCTGGATTGCTTTCGCGTCGAATGCTTAGTTAGCGTTTGCGACGATCGCGACGAGCCTTACGTTTCTTGCTGCCGATCTTGCGGCGGCGCCGTGGCTTGGCCATGCACAGTCTCCTTTCAATTGGGGCGTAGGGTATCGGGGAAGTGGTCTGGCGTCTAGTTGGAGGAGGGATTGGGTGAAAAACGTTTGAGTGCGTTGGCGTTGGAGCAAACTTGACGATGATGGCGGCTGATACTACTCTTGCCGCCCCAGTTCGTGCAAAATTGCACGATCGGCAGGTGGTGCCACGTATGTCCGAAGAACCCAAGGATGAATGGGGCAAATATCTGGGGCTGGGGCTGGAGATGGCGGTTGGCGCCGCCGTGGGATTCGTGGTCGGGCGCTGGCTCGATCACAAGTTTGGCTGGACGCCGCGCGGCACGTTGACTGGATTGATGCTGGGAATCGGCGGCGGCATGTATTTGTTGATCAGGGAAGCGATTAAGGCAAACAAAGATTAGCGGCCCGGAGCTTCGATGTGATGCGCGGTATTCTGCGTGAAGTTGTGCTGGAAATCGTGGCGGTCCTGGCGGTTGGCGCGGCCGGCGCGGTGATCTGCCGGGTGGCAGGATTCGGAACTTACTGGCGCGAGCTTGGCATCGCGCTGGCGATCGCGATAGCGGTGGGCGCGCTGGCATTGTTGACGATCAGGTTGCTGCGCGGCAAGAATGCCGCTGATGCCGCCCAGGCAGGATTGGCCGGCATGACGATCCTGATGCTTGGGACCGGCGGATTGGCCGCGGTAGCGACATTCCTCGGCGGCGTTCAGCATCGCGAGGCGTTCGTCTGGTGGCTGCTGGCGTTTTCCTGGACGTCACTGGTCATCCTGGCGGTGTCCGCGGTGGCGGGCGTGAGATCCGTAGCGGCAAAGCAGGCGATGAGCAAGCAGGCAGGAGACGATCGATGAGTTTCATGTTGGCGGACCCGACATCCCATATTCTGCCGCACGATCTGTTTCGAATCGGACCGCTGTGGGTCACCAATCACATGCTGATGGCGACGGTGGCGGGGGCGCTGATGCTGCTGATTTTCCCAACGCTGTTCCGGCGTCCCGACGCGCAGGCGCCGCGCGGAAGCAGGAATTTCTTCGAGGCGATTCTTGAATTCCTGCGGGTTGAAGTGTTTCGCCCCGCCCTGAAAGAAAACACCGATCGTTTCGTTCCGTTCCTCTGGACGCTCTTCTTCTTCATCCTGTTCTGCAACCTGCTTGGCTTCATGCCACTGGGTGAAATTCTTGGCCTGATCAACCCCAAGCTGTCTCATTATGCCGGCACCGCGACCGGCAATGTGAGCACGACCGGGGCGCTGGCCCTCTGTACGCTGATCATGATTCACGCCAGCGGCATCGTGCAGGTCGCCCGCGCGCTGATCAACGGAACCTACGGCCACGGCCATCATGAAGAACACAGTTCCGACGGCAAGCATGGCCATGAGGCGGCCCACGATTTGGAGCACGTCCGCGGAGAAGGCCTCTCCGCGGACGTTCCAGCCAAGTTCGACGCCCTTAAGAATCCGACCAGACACTATGAAGATGATGAACCCGTTGGCCATGGGCATCAGGCCGTAGCGAGCAATGGCGGCGCTGCTTTCGCCCACCATGGGATGAATCCTGTTGCCGCGATCCTGTGCGCGGTGCCGCTTTATCTGTGGAACTTTGCCCCCCATCCGTTCAAGCCGCAACCGGGGCAATCGGCGGTGATGTGGATTCCGGATATCTTGATTTGGGGAATGCTGCTGGTGCTGGAGCTGGTCGGGGCAATGATCAAGCCGTTTGCGCTGATGATTCGACTTTTTGCGAACATGATCGCCGGGCACCTGGTGCTGGCGGTATTGATCACGTTTATTCCAGTCACGCTGGGCGTCTTTCAACAAACCGCGGTCGGAATACCCATCACGATTTTGAGCCTTTTGATCCGCCTGCTGGAACTCTTCGTTTCGTTTTTGCAAGCGTACATTTTTACGTTCCTGGCGACGCTATTTATTGCCAGCGCGGTGGCGCCGGAACATTGACAATCTTCGCCCTGAGCAGCCGACGCCTGGGCTATTCATTTTTAAGTTCGGCACAATTTCATCCGCGACCCGTGCGACATTTGCCGCACAGATCGCATAGTTCCGGACGTAAGTCCGGTGGGAGCTTGACATGATGGATCTTCTTGCACAGGCGACGACCTGGTCGGTATTTCCCGACAGGGGCCTGGCCATTCTGGGTACCGCGTTTGGCGCGGGAATCGTGGTTGTTGGCGCCGCCAAGGGAATCGGCCACCTTGCCGGTCAGGCGATGGAAGGAATCGCACGGCAGCCGGAGGCCGGCGGCCGCATCGGCACGAACATGATCATCGCGGCCGCGCTGATCGAAGGTTTCACCTTCTTCGCGTTGGCTATCTGTTATCTGTTGATCGCGAAAATTGCATGATGCAATCGTGCCGGGCAGGTGACAAGCCTGCCCGGCGCTTTGTCTGGAAAACAATGACACGCGAGGAGTGCTGATGCGCAGGCTTGTTCTCATTGGGTGTTTTGTCCTTGTGTGGGTTCCGCGCCTCACGCTGGCGGCGCCGAACGAAGGGCGTGAAGCGGCGAAGGTAGCTCACGTGGAAGCCGAAGCGGGCGCGCCGCGCGAGCACGAAGTGATTGAATTCGACGCGGCCACGGCGATTTGGGTTCTGATCATCTTCGTGGTGCTGCTGGCGGTGCTGTATCCGACGGCGTGGAAGCAGGTGCTGGCGGGATTGAAGGCGCGGGAGCAGCGGATTCGGACGGATATTGCCGAGGCCGAGGCGGCGCGGACGCGGGCGGAGGCTACTTTGCGGGAGTACACGGCACAGCTTCAGACCGCGGAGAACAAGGTGCGGGAGATGATCGCCAGCGCGGCGGCCGAGGGGGAGAAGATCGCGACCGGAATTCGGGCCCACGCCCAGCAGGAGGCCGAGGAGACCAAGGAGCGGGCGATGAAGGACATCGAGGCGGCCAAGACGCAGGCGCTGTCGGAAATTTATGAGCAGACGGCGGTGCTGGCGACCAACGTGGCGGAGAAAATCCTGCGGCGGAATCTGAATCCGGAGGATCAACGCGACCTGGTGAATCGCAGCCTGGAAGAACTGCAGTCGCTGGCGGCCACAAGATAACACACGCGTCCAGAGGAATGGCAGACAAGAATGTCTGCTCCACCGGCATTCGAACCGAAACGTTTATGGCTCATACCGCACACTTTTCCCAGGCCGCACACAACTTCGCCAACGCGCTGCTGGAACTCGCGACGGAGCAGCAGCAGGAGACTGCAATCGCACAGGACTTGCGCGACTTGCGGCAGGTGCTGGACAGCAACCCGGTCTTTCGCGAATTTCTGGCCGATCCCGGCATCAGCGAAGAGGAGCGCGGGGGCGTGGTCAAACGGCTGTTTGACGGCAAGGTGTCGCCGCTGCTGATGCACTTTCTGGGGGTTTTGAACGTGAAGGGGCGGCTGGGAATTCTGCCGGAGATTTCCGGGGCCTATGACGAGGCGCTGGAGGAGCAGCAGGGGAAGGTGGAAGTGGACGTCACGGTGGCGCATCGGTTGTCGGCCGAGCAGCTCGAGCAGGTGCGGGCGCGGGTCAGCACGGCGCTGAAGCGGGATGCGGTCGTGCATCAGTACGTGGATGAGTCGATCATCGGCGGATTGCTGCTGCGGGTGCAGGACCAGCTCATCGACGCCAGCGTGCGCAATCAACTGCAGGCGATGAAACAGCAGCTTCTGGCGGCGCGGCCTGCCGGCAAAGCGAACTTTTGAGAAGCAACCAGCAACCGGCAACTTTCGAGGAATGACATGGCAATCAACGTGGCGGAAATTACCAGCGTCCTGAAGCAGGAGATCGCGGGCTTCGAGCAGAAGCTGCTCGTCAGCTCGATCGGCACCGTGATCGAAGTGGGCGACGGCATCGCCCGCATTTACGGCCTGCGCGATGCGATGGCCGGCGAGTTGCTGGAATTCGAAAACGGCATCATGGGGCAGGTATTCAACCTGGAAGAGGACTCGATCGGCGCGGTCATCTTCGGCAGCTACCTGGAGATCAAGGAAGGCGACACGGTGAAGAGCACCGGCCGGCTGCTGGAAGTGCCGGTAGGCCCAGCGGTAATCGGGCGGGTGGTGAACCCGCTTGGCCAGCCGATCGACGGCGGCCCGCCGATCCCGAGCACCGAGACGCGCAAGATGGACATCGTGGCGCCCGGCATCGCCGAGCGCCAGCCGGTGAAAGAGCCGCTGCAGACGGGCATCAAGGCGATCGACAGCATGATCCCGATCGGCCGCGGCCAGCGCGAATTGATCATCGGCGACCGCAAGACCGGCAAGACCGCCATCGCGCTGGATGCGATCATCGCCCAGAAGGGCAAGGGCGTGAAGTGCTTCTATGTCGCGATCGGGTCGAAGGAATCGACGGTGGCGGGCATCGTGGAAGTGCTGCGGGCCAACGGGGCGATGGAATACACCACGGTGGTGGTGGCGACGGCGGCGGACCCAGCGCCGCTGCAGTACATCGCGGCCTATGCCGGCTGCGCGATGGCAGAATATTTCATGTGGAAGGGGGAGGCGACGCTGTGCGTGTATGACGATCTTTCCAAGCAGGCGGCGGCCTATCGCCAGCTTTCGCTGCTGCTGCGCCGGCCGCCGGGACGCGAGGCGTATCCGGGCGATGTGTTCTATTTGCACAGCCGGCTGCTGGAGCGGGCGGTGAAGCTTTCGGATGAGAAAGGGGGCGGATCACTGACCGCCCTTCCGATCATCGAAACCCAGGAGGGCGAGGTGTCGGCGTATATCCCGACCAACGTCATCAGCATCACCGATGGGCAGATTTATCTGGAGCCGGATTTGTTCTTCGCGGGCGTGCGGCCGGCGATCAACGTCGGTATCTCGGTGAGCCGGGTGGGCGGAAACGCGCAGACCAAGGCGATGAAGAAGATCGCCGGCTCCTTGCGATTGGACCTGGCGGCCTATCGCGAGCTGGAGGCGTTCGCGCAGCTTGGCACGGAACTGGACAAGGCGACGCAGGCGCAGCTCGATCGCGGGGCGCGGCTGGTGGAGCTGCTCAAGCAGCCGCAGTACAAGCCGATGACGATGGAGCAGGAAGTTATCGTGATCTATGCGGGCACCAAGGGATATCTGGATGATGTTCCGGTCGCCCGCATCGGCGAGTTCCAGAACGCGCTGCTGCAGTACGTCGAGACCAGCGCGGGAACCTTGCGCAGCGATCTGGGGACGAAGAAGGAGTTGACCGAGGATATCGAGAATCGGCTGAAGCAGGCGATCAATGATTTCAAGGCGAAGGTTTGGAAGAAGTAATGTCGATGGCGTGCTACAATAAGAGCAATCGGAGCGCTCATGCCGATAATCACACTCGATCTTCCTGCTGACGTATTTGCCGCATTGCGAAGGAATCCGGATGAATTTGCGCGCGAAATGCGCTTTGCCGCTGCGGTGCACTGGTATACGCGCGGGGAGATCTCACAATCGCGCGCGGCGACGGTCGCGGGCATGACCCGAGTCGAATTCCTTGACGAACTCGCGCTTCGGAAGATCGAGGCTTTCGCTGTCGACACCGAGGGTCTCCGTCGGGAGTTAGCGCGTGGCTGAGCTTGCGGCCGTCAACACCTCGCCACTTATCTACCTGGCCCGGGCAAAGCAGCTTCACCTGCTTAGGACAATTGTTGGACCTGAAATCATTGTTCCCCACAGTGTCGCCATTGAAGTGCGGGCTGCTTCGCCGACCGATCCCGCAGTTTGGGCGCTGGATTCGGAGCGGTGGCTGACGATCACCCCTGATGAGCCGGTCTCATCTTTGGTCGCCGCATGGGATCTGGGTCCGGGAGAATCGGCCGTTCTTTCATGGGGCACCCGTCACCCGGGCGCCGAGTTGGTGCTCGACGATCTCGCGGCGCGGCGATGCGCATCTACATTGGGGCTTCCGACGCGCGGAACGCTTGGAATTGTTCTGATCGCAAAGCGGCGCGGCATAATTCCCGCCGCGCGCCCGATCTTGAATCAACTTCGTCAATGCGGCATGTACCTCGCGGATCGAACTCTCGATCTGGCACTGCACGAAGTCAATGAATAGGCAGGCGCAGAATCGGTATGGGCGGCTATGCCGGTTCGTCGATTGCGTCGGCGAAAAGGTCGGGGGCCTGGTCCTGGGGGGGTTGGTACTTGAGGCCGAGATGGTCGTAGGCGGGCTTGGTGGCGCGTCGCCCCTGGCGGGTGCGGGTGATCAGGCCGGTCTGCAGAAGAAACGGCTCGATGACGTCGGCGAGGGTATCCACTTCATCGCCCATGGTGGCGGCGAGGGTTTCAATGCCGGCCGGGCCTCCGCCGTAGACCTCGATGAGCGTTTTCAGCAGGCTGCGGTCCTGGTCGTCGAGGCCGCGGTCGTCGATACCTTCCAGTTGCAGGGCGGCCCTGGTCACCGGCAGCGTGAGTTTTCCCTGCGCCTCGACGGCGGCATAGTCGCGCACGCGGCGGAGCAGACGGTTGGCGATGCGCGGGGTGCCGCGCGAGCGCCGCGACAATTCCCAGAGCGCCTCATCTTCGGCCTGCAGCTTCAGCAGCTTGGCGTTCTGGCGGAGGATCTCGTGCAGCGCCTCAGGAGAATAAAACTCGATGTGGTGGGCGATGCCGAAGCGGCCGCGCATCGGGCCGGTGAGCAGGCCGATGCGGGTGGTGGCGCCAATCAGCGTGAACGGCGGCAGCGGCATGGTGACCGCGCGGGCGTGCATGCCGGAATCGATGGGAATATCAACTTTGAAATCCTCCATCGCGGAATAGAGAAATTCCTCGACCGCCGGCGGCAGGCGGTGGATTTCGTCGATGAACAGGACATCGCCTTGAACCAGCTTGGTGAGGATGCCGACGAGGTCAGCCCCCTTGGTCAGCGCCGGGCCGTTGGTGACGTGGACCTGGGCGCCCATCTCGTTGGCGATGACGTGCGCCAAGGTGGTCTTGCCGAGGCCGGGCGGGCCATGCAGCAGGACGTGCTCGACCGGCTCTTTGCGGCCTTTGGCAGCTTCGACGGCGATCTTGAGCTTGCGGATGAGCTTTTGCTGGCCGATGTATTCGGTGAATTTCTGCGGGCGCAGGGCGTAGTTGAAGCGGTTCTCTTCTTCGCCGGTGGAAATGCTGGTGACGATGCGCTCGCGCGGCATGGTGACAGTTTTAGCGATGGACATGAACATCACAAGCAGGCCCGAAATTCATGGCGTCTGTGCGTCCGAACTTTCACCTAACATAATAGGCACGTGGCTGCGCTACGGCAAGAACCATCAGCGCCGAATTACGCGACCGTTCTTGGATATCTATGCAACGAGCGTGCGGACTTCGCCGGGCTTTTTGGGTTTTCCATCTTCGGCGCTGGCGACGGCGGCGAAGCAGAGCTCGAGCCCTTTGAGATTATTGTGGGCGTTGTTGGAAGGCGTGCGCTTCTCTTCGATGGAGCTCAACAGCTCGGCCATCGTGCCGTGAAATCCGTTGGGGAACCACGAACCTTCCAGCTTGGGGGAGAAGTAGCCCTTGTCGGTGTAAACGGTGACGGATTGGTCGGTCAGGCTGGGACCGACGCTGACGGCCGAGCCTTTGGAGCCGGCGACATAGGTGCGGTCCTGTTGGCCGTAGCGCGTGAAGGCATCGAAGTGCAGGGTGGCCTGGCCATCCTCAAATTCGATCACGCACTGCGCCAGCAGCGGCGGCTTGAGGGTCTGGCCGGGGGCGCGGTTGACGGTGGCGTAGACGCTCTTGACCTTGCGGTTGCCAAAGAAGGTGGCGGTGATGTCAAACCAGTGAATGCCGAAGTCATAGAGCACGATGTGGTGAATGTTTTCGAAGACGGTGCCCTTGATGAAAGAGTGATCCCAGTTGACGGAGAGTTGCACGGCGGCGACGTCGCCCAGCAGCCCGGCATTGATGGCATGGCGGATGTAGGACCAGTGCGGCGCCCAGCGCCCGTTCTGGTTCACCGCCAGCTTCACGCCCATTTTGTCGGCGAGATCGGCCATGCGCTGGCCGACTTGCAGGTCGATGCAAAACGGCTTCTGACTGAGCACGTGCTTGTGGGCGCGCAGGGCATCTTCGATGATTGGGGGGCGGTCGGGCGGATGTGTGGCGACGTCCACCACGTCAATGTCATCGCGCTTCAGCAACTCGCGGTAATCGGTGTAGATTTTGGCATCGGGAAAAAACTGGTCGCGGCGCTTGGCCGCTTTTTCCTCTTTCAAATCACAGAGGGCAACGACGTTGTAGCCGGCGCCTTTGTACGCCTTGAGATGGGATTCGGTGATGCCGCCGCAGGCGATCAGGCCGATCACCGGCTGGTAGTTTTTCAACGTGGCCGGCCGATACGGCAGCGCCGGCGCGGCGATGGCGCCGACTTCGTGCTTGGTGGTCAGGCCGTAAGTTTCTTCCTTTTTGTCCGCCATGAATTCTCCGCTGAAATTGAATGAAGGTCTTGAACAGGCCGTATCGCTGGCGTCTTACTTTACCAGCGCCACCGTCCGTTTTTCCTTGGCGCTGAGCACGGCGGAGTCAACGATCTGCTGGCCGATGCGGCACAGCGCGGGCGACAGCGGGCCTTCCACCGGTTTGTTCTGCTCGAGGCAGTGGATGAAATAGTGGATCGGATTGTTGAACGGCGCCGACAGGGTGTCGGCCGGGACTTCGAAGCCGGCGCGGCACCAGGTGGTCTGCACGCGAATGGACTTCTCGTAGTCGTAGCTGGCGATGGTTCCCCTGGTGCCGACGATGACGAAGCCGCACTTGGGCTGGGGCTGCAGCACCCAGGGATCGCTGAAGGCGCCCCAGCGGGTCTCGAATTTACTCAGGCCGGTCTCGTAGCGGCAGATGGTGACCGAATGCTCATCGACCTCCAGGCCGCGCGGCTGATCGACGGCGCAGGTGACTTCAATCGGCGCCCGGCCATTGTGATACCAGGTGCCGAGCGTCGTCCCATAGCCGAGATAATCCATCAGGCTGCCGCCGCCGTCAGCCTGCTTGAAAAACCAGCTTGACTGCTTGAGCTTGAGGATATCCTCCTCGCTGAAGTTGATCTTGTCAGCGCCGTGGCGGACCGGCCCCATGTTGCCGTCGTAATAGTGGACTTCGATGGTGTCGCCGATCACGCCCTCATCGATCAGCCGCTTGGCGGTGACGTGCGGCGGATACCAGCGCAGCGGCCAGTTGATGGCCAGTTGTTTGCCGGTCTTCTTCAGCGCCGCGATCATGCGGTCGGCTTCATCCAGCGTCGCGGCGAAGGGCTTTTCCATCAGGATGTGCGTGCCGAAGGGGGCGACCTTTTCCGTCCAGTCGCCGTGCCTGGCGGTGGCGGGACAGAGAATCGTCACGTCCGGCCTGGTCTGCTCCAGACACTTGCGATAGTCGGTGAAAACTTTTTCCTGCGGAATGTTGAAGGTCTTGATGACATACTGCATGCGCTCGGGCTGTTCATCGGCGATGCCGACGATTTCGGCATTGGGATGTTCGTGGACATGGCGGAGCAGGTCTCCCATGTGCTGATGGTCGAAATTGACGCCGGCGATTTTCCATTGGGCCATCGAATGTCGCTCCTGTGAGAGTGGTTGTAGTGTGGGGAAAAGCTCGGCTAAATTCAATGGCCGGGCGCGGGTGCGGCAAGGGAGGGCGAAGGGATCGTGAATCGGTGGTGCGGACATTCTTGTCTGCAATGGCTTGATGAGTAGCAGGTGTATTCACCTGCCCGAATCCAGCCATATCTCCGCGACTACTCCATATGTGGCCGGAGTCGGGCGGATGAGTACATCCACCGCTCCCCCAGCCACGGCAGACAGGAATGTCCGCCCCACCAAGTCAACCGGAAGCCACCTCAGATCACGACAGCGCGTGCAGGCCGGCGCTGGCGATGCGGATCATCTCTTTGGAGAAGGAAAAAGCCCGCTCCGGGGTGGTTTGGAATATCTTGTGCAGGTGCTCACTGGAAACGCCCGACTTCCGCATCTGCCCGGTGAAATCGGTGAGCAGCCAGGCGAGGCCGGGGGCGCCTCCGAAGCTTTTCCAGTAGGTTCGCCGGGCGGCGTCCATCCCCAGCATGATCTGGTCGGGATATTGCCCGATCAGCGCGGTGATCAATTTCAGCGTGGGGTTCCCCTCTTCGGGTTTCCAGCGGAAGCCGCCTTCGTAGACCAGGTTCACGCCCGTGCCCAGCAGCTCGCGGTGGTAGCCCAGATCGAACTTGCGGTCGGTGTGCGAGAGCGTGACATGGTGGAGATCGACGCCGATGTGGGCGAAGATTTCAATCTGCTCGAGGCCCGCCGTCCCCTGCTCGGTGTGGGTGATGATCGGGCAGCCGGTGCGCTTGTGGGCCAGCGCCGCGGCGGTGAAGAGCTTGATCTGGTGGTCGTTGAGTCGGTCCTTTTCCCCCGCCACCTTGATCACCCCAGCGCAGTGGTCGGTGCGGCTGATCTCCGGGCCGCCATAGTCGTTGGCGTCGACGCCTTCGTCGATGTCCGCCACGAACAGCTCGGCCAATTCGGTGGCGCTGAGCCGCCGGCTCCAGTGCCCCGGCGGGTAATACTTCTGCAGGTGAAGCCCGGTCGGGCAGATGATATGAACGCCCGTGCGCCGGGAAACTTCCGCAAGCTTGTGGACGTTGCGCCCGGAATCGGCCGGCATGGTGTCCACCATCGCCCGGCCTCCGGCGGCATGGAACGCCTTGAGTTCCTCGGTCACGCGCTCGATGTCATCGAGCAGAAAATCGGGGTTCTGCAGGGTGGTGAAACTCTCATCGATGATGATGTGCTCATGGGCATAGCAGACCCCCAGCTCGCCGGAGGGGATGTCGCCGAGAACGGTTCGAATGAATGGCATCGCCGCTGCTGACCTCCAGCCCCCTACTCCTGTAAGGAAAGATAACGGATCGGCCGCGGTTTTGGCGAGTGGACAATTCGGTCATTCCCCCTGCGCCCCGGCGATCTCCGAGCTGGTCCAGCGCTCCCCGCAGCGCAGCACCCGGCAGGGTTGGTGCAGCTTGGCGCATTCGGCGACAAACCCCCCCTGTTCCTCGGGGCCGGCGGTGTTGAACGCGAACATTTCGTAATGGCAGGGAATCACCAGCCGGGCTCCGATGTCGTGGGCAAGCTGGGCCGCCTCCCGGCCATCGAGGTTCCCCGCCACCCGGCGCTCGGGTCTGTTGCCATTGATCGGCAGCAGCGCCACATCCACCTTGTAGCCCGCCAGCCGTTCGGCCAGCCCCTGATAGCGCAGCGTGTCGCCGCTGTGATAGATCGTCCATGGGCCAAAGCGGATCACGAATCCCATGTACAGCGGATGGCCGGCGGCGTCGCGATCCACCGCGTTGTGGGCGGACGGGATACCGATGAACTCGAATCCCCCGGCGCTGGCGGCCGCGGCCTCGGTCACGCCGATCAGCTTCCCCCTCTCGATCCCCGCCCGCTCGGCGACCACAGCGCGATTGGCCTCGGAGCAGACCATCTGCAGGTGCGGGTTGGCGGCGAACAGCGGGCGCAGAGTCTCGGAATCCAGATGATCGGTGTGGTTATGGCTGGAGGTGACCACGTCGATGAAGCCCAGCCGCGCTGGGTCGATCGCCAGGCAAGTAAGGCGCTCGTGCGGCTTATCGCTGGCGGCGTACTTTCTGGTGAGTGAATCGGAAAGGTACGGGTCAATCAGCAGGTGCCGGCCGTGGTACTGGATGAGAAATCCGCTCTGGCCGAGCCACCAGAGCCGCCAGTCGCGGCGCTGCACCCGGCATTCCCGGATGTCGGCGAGCAGGGCATCATCTTTGAGGGCGGGCTCGATCATGTCTGTTTCAGCAAACGTAGGGTCCGCTTTAGCGGACGCGATTGTTCCGTCCGCTAAAGCGGACCCTACATCGAGAGCACTTTCAGAGCAACGTAACTCGGTGAAGGACCTATATCACGTGCACGATTACTCGCCCTTCAATCCGCGCTGATGTCATTCTGAAGTACGCTGAAGAATC
>DAIOHQ010000101.1:0-15984 GCA_036744635.1 Tepidisphaeraceae bacterium | reverse complement strand
GAGTACCGGGAGAGGGGGTAAGAGCGGAAGCGCTTCGGGGATTTCAGCAGAGCAAAGTCAGAAGTCAGAAGTTAGAAGCCGGAAGCCCGAAGATCAAATCACTGCTTGCAAGCATCCTCTGCCTTCTTCCTTCTGACTTCTAGCTTCTGACTTCCAGCTTCTCCTTCCCCTCACCTTTCCTTCACCGGGTTTCTCCCAATGATCGGATATTGCTCCAACTCCACCACCGACCCGCTCACCGGCTTCGATTCATCACCCAGCCAATAGACCGCCGCCGCGGCGATCCCCTCGGGTTTCTGCAGATGGCCGGATGGCGCATACTGCACCGGCAATTTCTCCGGCCAATCCGCCGCCAGCCCCTCCTTCTGCTTCAACTTGTACTCATTGGGCGTCAGCACCCATCCCACGTTGAAATGATTGACCCGCACCTTGTCCTTCGCGTGGGCATCGGCCAGATTCCGCGATAGGGTCATCAGCGCCCCCTTGGAAATCGAATAGGCGAGCTGATTGGCCTCGCCGGTATAGGCGTTGATCGAGCCGATGTTCAACACGCACCCCTCGGTCTGTTTCAAGAACGGCAGGGCGGCACGGATCATCAGCATCGGCGCCCGCACGTTGATCGCGATGCAGCGGTCGAACAGCGCTGTATCCGTGGTGTCGATGTTCGAGCGCACCACCCACGCCGCGTTGTTCACCACCGCGTTCAGCTTTCCAAACGCCGTCACCGCCGCGATCACGATCCGCGCCGGCGCCTCCGGATCGGCCAGATCGTCAATGTGCAGCGCGCCCGCCGCGCCAAGCTCGGCCACGATTTTCTCCCCCGCCTCCCGCTGCGTGCCATGCACCAGCACCTTCGCCCCCTCCGCCACGCACCGCCGTGCAATCGCCTCGCCGATGCCCGTGGTCGAACCGGTGACGATGATTACTTTATCCTGCAGTCGCATACATCATTTCCAGTGGAGCAACACTCGTCATCGACATTCCGCCACCGGTCATCCTGAAGTACTCTGAAGGATCTGGCCTCGAACGACAGTCCACGCAGATTCTTCGCAGTAGCTCAGAATGACAAGCAGGACGGTGGAGATGCTACGATCATCGACCTCGCTTCGTCTACCCCGGTGTCCGCGCATCCCACGCCCGGCGAAAACCCTCCCGGCTTTGCACGATCACTTCCCGCGCATCCGCCTGCCACAGCGAGCCGGCCAGATGATCCGCGGAAAATATCTCCAGGCAATACGCCCCGCGATAACCCGTTCGTTCAATCGCTCCCAGCAGCTTCGGCAGATCGATCACCCCCGTGCCGGGAATCAGCCGATCCGCCGGATGCCGCACTTCCTCCTTCGGATAGTCGCTGATGTGTACCGCAAAAATCCGATCTCCCAAGTTGGCGATGCGCTCGGCGATGTTTGGCTCGCGGAAGATGTGCCACAAGTCCAGCATCAACCCGAAATTGTCCCGGCCGACGTCATCGATCAGCCGCATCGCATCATCCAGCGTGCAGATGAACGTATCATTGTTCATCAAAATCGGATTGAGCGGCTCGAACATGATGCGCATCCCGCGCTCGGCCGCATAGTCCGCCAGCTTCGGATAGAGCGCCCGCGCCGTCTCATGCGCCAGCCGGAAATTGGAACCCGGCGCGTTCCCCCCGATCGTCACCATCGGCAGGTTCTCCCCCGCGAACACCGGCGAAAACAAATCGATGCTCTGCCGGTAGCGCGCCAGCCGCGCTTCCGGCTCCTGCACGTCCGGGCACATGAAGTCGCAAAACAGCGCGTGTACCCGCGGCTGCACGCTGGTCACCTTCAACCTCCCCTGCCCCCCCTGCCCCATCCGCTTCAATTCCTGCAACTGCTCCCGCGCCCGCCCAGGATCATCCGACAGCTTCCGCTCGCACACCTCAATCCCATCCACCCCAAGCTCCCGATACAGCGCCACATCCTCTTCAAAGGACTGGTGCCAGGTGGTGAATTCAGAAACGGAAAATTCGGGACTATGGAGGGGCATAAGCAGATCAATGGTCCGTAGTCCGTAGTCCGTAGTCCGTTGCTGCAATGCTCACATCTTATGCAACTGACAACGGACCACGGACAACGGACAACGGACACCTAAGGTCTCAACACCGCCTTGGCGATCTCCCCCGAGTGCATCTTATCAAACGCCGTATGCCACTCCGCCAGCGGCCAAACTCCTCCCGTAATCGGCTTCACGTTAAGCTGCCCCGTCGAGAGCAGCCGAATCACCCGCTCCCAGATCGGCCAATTGTGGCTGAAGCTTCCCTGCAGCCTGATGTTCTTCTGCACCAGCGGATCGAGCGAAAAATTCAGCGGCTGCGGTCCCCATCCCACCTTGCTGATCCACCCGTTCGGCCGCACCACCTGCAGCGCCAGCTTCAGTGTCGCGGATACTCCCGCCGCATCCACCACTCCATCCACGCCCAGCCCATCTCCCAGCTTCGCCCAATCGGATAACCCATCGACGATGGCCGTGCAGCCATATTCCTTGGCTATATCCAAGCGCACCTTGTCGCGCTCCAATCCCACCACCGCCACCTCCGCGCCGCACAATTTCGCCACCGCCGCGCACAGCAATCCAATCGGTCCTGGGCCAAACACCACGATTCGATCTCCCGGCTTGATCTGCCCGTGATTGGCCACCGCGTTGAATGCCACGCAGCAAGGCTCGGTCAGCGCTGCCACCTCAAACGGCAGGGCATCGGGCAGATGGTGCAGGCACCGCGCCGGCACGCGCACAAACTTGGTCATCGCTCCATCCACGCCATAGCCAAATCCCTTGCGGGTCGGATCCAGATTGTACAGCCCCTGCCGGCACATCGGATTGTTCGGATCGATCACCGCCGCCGTCTCCGAAACCGCCCGATCTCCTTCCTTCCACCCGCACACCTCCGCCCCGATCTCCCGCACCACCCCCGCGAATTCGTGGCCCAGCACCACCGGATAATTCACCGGCCAGGAATGATCCGCCGTCCATTGGTGCAGGTCCGACCCGCAAACTCCCACCGCCGCCACCTCCAGCAAAACATCCTCCCGGCCAATCCCCGGCGCAGGAATATCCCGCAGCTCCACCGAATGCTTCTCCGGAGCAAAATTCACCACGGCCATGTGCTTCATCGTGACCATCCTGCCCGTCAGTCTTAAGGGAAAGTGAGTTGAGAAATTGAAAGAGTCTTGAATATACTGATGAGTTCGTTAAATCGTCGACGCATCCAGCAGCGCATCGTGTACGGCATGCGCTGGTTTGTCGAAATACTGGCTCCAGAAGGCATTGGTTAATAAACAGTGCCTCGACACCACACGTAACGTGCTCTTCGTCTCCTCCTCAACCAGTCGATAGTTATTGCCATCTACCTGCACCGACGTCTTGAGTGTGTTCCCTATAACGCCGCACAGCACCTTGGCGCATGCGTCCACCGAGCGCGTCACAAGAATACCATTTACCACTCCAGAACGAACAATTACTTGGAGCGATAGCGGATGAATGTCCCTAAACGTCCTTGCGCGGGACTCGAATGAATCTGCAGTGCTGACTAATCGGTCGATGATTTCGGCCTTGACGACGTTTTCCGGGTCCGCCACGTCCCCAAGATTAGTTGACAGCCGCACCGCGCGCAGGAAAGCCGAACACTCTTTCCTCAGATTGGCATTGCTGATTCTCGCCAATTCCCCGTACAGATCGAAATCAGCCCAATGATTTGACACGATACGTTTGATACCATCGGCGGAAACCGTGGAAAGCTGGTTGAGTAGGATTTGACGCGCTTTTGCCTTCCGATCAAGGCCTTCCTCAAGCTCCACATTCAGTCGCGCGAGTTCTTCGTCAAGGGCTGCATCCGATAAAGCATAGGTCCGCTGGCTATCAACGTGCATCAGGTCGTCGAAGAGGCGCGGCACATAGACGATGACCGTTTTCCCTTGCCCCAGGGCAACGGAGGCCTCGCTGTCTTTGCCGAACGTGTCTGACTTCTGAGCCATGTATACTGTGACAATTGACCGTCTAAGCATTAGCGCCTCGACAAGCCCTTTCGACACCCGGTCTTCGATCCATGACTGGGTTGGATTGAAATAGCGGAGGTGCAGCGGCGCAACGTCGGCGTGGCTGAAAAGCTGCTCGACAAATGCATTGACGGAAATAAACTCCGCATCCTCTCGCATGGATGTGGCGACATAAACATCAAGGTATGGCTCCGTTAAATACGCTGACAGATTCCGTAGGCCTTGGCGCTGCGTCTCGTCGATTCGTACCAGATCCTGCTCCTCCGGCGTGATGCGATCTGCTTCGGATCGCAGTGCCTCAGGGTCGATTTGCGCAAATAAGTTGTGTTCCAGCTCGATGTTGGTGATGTCAAATCGCCGCAGCAATGTCTGAAGGCGGAGCAAACGCCTCTTTTCGAGGCCATCTATTGCGGCTGAAGTGCTAGTTCGTTCGATCGCATCTGCGAGCTGTGTAAGATAGTTTGCGAGTTCAGCACGCTCGCGATTTTGCTCGCGGATGCGGTTCACGGCGATGTAGCCGAGCTCGGGAAGCCGATCTGACGCTATTTCCTTTATGGTATTGAACGGAGTGCGTCCTTTGTATGGTTCCAATGGTACCGGTTGCAGTGGTTCGAGCTCCGATGCGAGCTCCTCGGATTGAGACAATCGCGTCCAGGCGCGTCGAAAGTTGCCGTAAAGACGCATGGCATGGCCTTGGAAGTGCCTGATCGACGCTTCGAACGCGGGCAAGTCGTGAAAGGCTTTAGGCCCCAGATAGGCGCTGAAAAAATGGGCTGAAACGGGTCGCTCGCCAAAACACACCATTGTTGCATTGAACTTGGCATGCGCCTGTGCCTCGTTATCGTGCGCTCCAAACAAAGACTTAATGCGGCTCGCCGCCTGATACTGATCAATGCCGGTCAGGGACGCGTGGGTGACGGGGCGACCGATTAGTTCAGAGAGCGATTCTTCAAAGTTAAGGGCGAGGTCCAAATCCCCGTGTGTTGCGATCACCCAGTCTTCTTCAGGGATTTCAAGAGCGCGACAGATGGAGGTCAAGTGATGAGGCTGCGGCAACTCGCGGCCCTCTTCGAGATGCGCGATCATGGTTCGCGAGACATGAAGCTCAGCCGCCAAACCATCCTGTGTTTTCTTACGAGAGGTTCGATGCTCGGAAACAATGTGCCCAAGGTTGTTTACAAATAATTTATGTGTCATGATTTATCCCACCTAGATCGGCAGTATTCCGAACGCCATGCAAAATGAAAGTTTGCCCCGAAAGCGGACCGTTACTCGATCATCTGCACTGACCGGCAAAACAGCGGGCGAAGGGATTCGAACCCTCGACGTTCAGCTTGGAAGGCTGACACTCTACCACTGAGTTACGCCCGCGAAGGTGTGCAAAGAGTACGCAACGCCGGCGGCAGAATCAAGCGAAAACGCCCGGCCAAACCGTGTCAGGTTGGCTTCGCCAACCGTGACAGATTCGCGACAGGCGGACCTGCGCTCATGCTTCCGTTCCCGACTCGCCGGCCTTCGTCCCAGTGGCTCTGCCGGCTCCCCAGTTCGCGAAGACGATGCCCACCTCGTACAGCAGGATCATCGGGATCAGCAACGCCAGCATGGTCGTCACCACGTCGCCGGGGGCGATGACGGCGGCCACGATCGACATCGCGAAGTACACATACTTGCGCATCTTCCGCAGCCAGGCCACCTCGACGATCCCCACCTTCACCAGGGTGATGATGACCAGCGGCAACTGAAAGGCCAGCCCGAAGATCAGCAGCATCGACATCACCAGGTCGATGTAATCTCGAATTGTGAGGATCGGCGTCATCATCTGGTCCGGGCCAAACGGGATCACCTTCACCTTGCCGCCGATGAACATCTTCAGGCGCGACTGGGTGGTGTCGTACCACATGTCGTACTCGCTGGGGCGCGCGGGATCGCCGGCCAGCGGCGTGACTTGGGAAAGCGGCTGCGTGGTGCTCACCTGGGCGCTGTGATTTTCCGCGATGGGCAGCTCGATCGCGCTGGAAAACTCGATAAAAAACGTGACCGACAGCGGCAGCACCACCCAGTACACAAACGCCATCCCCAGCAGCAGAAGGCCGATGCTGTACGGAATGTACTTGGTCACCACCCGGCGCTCGTTTGGATAGAGGCCGGCCGCCACGAACTGCCAGATCTGGTAGATCATCCACGGGCTGCCGATGGCGGCAGCGCAGATCAGGCTGACCTTCAGATAGGTCATGAACGGCTCGGTCAGCTCCGTGTAGTTGAAGGTGGTGCTGAGGTGGTGCTTCTGCAGCACCTGAATCGCCGGCCGGCAGAACCAGACCATCACCCGCTCGCCAAACAACATGCAGACGACCACGGCCAGCGCGAATCCGATCAGCGCCAGGATCAGTCGCCGGCGCAGCTCTTCCAGATGCTCCCCGACCGACATGCGGTATTCGTCGGGGTTGAAGTCCGTCTGCTTTTCGCTTTGGGGCATGAAGGTTTCCGTTTCGCCATTGGCCTCGGCGGGGGGACTGTAGCAGAAAATCGCGATGATTTCCGGACGTGGAATGCGACACATTGCCCGAATTCGCCCCGCGATCCTGCCGATAAGAGAAGAGCGGGACGGCATGATTCGCTCCGCGGACACCAAGGAGGTTGCTTTGGCCGGAATTCAGATTGGACAATTGTTGCTCGAACAGGGCGTGCTGACCGACAAGCAGATTGCGCACATTCTCAAGGTGCAGAAAATCTCCAACCGCCCCTTTGGCGATCTGGCCGAGCGCCTCTACGGCATCGACCCCAAGGTGATTGAGGATGCCTGGGTCGAACAGTACATTCGCGTGGCCGGGGTGGTGGACCTCGAAGAGCAGGAAGTCGACACCGATTGCCTGCGGCTGCTTAACCGCCGGCAGGCGTGGCAGTTTCACATGCTTCCGGTCCAGCGCGAGGAGCATCAATTGGAGGTGGCCACCAGCGCTGAAGACCTGGTGCGGGCGGTGAATTTCTCGGCGCGCAAGCTGGATGAGCCGGTTTATTTTGTGCTGGCCGAGCGCGAACAGTTGCGCGAATTCCTCATGAAGCACTATCCCGTTCCGGGATTCCTGGCGCAATACGCGGCCAACATGCAGTCGTAATCTGCAAAACATCGCCCACCCCCCTCATGGTTCTCCCGGTTCGTTTTCACGGCCGGGAACGCCCGCTGATTCATTTCCCGCCGCGATCGTCGCCGGGCTGCGGTGACTGGTCTAAGCCGCCCGGCCCGCCGCTGTTGCCGCCGCCGCTGTTGTCGCCGGGTTCATTGCCGTGCCCGCGGGTGTCATCCGGGCCGCGGTCTTCAATCTCTTTGGCCCCGTCCGAATTATCGTCGAATTGGTCGTCGCCCTGGCCGCCGCGGCAGTGGTCCTTGCCGACGCCGCCAACCAGGTTGTCGTTGCCGACGCCGCCATCGAGCAGATCGTTGCCCGTGCCGCCATCCATCGCATCGTCGCCATCGTCGCCGGTGAGATCGTCCTTTCCGGCTTCGCCGTGCAACGCGTCGTTTCCAACGCCGCCGGCGATCCGGTCGTTCCCCGCGCCGCCGTGGCAGTCATCGTTCCCATCGCCGCCATCGAGCAAATCCTTTCCGTTTCCGCCGTCGAGCGAATCGTCGCCGGCCTCGCCATCGACAGTGTCGTTGGCATTGCCGCCGGATTCGGTGTCGTTGCCGGCGCCGCCGTGCAGAATATCCTTGCCGTTGCCGCCATCCATCAGATCATCGCCGGAGCCGCCGAAGAGCTGGTCGCTTCCATTGCCGCCATCCAGGGTCCCCGGCAGGGTGACAGCCGGATCAAGCGTGACGATGTCATTGCCATTGCCGCCGCTGATATTGATGCCCGTCACCTGATCCAGGGGGAAATCGCTGGCAGCGCCATTCTCAGAGAGGTGCAGCATGGTGCCGGTGCTGTCGAGGGAACAGGTGATGACGTCCGCCTTCTTCGACCCGACGACGGTAAGCACGCCGTTGTCGAGACTCACCGAGAGCAGGCGGCGCTGCTCGAGGGTCTCGATCAGCGGCGGGCGCGCTTGGAAAGTCGTTCGGTCTGACATGCTGCGATTCTTCCGTCTTGCGAACATTGCATCTCCTCTCGACGATTGCACGGGTCTTGTCGTTACAGCGCGTTCAATGACAAACCTTCAGTTCATCTC
Organism: Tepidisphaeraceae bacterium; assembly: GCA_036744635.1. Lineage (GTDB taxonomy): Bacteria > Planctomycetota > Phycisphaerae > Tepidisphaerales > Tepidisphaeraceae > DAIOHQ01. The sequence goes on along the minus strand of DAIOHQ010000101.1, from coordinate 7,804 downwards.
CGATATTCCCGCCGGGAATACAAGCAACAAATTTTCCTTCATTCATCGGACCGGCCGCTCTTATGGCCTGGTTGTCGCCGGCGCCTCGGCCTCGGCCGGCTGGGATGTCGCGGCCTTGAGGCGCTGCTCAAGTTCCTGGCGGGCTTCCTCGGCGGTCTTGTATTTCTTGGCGGTAATCTCAAGTGCCAACTGACGCACCAGCTTGGCTTCGGCCTCCATCAGCTCGACGTTTTTCTGCACCTCGTTGGCGGGGGCGCCGGCGGCGACTTCTTTCATGGGAATTTTCCATTTCCCGTCGACCTGGGTGAGGACGATGGTGTGGCCGCCTTCTTCGGTGACGCGGGCGGTGTCGCCGTCGATGGTTTCCCTGGCGGCGTCGATGCGCCGGCGGCCATCTTCAGCGCTGACGCCGGGGTCTCCGATGAGGGCCTTGGCGCCTTCTGCGCCGAACTCGGCTTTGGCAGCGATGCGGACCTTGACCATGGCACTGGCGAAGTCGGCCATGGCGCCAGCCATGCGCGTCTCCATTGGGGTTGAGAAGAGGAGAACGCCTTTGATGAGCTCGGGATCGCCGGCCTCGCTGGCGGCGGCAAGGACGCGGAGGGCGCCTTTGGGCGTCGATTGGGCGGGGGCGGTAGCCGTCGGCTGCGCCGATGCGACGGGTGCGCCGATCAGGGCGAGGCACATGATCATGATCCGGTAACGCATGCGATCTCCTGTCGAAGTTGCGCGATGTTGTAACGCAAAATCCAGCATCGGTCGAGAAGTGGCGCGCTAACCACACCTGAGCGAAGCGTTACTTCTTCATCATCGCGGCGACCAAGCCATCCACGTTGAACGTTTCCGCCTGGACTGTCGGCTTCAGCCCGAGGTCGTGCAGCGTGGCGGTGGTGATCGGGCCGATGCTGGCGAACTTGATGCCGCTTAGGGTGTCGCGATAGGCCGGGCCTAGCAGGGCGGTGAAGTTTTTGGCGGTGCTGCTGCTGGTGAAGGTGATCCATTGCACCTCCCTGGCCTCCAGCAGGGCGATCACCTCCGGCGGGAGGCTGGCGGCGGGGCGGGTTTCGTAGATGGGGATGTCGCGCACCTCGGCGGCGCCGTCGGCCGCGAGGCGCTGGCGGAGGAGCGGGCGGGCGATGTCGGCGCGGAGCAGGAGATGGCGCTTTCCCCGCACCTCGCCGGCCTGCTTGAGGGCTTCGGCCAGGGCTTCGGCCACGAACGATTCGGGGCAGAGGTCGACGTGCAGGCAGAGTTGCTCGCGGACGGCGCGGGCGGTGGCATCGCCGATGGCGGCTATGTTGGCGCGGCCAAAGAGGCGCACATCCTTGTTCAAATCGCGCAGGCGTTCTCGCGTGTAGGTGACGCCGTTGGCGCTGGTGAAGACGATCCAGTCGAATGTGCCGGCCTGCAGCAGTGCCTCATCCACCGCTCGTGGATCGGAAGCAGGCGCAAGCTCGATGGTCGGCGCCTCTACGACACGCGCCCCCAGCTCGCGCAGCTTCGACGATAGATCCGATGCCTGCTGGCGGGTGCGGGTGACGAGAACAGTCTGGCCGAACAGCGGGCGGCGCTCGAACCAGTTCATCGTCGGCCGCAGGGAGACGACCCGGCCGATGATGGTCATGGCCGGCGCCGCCAGCTTCGCCTCGGCGACGCGCTGCGGCAGATCGGCGATGGTGCCGACCACGGTGCGTTGCTCGGGCCGGGTGCCCCAGCGGATGGTGGCGGCCGGAGTGGTGGGGGACATGCCGTGCTCGATCAGCTTCGAGCAGATGCGCGGCAGGGCTTTGACGCCCATGTAGAACGCGATGCAGGGGAGCTTGGCGATGACCGCCCAGTCGATGTCGGAGGAGCCGGCGGCGGGGTCGCGCTGTTTGGCCTGCTCGTCGCGGTATTCTTCCTCTTTTTCGTGGCCGGTGATGAAGGTGAAGGAGGAGTTGAAATCGCGGTGGGTGACGGGGATGCCGGCATAGGCCGGGGCGGCGATGGCGGCGGTGATGCCGGGGACTTCTTCGAAGGGGATGCCGGCCGCGACCAGCGCCTCGGCCTCCTCGCCGCCGCGGCCGAAGACGAAGGGGTCGCCGCCTTTGAGACGGACGACGGTTTTCCATTTTTTACCCAAATCCACAAGGAGCTGATTGATCTGCTCCTGGATGAAGGAATGGGCTGCGGCTTTCTTGCCCACGTAGATTTGCTCGGCCTGGGGAGCGAACTGCAGCAGTTCAGGATTCGCAAGATAATCGTACACAACAACTTGCGCACGTTCCAATAATTCCTTGCCGCGCACCGTCAGCAGGCCCGGATCGCCAGGCCCGGCGCCCACCAGATACACTTTTCCAGTCATTATGTCGCTCACGGTTATTTGGGTCCTTTGCAGAAGATGGGTAATTTGTCCCACAGTTCTGACCGATGAAAGCAGAGAACCCAAGTTCGAAGGAGTATCGAAATGGTTGCACTGCTCAAAATGCCTCGATCGATCACGGAAGCCACCGGCGCGGAGCGCCGCATCTTTCCCCGGCGCGACATTCAGGCCCGCGTCAATGGCCGACGGCTGGATCATACCCTGCCGGCGTTGCAAATGCCGCATCTGAAGCTGGAACTGCGCGACCTGTCGATGGGCGGCCTGTCGGCCACCAGCGATCATCCGCTGGAGGCGGGTGAACGGATCAGCGTGATCTTTCCGGAAATGGATATGCGCCGCGGCTGGGATGCCACCGGCCACGTCATCCGCTGCCAGCCCAGCGCGCTGGGATACCGCGTAGCGGTCGCCTTCGATCCGCTGCCGATGGCGGCGTAAACGCAAACCAAACATTTTTTTGTGAGGAGGCGGACTGAGGGCGTCCGCCTCTTGTTTTGGACCAAATCTGCTATGATCGTTCTCCCAACGAGGAGAAGCGCATGGCCATCAGTGACACCATCAAAAAGGGCGTGATTCGGGCGCCGCATCGCAGCTTGTTGCGGGCGACGGGGGTGATCGAATCGGAGAGCGACTTCGACAAACCGTTTATCGCGATCGCCAACAGTTTTGTGCAGATTATCCCCGGCCACGCCCATCTGGATGTTGTGGGCAAGAAGGTGCGGGCGGCGGTGCGCGCAGCCGGCGGGGTGCCGTTTGAGTTCAACACCATCGGCGTCGATGACGGCATCGCGATGGGCCACGGGGGGATGAAGTATTCCCTGGCATCGCGCGAGCTGATCGCCGATTGCGTCGAGACCATGCTGCGGGCCCACTGCTTCGACGGGGTGGTGTGCATTCCCAACTGCGACAAGATCGTGCCGGGGATGATGATGGCGGCGGCGCGGGTGAACGTGCCGGCGATCTTCGTTTCCGGCGGGCCGATGAAGGCGGGCCTGAATCCCAGCACCGGCAAGGCGATCGACCTGGCGACGGTGTTCGAGGGCGTGGGGGCGCACGCGGCCGGGAAAATGACCGATGCCCAGCTCACCGAGCTGGAGACCCACGCCTGCCCGACCTGCGGGTCGTGTTCGGGGATGTTCACGGCCAACAGCATGAATTGCCTGTGCGAGGCGCTGGGATTGGCGCTGCCGGGGAATGGATCGATCCTGGCGGTCGATCCGCGGCGCGATGAGCTTTTCAAGGAAGCCGGCCGGATGATCGTCGAGCTGGTGCAGAGGAACATTCGCCCGCGGGATATTTTGACCAAGGCGGCGTTTGAAAACGCGTTCGCATTGGATATGGCGATGGGCGGCAGCACCAACACTGTTCTGCACGCGCTGGCGGTGGCCATCGAGGCCGAGCAGCCGTTCGAGCTGGCCCATCTGAACGAGGTGGCCGAGCGCGTGCCGCATATCTGCAAGGTGGCGCCCAGCGGCATCCATCACATGGAGGACATCGACCGCGCCGGGGGCATCAGCGCGATTCTGAAGACGATCGCGGGAAAGCCGGGCGTGCTGCAGCTCAACACGATGACCGTGACCGGAAAGACGCTGGGGGAGAATATTTCCGATGCGGTGGTGAAGGACCCGGAGGTGATTCGGCCGCTGAATCGGGTCTACAGCGAGAAGGGTGGGCTAGCGATTTTGTTCGGCAATTTGGCGCCGGACGGATCGGTGATCAAGGCGGCCGGGGTGGCGCCGAGCATGATGAAATTCCGCGGGCCGGCGGTGATCTTCGAGTCTCAGGAGGATGCCCACATCGGCATTCTGGAGGGAAAGGTGAAGGCGGGCGACGTGGTGGTGATCCGCTACGAAGGCCCTCGCGGCGGCCCGGGGATGCAGGAGATGCTGGCCCCGACCAGCGCCATCGCCGGGCGCGGGCTGGGGGAATCGGTGGCGCTGATCACCGATGGCCGCTTCAGCGGCGCCACCCGCGGCGGATCGATCGGCCACGTCTCCCCGGAAGCGGCCGCCGGCGGACCGATCGCCCTGGTGCAGCCGGGGGACATGATCGAGATCGACATCCCAGCCCGCAAGCTGCACCTGCACGTCAGCGATGAAGAGCTGGCAAAACGGAAAGCCGCCTGGAAGCGGCACCCGGCGAAAATCACCTACGGGTATCTGGCGCGCTACGCATCGCAGGTGACCAGCGCGGATACCGGAGCGGTGCTGCGAAGGCCGGAGTTGTAAGCGGTGCGCGCTGCAACCACCACGAACGTGGGCTGACACTTTTCGGAAAACTTCAGGGGATCGGGCGGGGCATTTACCAACAGGTGAAATCATGCATCACAAGATGGCGTATGCGCTGGTTATCGTGACCGTTCTGCTGGGGCGCGCGGCCATGGCCGACGATCCGCCTCCGCCCCCGCCGACGACATCGGTTTATGATATTCGCGACATCGTGGCGGACATTCCGGATTTCACAGGAACTACGACGCCGCTATCGCCGACAGAACTGTATCCATCCCAGCCGACCACTTCGCCCCATTCTGGCGATGTGGTGATGTTCAGCGGCGCCGATACAGAGGCCGCGACAGATGACCGGGTGACGCGGAAGGAGCGCACAGATCAGATCATCAAGCTGATCCAAGACACCATCCAGCCGGAATCCTGGAAGGACTGCGGCGGGGATATCGGTTCGATCAGAGAGCTTAGGGGTCGGCTCATCATTACCAATTCGGTGGATAACCACAGGCAGGTGGCGATGCTGCTGGAAGAGCTGCGCAAAGGCAATGCTGAGACGATAACCATCGAAGCGGACTGGATCGTGATTGCGCCGGATGACTTGAAGGATCTGTTGAAAAAGCCTACGGGGAACGAGCCGGCATCGCTGCCGCGCGAGGTGGATGGCGATGTGCTCAAGCAGATGCGGGGAAAGGCGCCGAACAGCCACGCCGAAATCTCCTGCCTGAATTCGCAGGGAATCGAAATGATCTCCGGGCGCATGCGCTCGGCACTGATCGATCTCGAACCGGTGGTCGGAAATAGCGCTGCGGCCTTCAAACCGACCACGTCGATGATCCTGTCCGGCGCGAGGCTGCGCATTCGGCCGTTGGTGCAGGGGGATCACGCCATCGTTCATGTGCAGACCGTGGTTTGCGACTGGGACAAGGCGGATGGGGTGATGCACGTGAACAGCGAAGTGGCCGCGAGCACGACCCGGCCGGCGGATGATACGTTGAAGCTTTCGACCAATGAGATGCAGCGCGTCGATGGGTCGGCGTCGCATTTTGCGACCTCGCTGAAGATGCCGCTGAATCGGCCGGTCCTGGTTGGCGGGATGACGGTCGATCCGCGTGCCAAGACGCAGGACAACAAACGCATCTATCTGGTGTTGACGATAGGAACGCAGAAATAGCATGCACCAGGCAATCAGGGTTCGGCGGCTTACGGCTGCATCACCAATGACCTGGCGGCCGGCATTTTCGGCACAATCCGAACTATTCAGTTTGCTGGGCGTCGTAATATTTCGGCGCGGGGTCAACCGCGGGCGGTCTGCTGTGTAGTAAGGGGGACAAAGCCCCGAAGTCTTCCGGAGGGGCGGGAAAATCATTGAGCTTCCTTTCGCTCCCGGGAGAGGGAAAGAAATATGCGTTTGGATAACTTGAAACGTTGGCATTGGATGTTGATCAGCCTCTTGGTTGGGGCGCTGCTGGGCGGAATACGCGTCTGGGCGGCCGACGAGGAGCAGGCCGAGGCGCGGACGATCAATTCGCACCTGCTGCTGGCGGATTTGGCGGAAAAGGACAATGGCGTTCCGCGGCTTTCGCGGCTGGTATTGTATCCGCCGGTGGCGGGGGTGAACGGCAATTACGTCCTGTTCGCCAAAAAGCGCCGGCCGATTTCAGCGCATCGCGATCCCAAGGATCGCAGCAAGATCATTCCGGCGATGGTGGTGCTGGATGACGTCAAGTATGTGTTTCAGACCTCGGCCGATCTGATCCCGGTGCGGGACCTGCACCAGCACGTGGCGGCGCCGACCGAGACGCCCGTGGAATATCTGAAGAAGCTTCAGGCGAAAAATCCGACCTGGCCGCTGGCGTTTCGGTATGCGTGGTATGAATACACGCCGACGAAAATGGCGATCTGGATGGCCGGCAGCTTCGTGGGAATCGGAATCATCTGGCCGACGCTGGTCAACTTGATCGCATTCGGCGCCTTCCGCCGGCCACGCGATGAAGAAAAGACCATGGACCTCAGCCGCTACGGGCACGGCACCACGGCGACGGCCAGGCCGGTTGCGGCGATTGGGCTGCTGTCGGCGGAGGAAGAGGCGCGGCTGAAGGCGATGGAAGATAGTCTTGCGGGATTTGTGACCACCGAGAAGGATGAAGAGACCAAGTCCGAGGAGGCCGCGGTGGTGCGCAAGTTGACCGGAGCGCCGCTGGAGACGGTGAGCGCGCCGGTTTCGGATGCGGCCAAAGACAAGAAGGATTTTGGCGGGGAGTTCTATCCGACGGTGGCGCACGCGCCCAAAAAGAAGGGCAAGTAGGGTGGGCGTAGGGTCGGCGACACGGCGACGCGGCGAGGGAAACGGCGACCCGGCGAATGGGCGAAAAGGTGAGGGGCGAAGCGTGAAAATGAAATGTGGGACATTTTGGGACATTTTGGGACATTGGATTGTCGTTAGTCCTTTGTCCTTGGTCACTTGTGAAGAATGGGGTTTGTCGCACCTTTCTTGGGAAGTGGGACATTGGGGGGAACGCAGAACGCAAAATGCAGAATGCAGAACGGGGGAGAGGGGGCGCGGAGATTGGCCGTGGTAGGTGGTCTCGTGTCTGTTGTTGGTCGTCATAATGCTCTCCTCTATATAGAGGGGCGGAGTTGCGCGGGCGGCGCGCCGGGCGCGCAACACCTGGGGGAATTTTGGCCACGGATGGGGCACGGATTTGCACAGATGCTTGCGCTGGCGGGAGTTAGGATTTGAGGGTGGGGAAAAAATATTTTGCTGGTTTTGGATTTTGTGGTTTTGGGGCGTTGCGCTGGCGGCGCGGCAAATGCGCAATTCGCAAGTTGCGCGCGGGTTTTTGTGCGAGGAGCGGCAGAGGTGAGGCACGTCGATGGCCGTGAAATGAAAACTGAAATGGCCAAGGTCAAACGGGGCGGGATTACGACCGCAATCGGGTGCGGTGTCTCTCTTGTTTCCGCCCCTTGAATTGATTGGAACTGAGCAAGCATTGGCGCGTCCAAGACAACATTGGAGGAACGGCCATGAATCGAGGAATTCGTCGAGTGGTTCAGGCGGCGAGTCGAATGGACTCCGTTCAAGCGGTGCGGCATCGGCGGGTGCTGATGTGTTTCCTGGTCGCCGCGATTTCCTTTGGGCTGGCTCCCTCCAGTGTCTGCTTTGGACAGGAGGCGCAATGGGACGTCAAGTATACGACGCCGAAGCGCGAGTATTTGCAGC
>DAIOHQ010000100.1:0-16071 GCA_036744635.1 Tepidisphaeraceae bacterium | reverse complement strand
CCCTCCCCCTCCGACCCCTCCAACTCCCCCCACCATTTCCCGGGCGCTTTCCAGCACGCGAATTTCCTGGGTGCGCGGCACGGGAGCGTAGCCGAGCTGAACGAACAGCAGGATGCCGCTGAGCAGCCAGAGGATCAGTGGCCAGCGCGAGGAGAGGGGGGAAGGATTGGCGCGCGAATGCTGTTGCCGCGGGAGGCGGTGTTCGGTGGCGGGGATGGGAGTATCGACAATCACGTCAGGCGGAAACGTGAAACGTGGGGGAAAACTGCGTAATGCGTATTGCGTAAGGGATTTCTTGGAGACTCTTTCAAAAAGCGGCGGAATACGGGCCAATGAGTACATTGTCCCGTGGCAGACAGGAATGTCTGCCCCACCAAAGAGGATTCTTGAAACAGTTCCTCAGCTTACGCAGTACGTATTACGCATTTTTCATGCTTCACGTTTCACGTTTCATCTCCAGGATGAAGCGGCCGCGGCAGCGCTGCCGGCACAGCTATACGGCGGCATCGGGGATATGGTGCTGAAAAATCGGGAATTTACCAATCGGGGGAATTGGTGGTTCAGATAACACGAGGCACGAAGGCACGAAGGCACATAGGCACGAAGTGAAATGCTCCTTCGTGCCTTCCGCCTGTGGTTCCCATGAATAATGCGAGTTATATAAAGCAACGCGGAAGGCGAGGAGGAGAACCCGCTGGACATCTCACTCGGCCCATCCCTGTTCCCCGATCAGCTTTACAAAGCGGCAGGGGCAGACGTCGGTGCTGCTCAGATTTTCCCGGTCCCGCATCACCTTGATCAGCATCTGCTGGTCTTCGGGGCCGACCGGGAGGACGGCGATGCCGCCATCGGCAAGCTGATCGAGCAGGAGTCTGCGCGGCAATTCCGGGGCGCCGGCGGTGATCAGGATGCGGTCGAAGGGGGCGGCCCGCGGCCAGCCGGCGGTTCCATCCCCGTGGCGAAAGTAGACGTTGCGGAGGTTGAGGTCCATCAGCCGTTCCCAGGCTGAATCGAGCAGCGGCTTGAGGCGCTCGATGGAATAGACCTCGGCGGCCAGATGGGCCAGAACCGCGGTCTGGTAGCCGCTGCCGGTTCCCAATTCCAGCACGCGGTGGAAGGGGTCGATCTCCAGGCGTTCAGTCATCAGCGCCACCATGTAGGGCTGGCTGATGGTCTGGCCATGCCCGATCGGCGCCGCCCGGTCGGCAAAGGCCTGGCCGCCGGCGTCTTCGGGAAAGAAGCGCTCGCGGGGCACCGCCCGCAGGGCGGCTAGCACGCGCTCATTGCGAATTCCGCGCTCGATCATCTGCTGGCGGATCATCAGTTCCTGCGGGGATTGTTCGGTGGTCTGGTTCATGGGATCGGTTCGGGGCCGGTCGATTATAGCACGGCGGTGACCCCCCTCCGGCCGCGAGCGGGTATTCGTCCCTCAGAGTGGATTGTGGCAGGGGGGGCGGAGCGGTGTGTTGACGGCGTGCCTGCGGGGGCGGCTTTGTCCGCCTGACTGGCGGAGTTTGAGCAAATGGACCTGACCCAGTACCTGACCCACTCCGCTTCTCACCCCCGTCCGGTTCTTGTCATGGACTTGGGTTGTGGGTTGGCGAAGTTGAATGACCGTTCTGCGGCCATGGGACGCGTCTCTCGCGGTTTTCACGCAAGATGGCCATTGCAAAGTAGAATAGTAAAGAAAGAAGTGCGACGAGCCAGAAATAGCGATAGCGTTTATAGAGCAACATGAGCTTGTCATTCTTATGATTGTACCCCTCCATATTCAAGAGTAGCCAGAGCGTCCACACCAATCGACTCCAGCATTCCTCTCCCTCTGCTGGCGGGCAGGCTTTCACCCATCAGAGTGGATTGTGGCAGCGGGGGCGGAGCGGTGTGTCGACGGCTCGCCTGCGGGGGCGGCTTTGTCCGCCTGACTGGCGAATTGTTTGAGAGAGGGAGGGAAGGATGGCCAGCGCGGCGGGTGGGTAGATCCGATAGAATGGCGCATCTGATTTCGTCGTCGAAAGCAGCTTTTTTGGAGTTGGTATGGCGGAAGAACGAGCGGAGGTGCCGAAAGGTGTGGTGCCGCTGGAGTATGGCCGGCCGGAGCCGCGGAAAAAATCCTCGCTGGTGCTCTTGATCGGCCTGATATCGGTCGTGGGAATGCTGCTGATATTTGGGATTCTGAACGCCAATAAGCCAAGAGTCTATTACACACCAAATTGGGCAAAGTGCGGATCAAACCTTCGCCAGATCGGTCAGGCGATGATGCTGTACGCCAACGAGCATCATGGAAAGTATCCCGATATGATCGAAGAATTGCTTGACGAAGATTTCGGCGCCGAAATCTTGGTCTGCCCTTCAACCAACGATACCAAGGCCATCGGCGCCACCACCCAAGCCATCGCCGCCAATGTGGCGACACCGGGCCATCTCTCCTACATCTATCTCGGCAAAGGCTTCACCAGTCAGTGTCTGCCCAACACGGTCCTTTGTTACGAGCCGGTTACAAATCACGGCGACGGCAGCAACGTGCTGTTCGGCGACGGGCATGTGGAGTTCATGTCGGCCGCGCAGATGAAGAAAATCATTGCCGATCTGAACGCTGGCCGGAATCCGCCGGGTTCTGTGAAGGGATTGTGATTTGATGAATGACACCGAACGCCGGCCGCTGGATTATGCCACGCCGCCTCATCAGCCAAAGCGCAGGCGGTGGTTGATCATTTGCGCGGCGGTGTTGGCCGTGCTTATCGTTTCATATCCCACTCTTCTTCGAACGCTGAACAGGGCACGTCAGCCGGCTGGCATTCGATGTGACAGCAATCTGCGGCAAATCGGCCAGGCGATGATGCTTTATGCCAACGACCACGGCGGAAAATATCCGGATGCCGTTGAGGGCTTGCTGGAAGAAGGAATCGGCACGGAAGCGTTCATCTGCCCGTCGACGATTGACACCAGGGCCACCGGCGCTACTACGCAGGCGATCGTTGCCGAGTGGGCGACGCCGGGGTGTTTTTCCTACATTTATTTGGGGAAAGGTTTCACGGACAAGTGTTCAACGGACACGGTGCTGATGTATGAACCACTGTCGAATCACGATGGCGACGGCAGCAACGTGCTGTTCGGCGACGGGCACGTACGATTCGTGCAGGCAATTACGATGAAGAAGATCATTGCCGAGTTGACTGCCGGGCAGAATCCGCCGCCGTTGGGGAAGGGATTTTAATTGTCTCCGCCAAAACAAAAGGCGGCATGGAGCCGCCTGATGCCGACAGCGCCCTCCGCTGTCATTTCGGCTGCTTGATACTGCAGCCGTTGGTAGCTGTTGAGCTGGTGGCCAGGGGACGATCGGCCAGCAGGCTGGCGATGGCATCCTGCACGTAATGGATTTTGACGTGCGCGGCATCGCGGTTGTCGTCGAAGGCGCCGGTGTAGCGGATGATTCCGCCGGGGGCGATGACGAAGAAGGTCGGAGTATGGGTGGCCGAGAATTTCGCGGCCAGTTCGGCCCTGGGATCGAGCAGGGTGGGAAAATTCTGGCCGACCAGCCCCGCCTGGACGCGAATTTCTTCCAGCCCGGCGACGCCGGCCGAGGAAAGGTTGGTGTTCACCGCGACGAACTGGACGCGCGAATCCTTGGCATAGGTGTTGGCCAGCTCGATGATTCGGCCGCTGTACTGATTGCAGACGGGGCAGCGCGTCGAGGAGAAGTAGAGGACAAGGGTGTTCTTCTGGTAATCGGCGAGGGAGTGGAGTTTACCGGAGGTGTCGCGGAGGGAAAATTCCGGCGCTGGCCTACCGCCGCGCCCGGAGTTGCCGAAGGGTTCGACCGCGCGGGCCATCAGGATGCCCAGCGAGCTTACCAGGGTAAGGCACGCTGCGAAAAGCCCGAATTGTGCCGCGCGACGCGACGACATACCGCTCCGATTGGTCGGCCCCTTGGTATCAATCCTGGTGATAAACCCTGAACTGCCCGCGGCGGTCTTCGCCGGAGTGGACGGCTGCCCTAGCCATGCTGGATTATGACCTCGTTTTGCCGGATTGCAACCGGATCCAAAAAAAGGAGATTTAGCTCTTTTGCGATCCGTTGCGGCTGTTATCCAGCGCCTTCAACATGCGGTAAACCATTTCAAGACAAGGTGTTGTGACTCGGACGCGCTTTGCCTCTGACAGGGGTCGGCCGATAATGGCTTCGATCTCCATTGGCCGGTTCATCCGCCGGTCCACCTGCATGCTAGAGAGGTACGCTCCCATGGTGCGGGTGTGTTCGATTTTTTGTTCAATAATTTCCGGATTGAGGGGGATGCCCAGGGCATTGGCGGCGGCGATGACTTCCTGCATGAGTGTGCGGACGAGCGATATGCCGTCCGCGCTGGCCAGCAGGCGATCGGTGGTGAGGTCGAGGGCAGCGCCCAGTCCGTTAAAGGGGATGTTCCAGACGAGCTTCTCCCAGCGGCCAAAGCGCAGGTCGTCCAGCACCTGGCAGGCGATTTTGCTGGAATTGAAAATCTCCGCGATGCGGCGGGCGCGGGGACTCGGCCCGCCGCCAAACTCGCCGAGGCGGATCTGGCCGTGGTCGAGGTGGTGAATGTGGCCGGGCGCGATCCGGTTGATGCAGGTGAAGGCCATGCCGCCGAGGACGCGGGAGGCGCCGAACAGTTCGGCGAGGCGCTCTTCGTTGCCCAGGCCGTTCTGGAGCGTGAGCAGTGCGGTGTCATTCTTGAGCAGCGGGGCGATCAGCGGTTGGTATTGGTCGTTGGCGGTGGCCTTCAGCGTGATGACGACGAGGTCGGCGGGGGGCATGTCGCCGGCTTCGCGGTAGACGTGAATTTTGTCGGCCGGGATGGAAAAATCGCCGTCGCAGCTTTGGATGCGCAGGCCGGATTTCCTGACGGTTTCGTAGTCGGAACGGAGCAGGAAATGGACGGAGTGGCCATGCTGGGCGAGGCGGGCGCCGTAGTACCCGCCGACGGCGCCGGCGCCGATGATGGCGATGATGGGGGAAGTGAGGGACATTGCGTTATTCCGTGGGCAGATTTTCCAGGTCGATCATGTCCTGCGGACGCGCGGAAACCTCCTTCATTTTGCGCAGCCAGTCAAGTGAAACATAACGAAAGCCTTTGGATTCGCGGCCGTGTGCGAAGACCGCCTGAACATCGGCGTCGGGGAAGCCGGGAATGAAGTCGAAGAGATCGAGGAAGCCGCGGTCGGTCACAAGCACCATCAGGTGAGTCACCTGAACGAATCGTTCTGAGATGGGAATCAATTTCTCAAGGTGGGTTGCGGGGTCGATCTCGTTGCCAATCGACTGCGCATTCAGTTCGGTCAGCGCCGCCAGAAGCTGCCGTTCGGAATCGGGGGAGCGGACCCAGATCACATCGACGTCCTCGGTCGCTCGAATGTGGCCGTGAAAATTCACGGCATGCCCGCCGATGATGAGGAAGGGAACGCCGTGCCTGGTGAGGATGCGGAGAATTTCAACGTGGGAGGAAGGAATCATGGCGTACCGCGCGTTTCTTAAAATTCCGGCGCAGGAAATGTTCCCATCCGGCGGGATTGGCTTGCAGGGCGGCGAAGCAGGCATTCTGCAGGGCTTCCATTCGAGCCATGCGCTCCTCCGGGGTGAGGAGAGCGGCTTGTCTGCGCATCAGCCGGTCGCGCGGCGAGAGGTTGGGAGATGCTGGGGTCATGGATGTAATAGTATAGGCGAAATCGAGCCAATTTTGGATTCCTCTGTGTCTCGGGCGTTTTAGATTCTTGCTTCAAGGCAAGAATCGGGGCTATGGAAGGGCGAAGTTTTTATAACGCGGTTGGTGCTAACCAGTGGAAATCTGTCCGGTCTTATTGGATGACTGGAATGAATTGGCGTGATCGAGCGTTGATCTTTCTGGGAGCGGAACATGGAACGGAAACTGAATGCGCGGTGGATCGGTTGGATCGCTATTTTCGGATATATGGCTGCGGCCCTGTTGGTGAGCCTACAATAAAACACGAAACAATTGAGGGGCTGCGTCGAGCAAACCGGCCTCTCAAACAAGCATCCTACCCTCCCCCTGAGCCCCGGACGTTTTCCCCGCGTCCGGGGCGTTTTTTATGCGCTGGCCGGGCGGCGCGCCATGCTCTGCAGCAGGTTCCACTGATAGATGGCGATCATGATTCCGAAGGCGGCGGCGAGGAACGAAATCGGAGCGAATCCCCGCGATTGGAATGTCGTAACGACGTAAATGAGATTGTACCCGGCCACCAGAATGGTGAGCACGAAGCAGAGGATCACGAGCGGACGTTTTCGCAGGAGGCCCAGAACCAGTCCTTCAATCACCAGCAGCAAGCCGAAAAGCGTCGGGCCGAGGTCCTCCCAGAATGCGGGAACGTTCTGATAAGCAACTACGACATCATCTAGCGTGAACTCGTTGAAGTGGGTGTGAAAGAGACGTGAAGAAACCCATTGCAGAAAGCGGGGATTCATAAAGAGGAGAAAAATTCCGACGATCAACCCAAGCCATGCCTCGATCCCATAGGCGGCATTTGCGGCGGGTGAAGCGGCCGCAGTCTGGGCGCCACAACTGTCGCAGAATCGCGCCCCACTACGCAGCGCGGATCCGCACTGATGACAGAATGCCCCGCCGGTTTGACCAGCCGCCGCAGGGGTGTTCGTCGATTCGCCTGCAGGCGGATTGAGCGTCTTCTGCGTGTTGGAAAGCTTGGGTAATTTCGACAAGTCCATGAAAACCTCCCCGGCCGGTTGCTTGAATGGATGCCCGACGCGCAGGACAATGTAACCAGGTCAGGGGGAAATTGCGATTTGGATGTTCGAGGATCGTGCATGGCGGATGTGCTGGGACAAATTGAGGAGCTGGCGGCGGCGGCGGAGGACGAATTGCGCGCTGTGAAAAACGCGGCCGAGCTGGAGCAATTCCGCATCAAATATCTGGGCACCAAGGGGTTGCTGAAGGCGAAAATGAGCCTGATCGGCGAGGCGCCGGCCGATCAGAAAAAGCAGGTGGGGCAGAAGCTGAACGCGGTGAAGGAGCGCATCACCGTGGGGTTTGAGGCACGCAAGGGGGAGATGAAATCGACGGCCGCGCCCAGCGGGCCGATGATCGACATCACCGAGCCCGGCAAGCGGCCGGAGATTGGCCGCCGGCACATCCTCATGCAGGTGGCCGATGAGCTGGTGGATCTGTTCGCGCGGATGGGATTCGCGGTGGCCACCGGGCCGGAGGTGGAGGATGAGTTTCATAATTTCGTGGCCTTGAATATTCCCAGGCAGCACCCGGCGCGCGATCCGCTGGATAATTTTTATCTCAGCGCCGAAGAGGGTTCAGGAGCAGAAAACGCAGAACGCAGAACGCAAAATGCAGAGCAACGGACAACGGACAACGGACAACGGACATCGAAGGCTCAACATTCGGAGCTGCTGTTGCGCACGCAGACCAGCACCGTCCAGATTCGCGTGATGGAGAAGCAGAAGCCGCCGATTCGGGTGGTGATTCCCGGGCGGGTCTATCGGCCGGACACGCACGATGACACCCATCTCTCGATGTTCCATCAACTCGAGGCGCTGGTGGTGGACAAGAACGTGACGATGGTGGATCTGAAGAGCACAGTGATCCAGTTCGTACATGCCTACTTCGGGCAGGATACCAGGGTGCGGTTCCGGCCCAGTTTTTTTCCGTTTACCGAACCGTCGGCCGAGGTGGATGTCTGGTTCCCGACGAAGGGAAAGTGGATCGAGCTGGGCGGCTGCGGGATGGTACACCCCAACGTGCTGAAAGCGGTGAAGATCGATCCCGAGGTTTATTCTGGTTGGGCGTTCGGGTTCGGAATCGAGCGCATCGCGATGCGCAGGTATGGCATCCCGAATATCCGGTTGTTCGTGGAAAATGATGTGCGGTTTCTCAAGCAGTTCTGAGAAGATGTCATTTGTCAGTTGTCATTGGTCAATTGCAGAGGCTGGCGACCAGTGCACTTGGAGAACTTATGCGGCGAAAAAACTTGCTCGCGGCGATGATGGTCGGATTGGCGTTTGTGGCGGCGGCGCGTGCCGACGATGCTCCCGAACTACCGGCCAAGCTTGCCCCCTACGCGGCGCTGGCGAAAAAATGCCGCGACCTGCACGACATGGTCACCGCCACCGGATGGAAGACCGTTTACGACGAACAGTTCAAGAAGAGCGACAAGCCATCGTGGTTAATCGACAGCATCAGCAACGTCGAAGGCCACGACAACGTCGACAAGGAAAAGTACGCCGCCACCATGAAGCTCGACAAGCTCGATGGCCGGGATGTGCTGCTGTGGGACATCCAGGAATACGGCAGCGGCATGCTGGCGGTCGGGCCGAAGCTCAAAGGCGATTACACTGTCGAGTTCACCGCAAAGATGCTCTCTGAAAAAGGTGGCGATCTGAGCATCTTCGTCGGCGCAATCGGCGAAGGCGCCGGCGTGCAGCTTGGCGCCTGGAACAACACCAAATGCCAGATCTGGAACGGCCCGATGGACACTGGTGGCGGCAAAACCTGGTCGATGCCAACTGAACTGCCCAATGGGCCCAAGATCGAGAAGGACAAGTGGCACACGGTGAAGCTGGAAGTGAAGGAGGGAGCGGTGAACGGCATTGTTGACGGGCAGGCGCTGACTCCCCAGCCGATCAAGTTCGCCGGCGCCTTCGATCCCGCCGTCGAGCGGCAGCCGATGTTCTATACCTTTGGAAGCAAGATCGCGATCGCCGCGGTGAAGATTTCCCAATACGGCGTGCATGAAGTGGTGAAGGAAGAGGAGGCCTGGCCAAAAGTTTTCGGCGAGGCGAAGAAGGCAGACGTGCGCAGCCAGATTGATGCCCTGGTGAAGCTGCTGGGCGATGATGATGCCTCGGTTCGCCAGGGGGCTGCCACGCTGCTCGAGCAGATGGCCGAGATGGCCATCCCGGCGCTGGAAGCCGTAAGCACGGAAGAGACGGAAGTGGGCGGCCGGGCCAAGGAAGTGCTGCAGGCCATCAAGGACGCCAACACGCCCGCTGCGCCGGCCAAGGATGATTTCAAGCAGGACCCCAAGGCGATCGAGCTCAAGGTGCAGATTGGCGGCTGAACGCGATCATTTCAGCAGCGCCACGAAACCGGCCTGTTCGAAATGGTGATCGCCGGTAAGCGCTTCGGTGATGCCGCGCTGGCGCATGACGACAAATGAGATGCAATCCGTCAGCGACCACGATTTGTCGCGATAGGAATGGAAGAGATCAAGCCCCGAATCCAGCAGCTCTGAAGTGGGTGCGACAATTTCACAGTCGGCGTCCGCCCGCATCGCTTGCAGCACCGCCGCAAATCTCGGACGCTGGCGCCGCTCGCACAGCGCATCGCCGAGCTCGACAATGATCCAGGCGGTCGTCAATACGGGCATAGGCGATCCGGTGCTCGTTTCAACGGCGAGGCCATGGGCCGGATCATTCGGATTCAGCAGAGCCAGATAATAGAAGGTATCGAACGAAGCGAATCATTTGCTGTCGATTCCTTTGGGCGCGCCGTGTGCATAGTGATCGTGATTCTTCGCCATGTCATCCGGCAGGTCAGGAGCAATGCCGATGATGCTCTTGTACCGTTGATAGAGCGAGACACCTTGCTCCATCGCTTCTTGAACCGGTGCGATATCAACGGTCACTTGCGTGCCCTCGGGGAAGGCAATCGGCTCTTCGATGACCAACAGGCCCTTTTCGATTTTTCCGCGATAGGTCATGAGTCGCTCCGTTCCGTCAACCGGCATGATTATAGCCGATGAAAGAAATCAAGTCCTATCGAGGACAGGCCATGATTGCCGCAAGGGGCGACAATTTCGCCCTTTTGCCCTGGAATATGGTATCATTTCCGGCCAACCGGAGCGTCTATGCGTGGGATCATGACCGCAATCATGCTGGTGGGTATCTTGACAGGGGGGCAGTTCGTCCTCGGCCAGAATGTGCGGCTGGAGGTGAAGGCGCAGGCGCTGACGAAGAAGCCGGTGGCGGCGCCGGCCAACCCGCCGCGGAAGGATCCAGGGGCAACCACGCTCCCGGCTGAGTCTCTGCCGCCGCGCCTGCGCGAGTTCGCGGTGCTGCAGGAGCAATGTGCCGCCTATCGCGAGGCCACCAGCGGCGTCGGCTGGAAGACCATCGTCGATGAACAATTCAATAAGTCCGCCAAGCCTTCCTGGGACGTCAAATTGATGGGGGAAGGAAAACCAAAAGATAATAGCGCGACATTGCAGAAAGACGGCGAGCGCGATGTTCTGCTGCTGGATGCTTCCGATCAGGATGCCATGCTGGCGGTCGGTCCCGCGGTGAAGGGGGATTTCTCGATCGAGTTTACCGGGAAGATGACGACGGCGGGCGGGTGCGATTTAAGCATCTTCACCGGCCTGCCCGGCGAAGGACCGGGCTTTCAGTTCGGCGGACAGAATAACCAGGTCAACTCGATCTGGAGCGGGCCCAACGCCCAGGCCGGCGGAAGGTTCGCGCAGGTCACGATATCGAACCAGCCGCGGATCGAAAAGGACAAATGGTACAAGGTGCGCCTGGAGGTGCGGGATGGGCAGGTGCGCGGCTATGTGGACGATCAACTGATCGGCCAGCAGCCGCTCCAGCCGGGCTATGACCGCGAAGCGCCCCGCCAGCCCACGATTTACACCTGGCGCGCGGTAGTCGCTCTGAACTGGGTGAAGGTGTCGCAACTGACGAGCGTGGCGAAAAAATACGATGAGAAGGAAGCCTGGACGAAAGGCTTTGGCGATACCCCGCGCGAGCAGGTGGAGAAGCGCATCACAGCGCTGGTGGACATGCTCGGGGATGACGATGAAAAGGTGCGGATCGGGGCCGGCGAGTTGCTGAAGCGGCTGGGCGAGCTGGCGATTCCACCGCTGGAAAAGGCGGCCAGCGAAGCCATGCCGGAGGCGGCCGGGCGGGCCGAAACCCTGCTGGAATGGCTCAAGGCGCCGCCGGTCAGCGCCGCGCCCGCCCCGGCGGTCCGTGAACCGGTTCTGGAGCAGGTCATCACCAGGGAACGGTGACGCCCGAGCCATCCCACAAGATTTTTGTCGGGGATATTGCAGGCAAAGCCCTCTTCGGCCATACTTTCCCCCACGTTTGTACGGTTTTTGGTTCCATTCCCTCAATTGAAGGAGCAGCATCATGGCAGCAGCCAATGGCAAAGCGCCCAGCAAAAGTGAGATCCTCGCGTCCGCCGCCGAGGAGACCGGCCTGTCCCGCAAGCAGGTGGCCGCGGTCCTCGAGTCCATCACCGGGCAGATCAAGTCGAGCCTCGGCAAGAAGGGCGCGGGTCTGTTTGTCGTGCCCGGCTTGATGAAGATCAACGTCATCACCAAGCCCGCCACCTCGGCGCGCAAGGGCATCAACCCCTTCACCAAGCAGGAGCAGATGTTCAAGGCCAAGCCGGCCCGCAAGGTGATCAAGGTGCGCGCCCTCAAGGCGCTGAAGGACATGGCGAAGTAATTCGCCCTCCGCCCTCCGGCATCACACAGTCCCTCGGCATCCCCGTGCCGGGGGATTTGTCATGCGCCAAAAGACAGATTCACCGCGGCGGCGCAGAGGACGCAGAGAAGAACGTTCAGAAACGTGAAACGTGAAGAGGCGCTAGCTAGCCGCTCTTCATGTTTCACGTTTCACGTTTCTGGGTAGTGGGTCAGTTTGGGTGCCACAGGTCGGCGTACTCGCGGACCTGTGTCTTACTGCGTCGCTACACGGCACAGGTCTCGGAGTACCGCGACCTGTGGCACCCGGAAATTTCAAACTGACCCATTGCCCGTTTCTGAATCGCTTACCCCGCCGGAATTTCCGGGGCGTCGATCCCCAGCGCCGTCGCCAGGTCCGTCAGGTGCTCCTGTTCCTGAATGACGATCTCGCGCAGGGTCTCGCTCAGCGCGAACTCTCCCATGGCGTCGGCCTGGCGAATCCGCCGCCGATATTGCAGGATGGTTTCCTTCTCGTTCTCCAGGTCGAAACGCAGCATGTCCTGCGCCTTCTCGGATGTGCGCACCGGCTTTGGCGTCACCGCCGGCATGCCGCCGAGATAGTCGATCTGGCCGGCAATCTGCAGGGCGTGCGACAGTTCCTCCCCGGCATGCACCTCCAGTTCCCTGGCGATGTGCATGTACTCCGCCCCCCTCAAGACCTGGCTGTAATTCACGTAGGCGATGATCGCCTGATATTCCCGCTCCAGGTCATCGTTCAATAGTGCGATCATCTGCTCGCGGGTGACGAGATTGTCGGCCGGTGCTTTGGAAGCTGCCATGATCCTTCTCCTTGTTGAAGCGCCGAGTATAGGCCGCTCGCCGCGGTGGCCGGAACGATCAAATTTTCCGCGCACGCAAACCTCGACTGCTGCGTCACGGCGCTGCTCGATTCCATCACCACCGGGTATGATCGCGCAGGTTCCTGGGAGCAGCGTGATGCCCTCACATTCCCCGACCTTCTCCTGCCCGGCATGCCAGCAGCACCTGACTTGGAAACCCGCGCATGCCGGGCGCAAGGTCAAGTGCAAGTGCGGGCGCATCTTCACCGCCGTCCCCGACGCAGCGCTGCATGTCGAAGAAGAAACCTGCGACCCGTCAGGCGACGAAATCTCCGATCCCGCGCGGCCCGCGCTGGCCGCGCCTGACCCATCGCCCGCGCGGCCGGCGCGGTCCCAACCCGTTGCCGCCGCCGCTGCCCGAAATTTTGCCGTGCCCGCTCCCCATTACATCCCTCCCCCGCGCCGTCACCGATACCGCTTCCCGCAACTCTCACACGCAAACGTCGCGTCGGTTCCCTCAGCCATGCAATCTCTCCTGATCGAGCCAAGCTTCGGATCTCAATCTTCCAGCAGCAGATGCTCCGATGGGATCACCCGGAACACTTCCTCGGTGCTGGTTTCGCCGCGGGCGACTTTCAGCAGCGCCGCCGTGCGGAAATCGAGCATGCCTTCCTTCATCGCGGTCTCGCGGACGGCGCGGGCGGGGGCGCCGTCCGAGATCAGGTTGCGGATATTCTTCGTCACCGCCAGCACCTCAAATACCCCCGTCCGCCCGGCATATCCCTGCATGTCGCACGCCTCGCACCCCTTGGCCGCGAACAGCCTCGTTCCCTCTCCCTCCTTGAGCCACGGCTTGAACTCCTCGAACGTGCCCGGCGAATCGGTCAGATCAAAGCTCACCTTGCACTCCGGGCAGAGCGTCCGCACCAGCCGCTGGCCAACCACCCCGCGCAAACTGGTCGATAGGAAATGCGAATGCACTCCGAGGCTGCGCATCGACTGCACCGCCCCGGCCGCGCTGGGAGCGTGCAGGGTGGCAAACACCAGGATGCCGCTGTTGGCCGCGTGAACCGCCGTCTGGGCGGTGTCGGCGTCGCGAATTTCTCCGACCATGATCACGTCCGGCGACTGCCGCAGCACGCTGCGCAGCAATTCGGGAAATCCCACATCCACCGCGCTGTTCACCTGCGACTGCCGCAGCCCATCCACCGCATATTCGATCGGGTCTTCGATGGTGTTGATCTTCCGCTTGCCGTCATTCAGCTTGATCAGCGAGGAATACAGCGTCGCCGTTTTGCCCGATCCCGTCGGCCCGGTGATCAGAATCAGCCCGCTGGGGCTGTTCACCATCGCCTCGTACTTGTCCTTCTGCTCGCGCGACATCCCCAGGTTTTCCAGGGCATAGAGCGCCGCCCCGCGCGATAGCAGGCGGATTGCGAAATCCTCGCCGTACAGCGTCGGGATCACGTTTATGCGCAGGTCCACCGAACCATCGCCGTGCTCGTAAATCCACCGCCCATCCAGCGGCCGGCGCTTCTCGCTGACGTCCATGCCCGCATTGGCCTTGATGTGCGCCAGGCATTTCTTACCCACCTCGGCGGGAATGATGCTGATCGTCCGTACGATCCCCAGGTGCCGGATTTGCACCGCCACGTGCTGTTCGTTCGTGACGAAGAAAATATCGCTGGCCCGCAGGGTCACCGCGTGGTCGATCAACTTCGCCACCGCGGTTTCCGGACTGGCCCGGCCGATATCCACGAGCTGATGCTTGCTGCTTTCGCTCACTTTTGTCCTCCGTTGACCAGAGCGGTCGCCGCGGCCTCGTTCTCCACCAGCGAAACCACTTTTCCCACTTTCAGCAGGTCGAGCAACTGCCGCACCTGCGGCCGAATCGAATGCACGATCAGCTTGCCCCCCTGGCGCTTGAAGTCCCCGTTGGTGGAGATCAGCCAGCCCACCCCGCTGGAATCGATGTAATCGGTCTTCTCAAAATCCAGCAGCACCCGGTTGTTCGCCCAGGTGCTGCCGATTACCCCTTCCATCGGATTGGGCGCCTCGCCGCGAAAATCCGCGGCCGTGATGTTCCCCTCCGAGGCGATCCGGATCACGCCATTGGACTCGATTGATATCAACTTCAGATTCATGCAGTGGCCTTCCTTTTGCCAGATGCACCGAGAATTGAACCACCCACCACCATCGCCCGCGGCCAGTGCCCCGCCGGTGATGGAAGGGCAGTGTAATCCTCGCCCCGATTGAATACCAGTGCATGCGATTCCCGTAGCACGGGCGTCTCGCCCGTGTCCGCGGTAAACACGGGCGGGACGCCCGTGCTACGAGGAAGGATTGCCAGTGCGCGTTCCAAAATCCCCATCATGGCCTCCCCTTGCCTCATGCCCTAAGATCATGCACTTCCTTTCTGGAGAGCGCCCTTGAAGAACCGCGTCGTCATTACCGGCATCGGCGTCATCAGCCCCAATGGCGTCGGCGCGGAATCCTTCGCCGCCGCCTGCCGCGACGGCAAGTCCGGCATCTCCGCACTCCAGAACATCAACACCGAAAAGCTCCGCTCCAGCGTGGCCGGCCAGGTCCTCAATTTCGATCCCCTCACCGTGATGGATGCCGCCGAATCCCGCCGCGTCCCGCGCATGGTCCACCTCGCCCTCGCCGCCTCCCGCGAAGCCCTCGCCCATGCCAACATCACTCTCGCTCCCGATGACCTTACCCATCAGCGCCAAATCGGCGTCGCCCTCGGCACCGGCGGCGGCGGCCTGGCCTTCGTCGAAGAGCAATACCGCGCCTTCTTCCTGGAAAACAAAGGCTCCCTCTTCTCCATCACCGGCGGCACTCACGGCAACCTCTCCAGCGAACTCTCCATCGCCCTGCACCTGCGCGGCCCCTCCCACGTTCTCTCCACCGGCTGCACCAGCAGCACCGACGCCCTCGGCTACGCCATGCACCTCATCCGCGCTGGCATTTCTCCGATGATGCTGGCCGGCGGCGCCGATGCCCCCATCGCCGAAGGCATCCTCACCGCCTTCGAAAAGATGCGCGTCATCTCCACCCGCCGCTGGGAAAATCCCGCCCAGGCCTCCCGCCCCTTCTCCATCGACCGCGACGGCTTCGTCCTCGGCGAAGGCGCCTGGATGTTCATCCTCGAAGAACGCGGCCACGCCCTCGCCCGCGGCGCCGCCATCCTCGCCGAACTCGCCGGCTACGCCTCCACCTGCGACGCCTTCCATCGCGTCCAGATCGCCCCGGACGTCGTCGAGCCGGTGCGGGCGATGGAACTGGCCCTGGCGGATGCCAATCTCTCCCGCGAGGACATCGGCTACATCAACCTGCACGGCACCGGCACGGAACTGAACGACCGCATGGAAACCGCCGCCGTCAAGAAATGCTTCGGCACGCGGGCGGGAAGCATTCCCATGAGTTCCACCAAGTCGATGATCGGCCACCCCCAGGGCGCCTGCGGCGCCGCCGGCCTCGCCGCCACCATCCTCTCCCTGCGCGGCGGCTTCCTCCATCCCACCATCAACCTCGACCGCCCCGACCCCCACTGCGATCTCGACTACATCCCCAACCTCGCCAGAAAAGCCGCCGCCCGCGCCGCCCTCTGTAATTGCATCGCCTTCGGCAGTAAAAACAGTGCGCTGGTGGTACAAGTAGATGTGTGACGCTTTAGATAGGTTCGCCTTGATTTGGTGGGGCAGACATTCTTGTCTGCCATGGCTGGATGAGTGGCAGGTATGCTCAATCCTGGTGGGGCAGACATTCTTGTCTGTCATGGCTGGATGAGTGGCAGGTGTACTCA
>DAIOHQ010000099.1:0-16139 GCA_036744635.1 Tepidisphaeraceae bacterium | reverse complement strand
CAGCGCTCCCCCATGCTGCTCCTCCGCCTTGGCAGGTTCCGCCGCCACCGCTCCCGCCCCCGAAACCCGCATCACCTTCCCGCACTTGCACCGCACCGACTTCCCCGCCAGTTCCCGCTTCCACGTGAACTTCCGCCCGCACCCCCCACAGACAATTTCCGCCACTTCAGCCATCAAACCTACTGAAAATGAATGCGCGATTGCATCGTCAGTCATCGCGAAAGTCAATTTGCCATGTCGAGACCTAGGAAGTTCGGAAATCGCGACGCAGCGATAGGATCATCGAAACGCCCACCGCCACCGCAGCCCACCACTGCCACAACGCGAACACTCCACACCAGCCAGCGCGCCCGCAACAACCGGCGAAGCCACCGAGGCGCGCGAACCCCGCGCGGGACGGCATGGCCATGGTCCAGGATTACAGGCGGTTTCGCGGTTGTGAGCATCTCTTCCATCTTGGCGTCCCGCGTTGAGCCAATCGACCTGGTTAACCCCACGATGCTCATCCTCTGAGACGGCCGAAAAACAAACCATAGCCATCAAGGTCCTTGATCTCAAAGCCCCTCAGACCGTCATCTCTGTCCCTTATAGGCACGGAGAAAAGCACCCCACGCGACGCGAACTCTGCCGCTAACGCGTCCGGATCAGACACATCAAGATATGCATCCCAGCTATGCGCCGGTTCGCGCCCGTAGTTCGGAATCGGTTCAACGATGACCTCTTTGCCGTCGCAGACCGCGCCCAGCGCCTTAAGCATGATCATCGCCCCATCGCGGCGAACAATCCCGAAAAACTCGTCCTCTTGGGTGGGGCCTCGAAACGTAACTTCAAAACCCAGCACATCGCGATAGAACGAGAGCGCCGCCGGGACGTCAGCGACGATAAGGAACGGTGAGATGCCCGAGATCGTGGGTCTTGTCATTCGTGACGCTCCGACGCACATCCGATTTTGGCACGGCGGCTGCGATATCGCATGACGCGTTACCTGCAGACCGCTGCCGCAACGTAACAGCCACGCTAGCGTCGGCAGTATGCCCCTGCTGGCGACGTGGCGTCAACCGTCGCAGATTGCCAGATGGATGTGAAGCGTCGTTCTGCTTGCGGACTCGCGACGGTGCGGCATAACTACATCTTCTCCACGGCCTAAGAACGCTCCCTAAGCATCCATTCAGATCCTTCAAAACTTCGGCCAAATTCCCAAAAATTTCCTGGACATTCCTCAATCAAGACCCTAACATATACCATACTTAGATACATCCTCGGCCATTCAAACCCAAGGGGGGTTCCGATGCCACCGCCAGCCATTCTCCGCGTTTCCGGTTCTGCATTTTACATTCTGCGTTCTGCGTTTGGACCCAATTCCGCAGTGTACGCCCAGCCCACCGCCTTTCCCCAAACGTCCCACTCCCAAACAACTGCCCCAGACGTCAAGTTATTCACAAGTGACCAAGGACAAAGGACTAATGACCAACCAATGTCCCACAATGTCGCAGAATGTCCCACATCTCATTTTCACTCCTCCCCCTCACCGTTTCGCCGTTTCGTTCTCCCCCTCCCCGCGTCGCCGCGTCCCCGCCTCATTTTTCCCCTCCCTCCGTCCCAGCCCCCTCAGCTCCCTTACCTCCCGCGGCGTCAGCGGCCGAAACTGGCCCGGGGCCAGCTTATCCAGCGTCAGCGGCCCCATGCGAACCCGCGTCAGGTCCCGCACCTTATGTCCCAGCTTGGCCAGCATCCGCCGGATCTGCGGGTTGCGCCCTTCGCGCATGCTGATCTCCAGAATGCTCTTCTCCCGCGTGCGCTTCATCACCCGGATATGGCTGCGGCCACTCTTGACGCCCTTGCTGGTCTTGGCGTCCCCCACCCACATGCCATTTTCCAATTGCTTCACCAGCTCCTCGGTGACAAACCCATCCACCACCGCGCGATACACCTTCGGCACGCCATAGCGCGGGTGCGTCAGCCGGTTGGTCAGCTCCCCATCGTTGGTCAGCAGCAGCAGCCCCTTGGATTCGGCGTCAAGCTGGCCAACCGGATACACCCGCGCCGGCAATCCCGCCGGCAGCAGGTCGATCGCCCGCGTCTGCTCCCCCTGTGCCACGTTGGTGCTGTACACCCCCTTGGGCTTGTTCATCATGATGTAAAACCGCTCGCGGGTTTCCCGCGACTTCAGCCGCACCGGCTCATCATCCACGCTCACCCGGTCCACGTTCGGATCGATCAAAACCGGAAGCTCGCGCACGACTTTCCCATTCACCGCGATCCGCCCCCGCAAAACCATCTCCTCCACGTTCCGCCGCGAAGCCACCCCCGCATTCCCCAATATTTTCTGAATCCGCTCTTTCATGAGAGAATCATACGCCATTCAGCGCCAGCGTCGGAGTACGCCGGCATGGTTTTCTCAAGAATCGCTCTTGGTCGGAAACGTCACCTCCAGCCACACGCAATCGGTCACGGTCTTGATCATCGGGTTTTTCATCTTGGCGGGGATCAGAACGGTGTCGCCGCGGGTGAAGCGAGTGGGTT
This sequence comes from Tepidisphaeraceae bacterium, assembly GCA_036744635.1. GTDB lineage: Bacteria > Planctomycetota > Phycisphaerae > Tepidisphaerales > Tepidisphaeraceae > DAIOHQ01. Next base: position 13,616 of record DAIOHQ010000099.1, on the reverse strand, counting down.
CCTTGATGCCATCCACTTTCACCTCGGCCTGGCCTTCGAGCATGATCCAGACCACCGGTTCGTCGTAGGGGACCGGTTCTTCAATGCCTTCGATGAAGCGCACTTTTTCGATCTTGAAATAGGGGCTGCTGACCAACTGGCTGACGGTGGTAAAAAACCCGGCCACGTGGCTGCGCGGCCGCTCGGGCGGCTCGGGGTTGAAGTTGATGCACTGCAGCGCCTCGGCCACCTGCAGCGCCCGCGGCCGGCCGGTGGCGGGATCGACGCGGTTGAAATCGAACACGCGGAAGGTGGTGTCGCTGGGCGTCTGGACCTCGGCCACCACGATGCCCGCGCCCAGGGCGTGGACGGTCCCGCTGGGGAGATAGAAACATTGGCCGGGCTTGGTTGGGATTTTGCGCAGCAACCCTTCGACCGTCCCAGCCTCGACCGCCGCTTTGAATTGCTCGCGCGTCACCCCCGGCCTCATCCCCTTGAACAGCGCCGCCCCCGGATCGCTCTGCAAGACATACCACGCCTCGCTTTTCAGATGCGCCTCGGGGTGGGTATTGACATAATCCTGATCCGGATGTACCTGCACTGAAAGGTGCTCGCGGGCGTCGAGAAACTTAACCAGAACCGGAAACTGCCCATGCGGCCCCAGCAGCGGAACGTCGCCGTGCAGATCGGTCCCAAATTCCTCAATAACACCGTGGAGCGTCCGGCCCGCCAACGGGCCATTGGCGATGACGCTGCTGACCCAATCCGGCGAATTTTCGACCACGCCGGGCGGAAAATCGAAGAGTTCCCAGCTCTCACCGATCAGCTTTTCGGCAGGAAGCCCCTTTTTGCCAAGGGTTTCGAGCTTGCACCCGCCCCAGATTTTCTCCAGGTAACGGGGCTGAAAAAGCATCGGATAAAGCGCCATCTCGGCGGCCATGTATAGCGGGGGGCAGCGAAAAAAGACAGTCGCCGCGAATACTATACTTAATTGATAGGAAATATTGACAAATGAGGAATCGTTGCTACAGTCCTGCAAATTATGAAGGCTTGGCGCCGAATTCTGGGTTGCGTTTTGGCTTTGCTGTTGGCCGGCGGATGCAGCAAATCCGGCGGCGATTCCGCGCCGCAGGAGGTGCGTATCGGCTATTTCCCCAATGTCACCCACGCCCAGGCGGTGCTGGGGGCCAGCTCGGGGGAATTCGCGCAAGCCCTTGCGCCCGCGAAACTTTCGGCCAAGACCTTCAATGCTGGCCCGAGTCTGATCGAGGCGCTGTTTTCCAAAGAAGTCGATATAGGATACGTCGGCCCCAGCCCGGCGCTCAACGGCTTTGCTAGGAGCAACGGGGAAGGGTTGCGGATTGTCGCCGGGGCGGCGGCCAATGGCGTGGTAATTGTGGCCCGCAAGGGTTCGGGCATCAAGAGCCTTACTGACCTCAAGGGGCACAAGCTGGCGACACCCCAGATTGCCAATACGCAGGATGTTTCCGCCAAACACTATCTGACCTCGGTCCTCGGACAGGCCGATACTACTAACGTGCTGCCGATCGCCAACGCCGAGCAGGCCGGGATGATGCGCCGGGGCGACATCGACGCCGCTTGGACGCCCGAGCCGTGGGGGGCGCGGCTGGTGGCCGAGGCGGATGCGGAGATCATCGGTGAGGAGAAAGACCTTTGGCCGGACAAGCAGTTCACGTTGACGGTCATCGTGACGACGCCGGAATACCTGGCCAGGCATCCGGAGGTGATCGAGAAGGTGTTGAGGGTGCATCGGCAGTGGACGGCGCGGCTGCAGCAGGATTCGGCAAAATACGAAAAGCAGCTCGGCGATGCGCTGTTCGCGATCAACCACACGCGACTTCCCGAAGGCGTCTTGCCGGCGGCGCTGGGACGGGTGCAATTCACCGATGAGCCGCTGGAGCAGACGCTCAAGACTTACGCACAGTGGGCATATGAATTGAAGATGACGCGCGACCGGCCTGCCCTGGATGGTCTGGTCGATGCAGGGATTTTGCGAAAGCTGCAGGCCGAAAAAACCTCGGCGGCGCCTGGCGGGAAGCAGTAGATGTCCGTGGTCAATGGAGCAATTCGGGCGAATGGCCGCGGCAGCGCCTGGGTGTCGAGCAGACGGGGCGCGCCTGGGGCGGGCATTGCCAAGCGTGGCCGGCTGGAGCTGCAGAACGTCAGCAAAATTTTTCAAGGCACGACGGTGCGCGCGGTCAGCGACATCACCCTGACCTGCCAGAGCGGGGAGTTCGTGGTGGTGGTCGGCCCGAGCGGCTGCGGCAAGAGCACGCTGTTGAATATTTGCGCCGGCATGTTGAAGGCCGACAGCGGGGTGGTGAAGCTGGACGGGCGCGAGACGGATGGCCCGGGCCCGGATCGGGCGGTGGTCTTTCAGGACCATGGGCTGTTCGCCTGGCTGACGGCGGCGCAGAACATCGAGTTCGGCTTGAAGATGGCGGGGATGCCAAAGAGCGAGCGGCAGGATCGCGTGCAGGAGGCGCTGCGGCTGGTTCACCTTTCGCAGAGCGGCGACAAGCTGATTCACGAGCTGTCGGGCGGCATGAAACAGCGGATTGCGATCGCCCGCTCGCTGGTGATGGACCCGGCGGTGCTGCTGATGGATGAGCCGTTTGCGTCCCTGGATGCGCAGACGCGCACGCTGATGCACGAGCAGTTGCAGGACCTGTGGATCACCACCAGCAAGACGATTCTGTTTGTGACCCACTCGGTGGGCGAGGCGGTGCGCCTGGCCGACCGGATCATCGTGCTGCACGCGCATCCGGGACGAATCCGCAAGGACATCCCGGTGAGCCTGGCGCATCCGCGCAATTTCGACAGTCCTGACGTCAGTGAGCTGGTTCACCTGGTGCGCAGGGAAATTGAGGATGAGGTAAACCGTGTCAATGGGCAGATGGCTGAATACTGGAAGCCTAAAGCGGGCGCTGATCTGGATAGCGGTGCTGTCGACGTGGGAAGCGGCATATAGGATCGTCGGCTGGAAGGCCTACATCTTTCCCGCGCCCAGCCAGATCGTCGACGCCGGGCTAAGCCAGCTCAACATCGATACGCATTTCGGCGACCCGATTCACCGCGGCTGGCCCCGGCGCAGCGTACGCGAGGATGCGGCCGACGACCGCGAATCGATCCTCACCAGCCCGCTTATCATTGCCAACGCAGTCAGCGCGCTGCGCCTGCTGGTGGGGTTTGCCATCAGCATTCTACTGGGCGCTGCTCTGGGGCTGGCGATGTGGCGGTGGGTGGAAATTGACAGGCTGCTCGGCCCGGTTTTTCTGGGCATGCAGACGTTGCCGAGCGTCTGCTGGGTGCCGCTGGGGATGCTGCTGTTCGGATTGAATGAGATCGGCATCCTGTTCGTGCTGGTGATGGGGAGCTGCTTTGCCATCTCGATCGCCCTGCGCGATGGCCTGCGGACGATTCCGCCGGTGTATCAGCGGGCAGGATTGATGCTGGGGGCGCGGGGTTGGCGGCTGTATCGTTACGTGCTGCTGCCGGCCAGTTTGCCGGCGCTGGCGAGCAGCCTGCGGCAGGGATTTTCCTTCGCCTGGCGCTCGCTGATGGGAGCCGAACTGATCCTGGAGGGGGTCAAACACAAGGGGCTGGGATTCTTGCTCGACAGTGGCCGCGCAAATCTGAACATCGCGCTGGTGGTGGCGATCATGGCGATGATGGTGCTGCTGGGAATGCTGGCAGACAGGTTTGGATTTGCCATTCTGGAAAAGCGCGTGCATGCGCGCTTCGGCCTGACGGCGGCACGATGATTTCAGCACAGGGGTAATGCCCACGGCGTCTCGCCCGTGGCTGGAGCGCGCAGCCACGGGCGAGACGCCCGTGCTACGATTCCGCGCACGGTTCAAGATCAACTTACTCATGCCGCAGCGCTTCGATGGGATTCATGCGGGCGGCCATGATGGCGGGGTACATGCCGAAGACGATGCCGATCATGCCGCTGGCGACGAAGCTGCCGATGACCGACCAGGTGGCGATGTTGGTGCGATAGTTGGGCATCATCACCGGCAGCAGCACAGACAGGCCGGAGCCCAGGGCGATGCCGATCAGGCCGCCGGTGAGGCTGATGACCGAGGTTTCGATCAGGAACTGCAGGGTGATGTGCTTGCGCTTGGCCCCCAGCGCCCGGCGGATGCCGATCTCGCGGGTGCGCTCGGTGACGCTGGCCAGCATGATGTTCATGATGCCGATGCCGCCCACCACCAGGGAAAATCCCGCGATCGTTCCCAGCACGATGTTGAACTGCTGCTGCACCTTTTCCGCGCTGCGCAGAATCTGAATCGGCGCCTTCACCTCAAAGTCACTGTTGCGGTGGGTGGCCTGCATGATGTTCTCGGCGTTGGAGGCGAGTCGCTCGACATCCTCGGTGCGCTCGGCCTGCATCCACACTTCCGACAGCTCGATGTTCTTGCGCTCGAACGAGCCGGCCTGGCGGCGGATGATCGAATCGCCGAAGCGGCTCTGCGCCAGCGACAGGGGGAAATAGATGTCCTGGTCGAGGTTGCGGTTGATCATGGCCGCCCCCTCCGCGCGCAGGCCGGTGGGTTCGAGCACGCCGACTACCTGCAGGATGACGACGCTCAAGTCCCCCGAGCCGATCTGGATGGTTTCGCCGATGGGGTCCTGGTAGGGGAAAAGCTGCTTGGCGGCGGTCGATCCGATCACACAGACCGGCGTCTGGTGCTCCTCGTCCACCGGCGTGAAATAGCGGCCGCGCTCCAGGCGCAGGTTGATCACGTCAAACGCGGCCGAGGTGGTGCCAATGGCATTGGCGGCCACGCGCACGTCGCCGCGCACCACCTTCTGCTCGGTGTCGCGCAGGGGGACCATGACGGCGGCGCGGGGATTGGTCCCCGGGTCGGTCAGCGCCTTCAGCCGCAGCAGGTCAGCGCGTTTGACGCCAAAGTCCAGCACGCGCTGGGTGCGGGCGCCGGTGTCGCTGCTTTCGGGCGGCTTGGCCGAGCGGATGATGATGTTGCGGGCGCCGAGCTGACGGAGTTGTTCCAAGGCGGCCTGCTTGGTGCCTTCGCCGATGGCGACCATGGCAATGACGGCGGCGACGCCCAGGATGATTCCCAGCGCCGTCAGCAGGCTCCGCAGCTTGTGCAGATAAAGATTTCGCAGGCCGAGCCCAAAGGTCTCGGCCAAGAAGTTCAGCATGGCATACCAATCCGAACGAATGCCCCGATTCTCTATATAGTACGAATACGCCGGGTTGTTAGAATAAGCTCGATGGAAGAATCAATTTTCAGCAAGATCATCGCAAAGAAGATTCCCGCGAAGATTGCCCACGAGGATGAGCGCTACATTGTCATCCACGACATCAACCCGCAGGCGCCGGTACACCTGCTGGTGATTCCCAAGAGGCACATCGCGTCGCTGAACGACCTGGCCGCCGCCGACGCTGAACTGGTAGGGGGGATGTTCCTATTGGCCAGGCAACTGATGCAGCAACTCGGCCAGGCCGACTATCGCACCGTCTTCAACTGCGGCGAGCGCGCCGGCCAATCCGTCTGGCACATCCATCTGCACGTGTTGGCGGGGAGAGATTTCAAATGGCCGCCGGGATAACCCGATCACTTTTCCGTCAAGTCCTGCACCGACACATCCGCGGTCCATTCCTGATCTGGCGGGACATATACCGACTTTTCGCCGGTGAGATGAACGACGGCCCACCAGGCGCCGAAGCGGCCGTAGGCATCCGGGTCTTTGGTTGAGACGGTCTTGAGCGCTGGCAGCGCCGGCTTGTATCCCCGCCACGCCAGCGCCTTGGAAGCCTCGAATTTTCCCAGCGTTTCCATTTGGTTGCCCAGCACCTTCGCCAAAGCCTGATTGGTTGCCGCATCGCTTTTGTCGGTGAGATAGGCCAAGGCCCAGATGGCGCTGGCCCGCATGTTGCCATCCTGTTCCTGCGCCGGCCCGGCCATCAGCCGCTTTGATTCGCTCAAAACCGGCGTGTATCCCATCTGTCCGGCGGCGACGAAGGCTTCCTTAATGGTCTGCATCGGCGGGATGACGTGGGTGGCGAACTTGATCTCATCCATGGTGGCCGGGGCGAGCTTGGCGATGGCGTACATCTCCGGGCCGGCCTTGGGATTGGCGATGCGGCCGAGCGAATGGCAGGCCTGCGTCACCACGCCCCAGTCGATGGCGGCCATGGGCTTTCCCGGGGTGAATGCGGTCGGAAAGCGGGTGAGTTCGAGGTGACGCTCGAGGCGGGCATCGCTGCGCACCTCGCCGAGGATGTAGGATGCATCTTCGCGGCGGCGCGGGTCGGGATCATCAAGCATCGGCGCCGCCAGCTCGATTTCCGCCTGGCGCATTTCCGGGGAGATTGGCCGGGCCAGCCCCGGCCGGGCCGCATCGTGCAGCGGCAGGTAGGAGTCGTAGAGCGACTTTTTCAGCAGCGGAATGGCGGCCATGATGGGATGATCCGAGAGGATCGTGGCCGCGGCCGTGCGCACCGACGGATCATTATCCAGCATCATCGCCAGGGCGCGCTGCTGCTGGGTGGGGACATCCGAAAGCGCTCCCATGGCGGTCACGGCCTGGCGCCGCACCGATGGGTGTTTGTCCCCTTGCAGGGCGATCACCGCCGCGGCGTGTTGCCTGGCCTGCATCAGGCGCAGGGAATCGAGGGCGGATATTTTTTGGGCGATGTCCTGATTTAGAAAGCCCGCCACCATGTCGGCGTGTTTGGCCGCGTGCAAGCGGCCCAGGGCGTTGATCGCTTCAAGCTGGACGATTCCCTGCATTTTCATGGTGCGAGCAGCAATGGCATCGGCTTCACCGGCCGTTTTCGCATATTGCAGGGCCGCGATGACCACGGTCGGATCGGCGTCGTCCAGGCCTTTGAGCACCGCCACCGAGTCGGTCGCGTGGGCGCCGTCAATCGTGCAGGCGGCGATCACCGCCTCGCGGCGCACCTCGGCATCTGGATCGCCGAGCAGTTTTTCCACATCGCCTTGCAGAGATTTGTCGCCGATCGTTCCCGCCGATCGCAGGCCCTGGGCGCGCATGTGGGGATCGCTGTCTGCCATGGCATTCTTTATGGCATCCAGTCCCGACGGCAGCTTGCACTGGCCGATCTCCATGATGTATTGGGCGCGGTGCAGGCCTTCTTCCAGGGCAAGCTGGGCCTTGAGAAGGTCCACCGTGCGCGGCCGGGTGGCGTTCTTCGGCACGGCCGGGGGGACGTTCCAACCCTCGTCGCCGTAGACGCTGGGGTCGATGACGGCGGCGGTGGGTGGGACGACGGGCGCGGTCGCCGGCCTTGTCTGCGCCGAGGACACGGCTGGCGACAGCAAAGCCGCCGACATCACCGTCAACCTCGAAATTCGCTTCCAGCAAGTCATGCTCATAGTGCCAACTCAATTTCAACCAGCACGAAATGTCATGCTGAGGTATTCCGAAGCATCTGGGCTGATCCTGCAATTCAGCCAGATGCTTCGGAGTACCTCAGGATGACATGGTGGTCATCTGATACCTATCCCTGCTTCAGCAAAACCGCCAGACGCACCCGCGCGATAATCACCAGCGCTATGCACACGCCGCCCATCAGCCACAGGTGGGCTGAGTACATGTTGTAAATTCCCGGAGAGGCGTTGGGCAGCAGATTCAGCGCCATGACCAGCGGGCTGATGAATCCGATCATCGTAGCGGTGTGTTCCGACAACTGCTCGCCGCTGGCCCACCAGGCGAACAGGGGCAGCACGAACCACGCCGCCGTGACCAGGTACGCCACCACCGTGGCCCGCGCGGTCTGGCTGACGAAGCTGGATGCGGTCAATCCCAGGGCGCAGCAGAACGCCACCGCCAGCACCACCACCGGCATCAGCCGGGCGATGCGCGGCCAATAGCTCGGTCCGATGAAGCAGAGCGCCGCGTAGGCCGGGATCAGCGCCAATACCGGCAACAGCGCCGGGAAAAACGATGGCAGAAACTTGCCCCAGAAAATCTTGCTGCCGCTGAGCGGCGTGAGCCGAAGCGTCTCGAAGGTGCCATTTTCGATCTCGCTGCTGATGGCCGAGCTGGTCAGGCTGGGGTCGATCAGGGCGACGATACCGATCTGCAGGGCTACCAGGATCTGCATGACATAGAGCAGCAAGTCGGTGTGTTCGGTGCCGCCGTACAGGGACATGGTGCTGAGTCCCAGCGACGCGAAAAGGGCGCCGTAGAAAATTCGGATCATCCAGCGCCCGCTGCGGAGGTTGTTGGTACGGCGTTCCTTGCCGAGCAGGGGGTTGAAGCTGTTCATCGGCTTGCGTTTTTTCTTGGGGTCGATCAGGAACATCAACTTGCGCCCCAGGGAGCGCTGCATGTCGTTGCCGCCGGCGGGGGCGCCGAATCCCTCCTGGGTCGAGGGGGCCCGGCTGAGTTTCGCGGCCACCACCGCGAAGGAGAGCACGATCAGGATCCCCGCTGCCCAAAGGAACGCTTCCCACAACGGCGCCATCTGCGACGATGTCTCGGTATTCAGCATCTGCTCGCGGTGCAGCACCGACAGGGCCGCCCCGATCGGGGAGACGCTGCGGATGTAGTGCAGAAAACCCGCGGCGGCGCCGGCCTGCTGCTGGCCCATGATCAAATGCGGCACCATCACCACTCCGCACAGCACCAGCACCGTCACGTAGGAAAAAACCAGGGCCGTTGCGCTCTGGCGGCACAGCGCGGAAATCATCAGCGAGATCATCGACAGGTAGACCGCCGTCAATCCCAGGATGATGTAGGACCATCCCAGGTCATGCGCCAACACATCGCCCCGCCAGCTCAGCAGGGCCACGAACGGGACACCGCTCAGCAGCAGGATGATCGGATAGGAGACCGCCAGGCCGATCTTGCCGAAGATGATCTGCGCCGGGGAGAGGCGCGAGGCGTAGAGCATCTCCAGGGTGTTCTGTTCCTTCTCGGTGGTCAGCGCCACCCCGGCGATTCCCGGCACGAACAGCGCCAGCAGGGCGATCTGCCCGACCACCAGCCCCACCAGCAGCCGGTCATCGGTCTTCACCAGCGACAACAACCCGCTCTGCGGCCAGGTCGCCAGCACCAGGATTCCCAGCACCGCCACAAAAAATATCTGCACCGCCGCCACCCGCTTCAGCCGCAGCAGCCCGAGAAGATCTTTTCGCAATACGGGGTTCATTTTAGTCTCACGCAGGGTCCGCTTCAGCGGACAGAATCGTTCCGTCCGCTGAAGTCTTGTAGGGTGGGAGTACTCGCCCACCATCGAGAACGGTGGGCGAGTACGCCCACCCTACAACTTCGATTTCCTACTTCGTCAGCGCCATGAACACATCTTCCAGGTCCGCCGGCGCCTCGGCATAGCTCATCACCGGCACATTGTTGCGCAACAAAAGCGACAGCGCCTCCGCCAACTGCTCCTCATCGGCTTCCACCTCATAACGCAGCACGCCGTCATCCACGCCGTTCATCGGCTCCCATTTTCCCGGCGCATCCTTCAGCACCATCCTGGCCTCATCCATCCCGCGGGTCACACGGATTTCCATCAGCCTGGTCTGCCGCACCGTCCGCAGGATTTCCTGCACCGGACCGGATGCGATCAGCTTGCCCTTGCTGAGGATGCCGACGGTGTCGCAGACATCCGCCAGCTCCGGGATGATGTGCGAGCTGACCAGCACCGCCTTGCCCAGGTCGGCCAGGTCGCGCAGCAGGGTCCGCATCTGGATGCGCGCCCGGGGGTCGATCACCGCCGCCGGCTCGTCCAGGATCAGCACCTGCGGGTCATGCAGCAGCGTCTTGGCGATGCCGACTCGCTGCTTCATGCCGCGCGACAGCGCCCCCATCAGCTTGTCGCGAAACTCACTGGCATTGGCGATGTGCAGGCATTCCTCGATGCGCTTGGGGCGGTCGGCGTAGGGCACCCGATACGCCGCCGCGAAGAAGTCGAGGTATTCCCAGACCCGCAGCGTGGGATAGACGCCGAAATTATCCGGCAAATATCCCACAAGCTGCTTGATCAGGTCCTTGTTGCCGGTCACATCCTTGTCGGCGATCAGCGCCCGGCCGCTGGTGGGATCGAGCAGGCCGCAGAGGATGCGAAAGGTCGTGGTCTTACCCGAGCCGTTCGGGCCGATGTACCCGTACACCTCGCCGCGATGCACGGTGAGGTTCAGGTTGTCCAGCGCCGTCACGTCGCCGTATTGCTTGGTCAGCGACTCGGTTTTCAGAATTGGTGCAGAACGATCAACAGGCATAAGGTTTCCTCGGCCGCTTTCGCGGGTTGCATCATCGCCCCATTATCAGGCTACTTTCGCCCCGGCTTGGTCGCCGGCTGGGGCCTGGTGGCCGGCTGCGGCTTGGGTTCCTCCGGCACATCCTCTCCGCCGCTGCCGCCAGGCCGATCATAGACGAACGGGCCTTGCGGATCGCGCGGGCCGATCACCTCCGCCTGCGTGCTGACGGACAGGTCGTTGAAATGCCACTGCGCCTCGGCCCCGCCGGCGTTGTCCACCTGGATGTACAGCCAAAGCGTTCCGTGCTCGTCAAAATCATCGCCGGAGCAATCGAAGGTGACCGTCTTCTTTCCCAGCAGATGCGACCAGCTCACCACCACCTCGCCATCGGGGTTGCCCATCACCTGGTGCATCTCATTGTACCGTGCCTTGCCGCCGGGGCATTGCCCGCGGCGGACCGTCACGGTCTGCTGCGGCGCCGCCGCATCCAGCTCGATTGTCGCCTTGGTCGGTTTGATGGTTCCGACTTCCCATGGCGCGCTCATCCCGATCACCATATCCCCACCCTGGGTCACGTTGCTGAGCCAAAGATGATGCATCGGGTCCCAGAACAGGGCGTGGCTCTCTCCAGGATTCATCGAGTTGAACGCCCCGTCGATTTTCACCGTCGTTCCCGGCGGCGATGGGTCAATCCGCACCGGCGTGCGCACCAGCGCCTGCGTGCGCATCGGCATCGGCTTGCTGGTATCCAGCAGCAGCGGCACATCCGCCTCATCTGCCCAACCCACCAGCGTCGGGCCCGGGCTCGGTGCCGTCACGTAGGTGGCCTGGTGAGAGCTGGTAAAAACGCCTTGAAGAATATCTTTCCGCAACTTGGCCGTCTCGGAGGTGAACACCGCGCGTGTGTTGGTGAAATTGTCCCTGGGATTGCGCTGATCCGCCAGCGCCGTTGACTGGCCGGGCTTGAGCTCATCGAGGCTGAAGCGCTCGTTGCCCCACACAAACAGCGGATCGCGCAGGGTTCCGCCAAACTCGTTGTTCATCGCCAGCTTCAGCCCTTCCGGGCCGAATTGCCCGGAAATCGCCAGCCTGCGCTCACGGGGAATCAACCCATCCACCTGCCAGATGCGTTCGACGTTCAGCGCATACACCCCGGCGTCCGGCACCGCGAACGGATCAAGCAGCACCGTCGCCTGTTTCTGCCTGTTGGCGCGGATCGGCCGGATCGAAACATCCTGGCTCTTCGCTTTCAGGCTGAAGTGCTCATCATTTTCGCCGACGAACGCGACCGCTTCCTCGTGCAGGCTGCCGCCCATCGGGCTGGCGTCGATTATCGCCACGCGGGCGCCCATAAGCTGCTGGCGATTGGTCTTCATTCGTGTCAGCACCACCAGCACGCCGCTGATGACCAGCGCCACCGCAATCCCCACGATAAACGCCTGCGGCCGGCGTACCCCGCCAATCGCCAGTTGCACCAGCAGCATCAGCACCACGTACCCCAAGGTGATCGCGGCCGCCGTCTTCCAGGGCACGGTTGGCGTTCCCATCATGCGCTGCACGAGCTCTTCGCGCTTGTCCTCAAATGTCGTGCCGTGCAAGTCGCTGCTGGGGCGGTCGAGGTTCAGAAGCTGCTTCCACAATCGGGCCGGCCGCGGATCTTTTGAATTCTTGCGATCCAGGGCATTGATGGGAAAGCTGGTGAAAACCACCCGCCCGCGGCCAACAGTTTTGCTCGCGGCATGGACGTAATGGTCATCGTGCAGCAGCACTTCCCCGCCGTTGTCGATCGCCTCGCTGATGTCGCAGTATTCCAGCAGCGGCATCGGCGCCTGTCCGGATACTTCGAGCTGTTTCGCCTTGCGCGAACCGATGATCTTCACCGGCAGGTAGGGGGCCAGCCAACTGTTGGTGGGATTGCCCTCATCAATCGGGCGGGGGACGATGATTGTTCCACCGGAATTCAGCCAGTCCATCAGCGCCTTGCGCTGCGACAGATCGAGGGCGTCGGGATTGGAACCATCGAACACAAAAAATCGCACCGGGGCATACCCGGTGATGTCGCGCGCCACCGAGTCGGCGATCAGCGTGGTTGTGATCATCGTGAAGCCGCCCAGCGTGCCGGCATATTTTCCCAGGTCGCCGGTGTCATAGGGGGCAGAAATCGGCATGTCGCCGTTGGCGGCCAGGGCCAGCATCATCGCCGGCGGCGCCGCGGTGTTCTCATCGTTTTCGCGCACCTGCGCCAGCACCTCGACGCGGGCGATTTCTTCCTGGCCGTTGCCGTGCCATTCCGCCACCGTCAGCTTCGGCACACCCTTGCCGGCCTTCCACTGCTCCACCGCCGCCTGGTCGTAGGGGAAATAGGCATAGCCGGTTTTGCGCAGACGACTGTGCTCCGGGAGATAGACCGGGGCTTTGAAGATCACCCCGCCCATCGCGTCTTTGATGGGCATGCGCACGTTGCCGCTGATCTCCACGCCGCTCAGATTGCGCAGTTGCATCCGCACCGGCAGCCAATGGTCGGCGGCATAGGAGGGGCCATACTGCAGCGTGACGCTCAGATCGTGTTCGCTCTGCGCAAGGGAAACCTCCGCCGACATCATCAGCGCTATGACGCAGCCAACAATTCTTGTCATGCAGAGAAGGGAGCGGATGATGATGACCTCCGGTGCGACAACGGGACGGGGACCAGCTTTGCGCAAAAAATACCAGACCGCCGCGACGAACGCGAAAGGTAGGGGCATTCACCACAGTTCGTCAAGGGAAGTTGTAACCACCGGAAGGTTTAACCAGTCCATTCACCGCTGCCGCGGCAGCCTTGACGGAGCTTCCATAAACCATTCCGGGGCTTCGGAAACCCGTTTGGCAGCTTCCGCAAACCGTTGCGGAGCCTCCGCGAACCCTTGCGAAGCTTCCGCGAGCCTTGCCGAAGCTTCCGACAAGCCTGGCGGAGCTTCCGACCGGCTTGGGGCTCCTTCGCCAGAGGTGTTTATTGCTCCGCAAGCCCGCCGAAGCTTCCGCCAGGGCTGAAGATTGTTCCACCAGGGTTTGTAATGGTTCCGCGAGGGTTTGTAATGGTTCCGCCAGGGGTTTTTCTTGTCACGCCACGGCTTTGAATTGTTCCGCCAGGGGTTTTTATTGTCCCGCCAGGGTTCCTTCTTTTCCCGCCAGGGTTTTGAATGGTTCCGGCAAGGTTCTGGATTGTCCCGTCAGGCTTTGTTGTTGTTCCGGCAAGCCTGTCGGACTTTGCGACAAGCCTGATTGTTCTTCCAGCAAGCTTGTCGGAAACTTTCACAAGCCTGGTTATTTCTCCGGCGGGCCCGCACCCCCTCCGGCATCGCTGCCGCAGCGAGTTTTCCCGGACCGCGCATTTCCGGCGGTTATCGCCCCCCCCTGTGCTCCCCTGTGCCC
>DAIOHQ010000098.1:0-16222 GCA_036744635.1 Tepidisphaeraceae bacterium | reverse complement strand
GGCTCAGGCGGCTTGGGAGCGCTTTTGGGCGGGGATTTTGCGGGGGTATGCCAGCAGGATGTTGGAGACCCGCCGATAATGCCGCTGTTCCTCGGTGGCCAGTTTGGCCAGCCAATCCGGGGAGTCGCCATCCAGCAGGATGGCGGTGACCCGGCGCAGGTAGGTCTCCTCCTCATCCAGCAGCACCTCCAGGGTGAGCTTGTCGAGGGGAAGGGGTTCGCTGGCGAGTTTGAAGTCGGAGTCCATGCTCTTCTTATCGGCGAATCCGCAGCACCGATGTACGAAAAACGGGGCGGAGGAGATTTCCCCCATCCCGCACCTGCGGTGGGCAATTCCGCCGGAGTACCGCCGGCCCATGCACCTGCGGCGAGCAATTCATTGCCTGCGGTCGGGCATGGATCGAGGCCAAGGGGCGGGACTGGCAAAAGTCGCGTCAATTTGGCGGGAGTTGGGGCGGTCCGCTACACTCGCGGGCTGCGTGCCCGGTACGACCTGTCCGCATTTGGGGAATCCCATGCCCGAATTGTTTGCCAAATCCAAGCATGAGACGCGATGGCCGATCAAGCAGCGGTCGTTGACGCTTCCCGGCGAGTCGCTGCAGACGGAGTCTTTTTTCCTCATCCTGCAATTCGCCGCTTATTGCGTCATCCCGCTGGGGATGATCGCGTTGGCCTTGCTTGAGTGGATTCGCTACTGGTTTAAAGTGCCCCCGACGCCCGTGTATACCAGCATCGTGTGTGGCGTGGTCGCGGCGTACTGTGTGTACAAGCTATTGGGCGTCTGGCGGAAGATCGATCCGCTGATTATGGCGGTGCGTGGCGAGCGCATCGTCGGGCAGATGCTGGAGACGTTGCGGGCGAAGGGATACCAGGTATTCCATGACCTGCAGGAGGATGGCTACAACATCGACCACGTAATCGTCGGGCCGGGCGGGGTTTTCGCGGTGGAGACCAAGACACGCTCCAAGCCGGCGAAGGGGCGGGAAGTGATCAGCTACGATGGCGTGTGCGTGCGCCTGCCCGGCGGCGTCGCCGATGATGCGCCGATCATCCAGGCGAAGGCGGCCGCGCGGCGGGTGCGCGAGATCATCCGCCAGCACATCGGCCGCGAGGTTCCGGTGCGGGCGGCGGTGATCTATCCCGGCTGGTTCGTCGAGTGCATGGTGAAGGATGCGGAGGTGACGGTGGCGAACGCAAACTATTTCGCCAAATCCTTCGAGTCGCACCATTCCAACGGCAAGCAAGTTTTGAAGCCCGACGACGTCGCCTTCTATGCCGCCGCGCTGGACAAATACGTCCGCGCGCGGGAGTGAGCGATCGGGCAAACCGTCCGCGCGCCGCGCAGGCAGCCCCGCAAAACGCCAAGGCAGGGCGGAAAGTCGGACAGTCCATTCCAAGGCATCGCCGCAGGCGATTGATCCCGATGCAGAGCCACAAGGGGGGCGGCTTTCCGCCGTGGGGCCCCTGGCGCTTTTGCGGGGCGGGGGGAGGCCAAAGCCCGACAATCCGCGGATATCGGCACAAAGGCCGACCCTCCGACGGGCCGTCGGCATCCCTCTTCGGCTCCCGCTGGGGTGGGGGATTCCGGATTCTTCACCGCGAGGGCGCCAAGGGGCGAAGGGGAGGGGTTAGCCACAGATGGGGCACGGAGGGGCACAGATGGGGGCAGGACGCGCGGCGGTCCGGTTGCCATGTGCGACGGCGGGACGTGAGGAACCGGCGCGCCGGCGGAGGGGGGAAGTCCGAAAGGGAGGGAGTGGGGTCCGGGGCGAGGGAGGGAAAACCGCCTGGGCCCTTATGGGGTTTTGTCATTCTCTGGCAGACACAACGCCCGGAGTGAGCCCGCGACGGCATATGCGAGGTTGGCGGAATGGTTAGCTCACTCTGGATCCTCGTCAACGTCATTAGTTCCAATATCTTCCTCATCGCGCAATACATAGCGCTCATACTCAAGGCGGAGGTACGGCTTCATCAATGGATTGACGAAGCTGTATCGATGACGGTTGTGTGTGCCAAGCTTATTCAGAATCGGCCCGCGCTCCAACTCACAAAGCTTTCCGAGATGATAGCCGAATTGCGCGATTCGCAACGGATTATGGAGGATGTCTTCGAGGATTGGCGCCAGAGCACTGGCAGGAAACGTGCCCGCGTCATCCTCATCTACCAGTGCGCACGCAAAGAGCACATCTCGAAAATGCGTAGGACGCGTCGCCAGTTTGGCGGTCTGATATGCTTGGCGGAGACTTTCATGCGCGTCTTCGACCGCACTTTCTAGGGCCAGCACGAAATGATCTTCGTCAATAATGATTTCGCCATTATTCAAGGCGATGTTGGCGGCATGTTTCGCGAGAAGATGAGTGAAATGCGGGAACCCGGCTGACGCCCTTACGATCCCGTCCTTGATGTGGCTCACCATTGTCATGTGGAGCATCGTCAGTCCGCGATCAATGATCTCCACGAGTTCTTCGCTCGACATTCTCTGCATGCGAATTTGCCTCAAGCAACGATCCAAACTCGGATGTTCACCTATCAGGCTGCTCACGTCGTTCGCCACGCCGACTATAAGGATCGTAGCCTTCGCACTCGCATCTGAAAGTCCCTTTATCACCTCCGCCATCTGTTTTCTCGTCGAAGAATCTGGTGGAATTCGGTCATACTCGTCGAAGATTAAGAGGCATCGGTCCGGAAGGGAGGATAGGATTTGGACGATTGCATCCACATCAGAATTGGGCGGAAACTCCAGGGGCAACTGCGTCTCTGTGATCTTTGGAATCAGCAAACCTGCCTGCTGACGTTCCTTAATAACAATCCGCTTTCCTATCTTGTTCATTAAGCTGATGAGTCCGTCACCGCTCTCTGCCGCGACTCGCACGCAGATATTGAGGGGCATACACTGAGGCATGACGTTCGCGAGCGACGTTTTGCCGACGCCGCGCTCCCCAAACAGCACCGCATGCACACTTGAATCCTCGGTCACTTGAAGCACACGCCGCAGTTGCTCCATGCGACCGCAGAAGAGCTGCTTCGTATTAATCGGAGAGTTAGGTGAAAACGCTGAACCCAAGAGCTGGTGGCGATGGGCGATGCTCATGGGCACATCTTTGTCGTGTCCAACTGTTGGCATGAAAGTATGTTACCACCGACGCGGACGAGAGCAACAACGCGATGGAATGGCCTCCTGAGTGCGTGACATCAACGCAAGCCGGCAAGATGCCCAACTCCGCCACTTGCAGTTACGTTAGGCCGCGGCACCAGGCCGCGCGAATACTTCAACAAGGGTATTCCCGCGTACCGTCGGCTGCAGTACCGCCGGTAGGCCTATGCGAGCGCAAACTGACTGCGTTGCAGTTTCCGATCATTTCGCCTCCCCCAGCTTATCATACGCATCCAGCACCGCCGAGGCGGGGGAGGTGGGGGTTAATTGCTCGCCTTCTTCCTCCCGCATGGCGGCGAAGGTGGTGAGGATGTAGGCGGCATCGTCCCGGCTCAGGCCGTAGAGGTGGAAGTAGGCGGCGTCCAGCTCGGTCCGCAGGTCGGCGCGCTCGGGCTCCTTCCACTTGTGGACGCCCTCGGCGAACCCCGCCGCTTCGGCCAGGGGGCGCATATCATCGGCGGTGCAAGTCAGCTTGAGCACGCGGTCGGAAATCCATTTCTCCAAGGTCTGCTTTTTGTCCCAGGGGCAACGGTCGTCGTAGGCGTCGGGGGGCAAAATGGGAAACTGCTCGATGATGAAGAAATTCAAATGCAATCCGCCCACCTTCTGCCGCGCGCAAAAGTCCAGGGCGATGCTGTTGAGGTTTGCCAGCAGGCAGCACTCGCGCCGGGGCTTGATCTTCTCACCGGTCAACATCAGCGGGGCGGAGTTCACCACCCCGGAGCGCGGAATGAATGCCGCGATCATGGTGCGCTGGTTGGTGGCGCTGGTCACGTCTTTATAGCTGAGGAAGGTGGGGCGCTTCTCCTCGCGGAGAACGCGCGTGACCACCGCATCCTCAACCCACCAGCGCGGCATGGCGACAAACTCCGGGTTCTGGTGTTCCACCAGCGTGGTCGCCTCGGTCTGGCCCTGGCGCACCCAATTCCCCGCCTCGATGATGACGCTGGCGGCGCGGTGGTCGTAGGCCTGCACCATCTTGGCCTCGTACAGCGGGAGATAGACCGTCTTGCCCTTCTTCCAGCGGTTGCCCTCCAGCTTCGCGCCGGCTTTCTTCAAATCCGCCGGCGCTGCAAAATGCTCGGCGTCATTGGTCTGGTGGAACATCGTGAAGAACCGGATGCCCCACGGGTTGCCGCCGGCCTTGCGCTTCTCGTCGATCAGGATCGGCACCCGGCGATAGACCGCCTTGGTGATCTCCGCATCACGCCGGGTACGGAAGATCGGGCAGGTGCGGGTGTTGGGGTTGAGCAACTCCAAATCCTTCTCGGAAAGCTCGATGTGGCGGTTCTTGTCGGACAGGTCGCGCATGTTGCGTGCGAAGAATACGAAATCCGCCGCCTCGGTCTTCACCTCCGCTCCGCCGAATATGATCGCGGAGAACTTAAACGAGCGATGTACATCCGGGAAAATGGGTTCCTTGTTCTCGTAGTCGTGCAGCGAGATGAGCGCCTGGCTTTCCATCAGCCACTGAAAGAAATCCTTAGTCGTGTCATCGGTGGCGATGCCCGAAGGCACCAGCAGGCCGACTCGGCCTGTCGGCCGCACCAGCTTCTTCGCCAGCTCCGCGAAGACCATGTAGGTATTGATGTCGCCGCGCCCGGTGAGCGGAAATTCCCCCGCGTTGCGCACGTGGTCGAGCGTGCGCTCGGCCGCATCCTTGGCCAGTTCATAGCTTGCGGAGAGTTCCGGGTTGCCGGTCTTCAATTTCTCGATCAGCTTGCGGCGGTCGGCGGCGTTGACGGCGCTGGCGATCTCCGGGGCGGGAAAGGCGAAGAACTCCCGTTCCTGCAGTTTCAGCCGCTCCCATGGGGGATTGCCAACCACGCAATCAAACCCAACGCCGCCGGGGCGGGTGAAAATCTTGGGAAATTGGTCTTCCCACTTCATCGCCCGGGGGTGGACGTTGGGATCGGTCACCAGGCTGTTGCCGCAGACGATGTTTTCCGACAAGGTCACCAGCTTCTGCCCCTTGCGGGCGGAGCGAATCCACAAGGCAAGCTGGGTGATCTCCACCGCCTCGGGCGAGACATCCACACCATAGAGATTCTCGCTGAGGATCATCTCCGGGATCGCCGCCGCCCAGGTCTGCGGCGGCTTGCCGGTGTGGTGGGCCAGATGCTTCACCACCATCTGGTAGCGGTCCTCCAGAAGCTCATAGGCGGCAATGAGAAAGGCCCCCGAGCCGCAGGCGGGATCGACGATGGCAACCTGCCGCAAGGCCGCGAGGCAATCTTCCCGGTAGCGGGCCTGGGCAGCGGCGGGCGGGGAATCCAGCGGCAGGTCGCTTTCCACGCCGTGGGAAGCCGCCAGGGCCGCGAAGCGCTCGTCGATCAACGCGCCCACGGTTTGGCGCACGATGAAGGAAGTGAACGCGGGCGGGGTGTAGTAAATGCCGAAGCGCTTGCGCTCGGCGCTCTTGGGCATCGTCGGCGCCTCCGGGCCGGAGGGCGTGGCGTAGATGCCGGTGAGGCGCAGCTTCTCGATCTCCACCACCGACTTCTCGAACAGGTGGCCCAGCACCTCGACGCTGACATCCTCGGCGAAATCGTAGTTGGCGATCTCCTTGAAGATGGTCGTCCAGTCATCCTTGAGGTCCAGATCGTCGACGTTGTCATCCTTTGCGAACAGCTTGCCGTTGTAGCCGGTGGGGAGGTCGAGGTTGGGATGGCCTTGATCGATGCTGTGGAACATGTCGAGGAAATTCTGCCAGCGCGGATTGGTCACCCGCGCCAGCGGGGCAACGCTTTTCCAGGTGGATTCGATCAGCTTGGCCGGCAGCAGCCCCCGGTCTTCGCAGAAGGCGACGAAGATGATCCGGTCGATCAATTTCTGGCCGGCGCGGAGGGCCTGGTCCTTGCTCTTGCCGTGCTGGCTGATCAGGTGCTCGATCAGCCGGCGGCGCTGCTCGCTGTAATACTCGTAGAGATCATCGCCCACCTCGCGCTGGCGGTTGTCGGTGCGCCCGATCAGGGCGGCGGCGCGCGAAGTCTTGATGAGCGGGGTGGCCAGCAGGCCGCCGCGATCGAAGAGGGTGTAGAAGCGGGCGAATTCCTCGGGGTCGCGGAGGGCCTGCAGCTCGAAATGCTCGAAAACCTGCGGGGTCTTATCGCGGTGGTAGAGCCGGAAGGAGACGAAGTTGGACACGATGCCCCAGGGACAGTCGGGCAGGTGATTCAGGTAATCCCAGCACTGCTGAACGGCGGTGCGGCCGGCGGATTTGTCATGATCGAGATCGACCAAAGCGCCTTTGAGCTCGATGACGGCGCGGATGGTCTTAGGATCGACCGGCGGGAAGTTCCCCAGCAGTCCATCGGGGGTGCCGATGCCGGAGATATAGATTCCCTTCTGATAGTGAAAGGCATTGGGGCTGGCGCTGACGGTGCGATAGCGCAGGGCCTCGCCGAAAACCTCCTGGCGGAAGGAGTCATCCAGGGTGGTTTCCTTCCCGATCAGGTGGCCGTCGGTCTCCAGATCGGCCCAGCGCAGCAGGATTTTATGGGCGGCGTCCAGTTCCGGGCCGCGATTGATCGGCTTTTCGGCTTCTTCTTTCAGCAGGCGCGGGAGGATGAGCCGGCGATGCCGCGCCAGGGCGGCGGCCTTGAACAGGTGCTGCGGGTCATGGATGCCGGCGATGCCGGGCTTGGTCTTGCTCATGGTGTGCGGCGTACCCCGGTAAATTTGCATCGACCCCCGCCGGCGCGGGATGAGCCATCACTATAGCCAACGTGCCCCCCCGATAGAAGCGGCCGGCAGCGCAGTTCTTTGAGCGTAGCAACGCGCAGCGAAGCATGGCCGCGTACCCGCGGAGTTGCCCACCGCAGGTGCGGACCGCAGGGCGGAATTGCCGTCCGCAGGACCCGCAGGTGGCAGGTGCGGAATCAGGGGACTAAAAATGATTTTTATTCTTTCAAGATTGATTGATCCTGATAGTCCGGCGGTTCGATGCTCCGGGTGTAGTGACATGCTTTCCGGTTTTTAGTTTTTCGTTCGCCAGTGGGGCGGGCGGGCCGGAGGGCGACGATTGCCTTTTTTCTAAGGAGTTAAAATGGCAAGTGGACCTTACCTTCCCAGCCGCGATGAGGATCTGCTCGCGTTCCTGGTGAACTTTTCGGCGTTGATCACCCTTTCGCCCACGGCGTTCGGGCTCCTCGCGGGAGATGCCGTCAGCCTGGCGGCATTAGTAAGCGCCTTCCAAACCGCGCTGGGAATCTCCAGCACGCCATCCACTCGCACCAGCGTTTCGGTGGCATCAAAGGATACCGCACGGGCGGTGGTGACCGCCGATGCCAGGTCTCTGGCAAAGCGTATCCAAGCCACTCCCACGGTTACCGCGGCGCAGAAGATCAGCCTGGGATTGACCGTCGCCGACGGCGTGGTTTCTTCCGTGGCCCGGCCGGCCACCATGCCGGTGTGTACGCTGGTCGAGAATGTCGACCGCACCCATACCATCCGCCTGGTCGATGAGACCACCCCCACCCGCCGGGCCCGCCCGGCCGGCAGCGCCGGCGCGGAAGTGTACTCCTTCGTCGCCGACCCCGGGCAGACCCCGCCGGCCGATCTGGAGGCCTGGCGCTTCGAAGGACTGGCCACCAAGAGCCAGTTCTCGGTCAGCTACAATGGCGGCGATGTCGGCAAGGTCGCCTACATCCGCGCCATGTGGTTCAACCGCAAGGGCGAGAGCGGCCCGGCCAGCGCCACCATCAGCGGATTGATCGCGGCGTAACTGCGGAGCAGACGATTCAGTGTTGCCGGCTTCCGGTTCCCCCCGCAGCGTTGACCATCGGCGCTGCGGGCAACCGGCGGCCGGCAACTTTTTGTAGCCGCCGAAAGCGCCGCTTCCGGCCTGCGACTTCTAACTTCTGACTTCTCTTTTCTGCCTTCCAACCACAGGAATCCATCATGAAACTCAAAGCTCCCCGCCGCCGCCGCGACCTGCGATCGCTCAAGACCGTCGACCCCGACCGCAACCTGCCGGCGCTGTTCGTACACGTGCTGGGCGTGCAGGGGTATTCGGGCGATCCGATGAGCGCTGTCTGGACGTTCGACCAGCCGGTGGCCGACCCGACCGGCACGGTGGAAGCATTCACCGTCAACGGCTCGGCGGGAATGGGCTGGTTCCGGCTCAGTCCCAGCGCCCTGCGCATCATGCAGGGAACCGGCGTCTTCCCCGGCGGCAGCTACAGCGTCGCCGAAGGCGCTGGCGGCGTGGCGGGATTACAGGGTCAGACGCTGCCGGCCAGCTCGGGCATGGTCAGCGCCTAGGCTCTGCCACCACCCGAGTCGATGAAGCGTCTCCCTATTGAACACGCCGCGCTGCAGGGCGCGCTGCCGCGATCGCACACCAATTTATTTCCGCGCATATCCCTTCGGATTCTTCGCAAACCAGTTCCACGCCGAGCGGATGATCGTCTCCGGATCTTTGTGTTTCGCCTCCCATCCCAGCAGTTCTCTTGCCCGGCTGGGATCCGCATACAGCGCGATCGCATCCCCCGCCCGCCGCGGGCCATACTTCACCGGCGCCTTCTTTCCGGTCACCTTCTCGGCCGTGGCGATGATCTCCTTCACCGAGAATCCGTGTCCGGTGCCGAGGTTGCAGATGATCTTCCGCTGTTCCCCCCCCTCGCCCAGCTTCTCCATCGCCCGGATGTGCGCATCGGCCAGGTCGTCCACGTGAATGTAGTCGCGCACGTTCGTCCCATCCTTGGTGGGATAATCGGTCCCGAACACCGTGATTCCCGGCCGAACACCCCCGATCGCCTGCAGCACCACGGGAATCAGATGCGTCTCGGGGTCGTGGTCCTCCCCCAGGCTGCCATCCATCGCGCACCCGCTGGCGTTGAAGTAGCGCAGCGCCGCGAAGGCAAACTCCTTGCTGGCCGCGGATTCATCCTGCAGAATCTGCTCGACCATCCATTTGCTCCGCCCATAGGGACTCACCGGCGCCTTCTTCTCCTCCTCGGTGATCGGAATCTTGTCCGGGTCCCCGTAGGTGGCGCAGGTGCTGGAAAACACGAACCGATGCACTCCCGCCTCGGCCATGCACTGCAGCACGCTGATCGTGGTGGCCACGTTGTTCTGATAGTACATCAGCGGCCGCTCGACGCTCTCGCCGACGTAGGCATAGGCCGCGAAGTGCATGACGCATTCGATCTTGAAATCGCGCAGCGCCTTCAAGAGCGCCGTGCGATTATTCAGGTCCTCCGTCACCGCCGGAACCTTGAGGATGTCAATCGCCGCCTGATGTCCGCGCGAGAGGTTGTCATAAATGACCGGCGCGTGCCCGGCCTCTTTCAGGCGCTTCACCGTGTGCGATCCGATATATCCCGCGCCGCCTGCCACCAATACGTTCATGCTGGCTCCTTCCAAAGATGCCCGAACAATATCGCCAAGCCCGCCTCGTTCCAACTGGGGAAAACGGGCAGAAACAACTGCTCCGCGCTGGCGCAATATTCAATCACAAAGGTGGCAAGATAGGGAAAATTGCCGGCGGGGGTCAGGGGGGTCAGGAAAAAAATTTCCTCTGTACGTGACGCGTAAGATGCGATAGAATGCCGGCGCTTCAGTGGGTGAAGCATATCGTGTTCGGGAGTGAGAGGTACGAGATGCGCCGGCTTGTGGGTATTTGCATGGTTTGGTCCTGTGTGGCCTTCGCGGGCACGCACGCCCAGGCAGAAGTGTTCGGGGATTCTTCGCGCCCTGCGCTGGTGACAGCACAGCAGCCGCAGGAACTCACCGACCATCAACCTCCGCCGGTGGCTCCCATTCCTCCGGCGGTGTGGGGTGGATTGAGCCTCATGGGCGGACTGGCCCTGATCGCCGCAATCCGCAAGCTCAAGAAATATTCCTGGTAAGGCAGTCACCACAACAACCCCCTCGCCCCTCTGCAACTTACTTCGCCGGCTGGGTGGGCGTGCGCTCCTCGCCGGTCCAGCTCAGCGCCTCTTTGAGCGTCTTGGTCAGATTCTCCACCGTGCCCGAGCCTCCAAAGCGCAGCGCCAGCACGCGCGGCCGCTCCCCGACAAACATCGGCGAGAGCGATGCAATCTTGATCGACCCCGCCCCCCCCGCCCGCAGGGCGTCAATCACGTCATTGGCCTCGGCCTCGAGCACGCAGAACGTTCCCGCCACGTTCATCTTTCCGCACGGACAGCGATAGAAGTAGAAGACTGATTCGACACCGGCATCGGTGGGAATTTCACCGTCGAAGTTCATCAGCAGCAGATCATCGCGCGGGATGGTGATGACATAGGCCTCGCCCTTCTGCACGCCGGGCAGCTTCATCGCCGCCGCGACGTCTTTGAAGAGGTCGCTTGGCGCGCTGGCAGGCCCGGTGGCCGGCGCCTCAGAAAGCTGCTGCGGCTGGTGCGGTGGCCGGGTCGCCGTACACCCGCCCACCATCAGCGCCAGCAGGAACTCGCGGGCAATCGAACGTTTATCCTTCATGATGTCCCTTCAGGTAATCACTTGCTTCCCTCCGGCAGCAGCCGGCCGGTTGCGCGCAGGCGCTTGAACGTACGGCGGCGCAGCAGGAAGTAGGGTTTGAACACAAACCGGTGCAGCCGAATCAGGCCGCCGCGGCGCTTGGATTCCTCGATCTCCGTTGGCGTCATCTCATCGGGGCGCAGGCGGCGCTGGTGCTTGAGCAGATGATAGAGGTCGGCCTGCTGCAGCCGCCGCAGCCACCAGCGGTTGAGCCGGAAGTCGCCGAACTCGCGCAAGTCCCAACTGATCTGAAAGTCGATCAGGTGCGGCCGGCCATCATCGCCGAGCAGAATGTTCTCCGGCTTATTGGTGTCAACATAGGCCAGATCGCGGCGGTGCAACTCGGCCATCAGCGCGCGAAGCTGGGCGAAGAAGCCATCCGGCACCGGCCGCTCCCTGGAGAGCGGCCGGCCGCGGACGTAAGCGTGTACGAAGCCGGTTGAGCCGACCGTGCCCAGCAGGCCCGGGACATTGGGCAAGTCGCCGAGGCTTTCATAGAAGCGCATCTCCCGCCGGCAGAGCCAGCGGCCGAGCCATGCCAGGCTGAAGCCGGCGAAGTCGGTGTTGCGCGAGATCTTGAGCACCGCGCGCCGGCCGGCGTCATCTTCGTAGAAGGCGGTGGCGGCGAAGAAGTCGTGCTTGACGGTCTCGATGAGCTGCCAGGTTGTGCCGCTCAGGTGTAGATTCGCAGGCAGCCCGGCTTTGCCGAGGGCGCGCATCGAGTAGGCGATCCGCTCGGGATGGGCGCTGCGGGCGAGATGAAGATCGGAGGCCGGGGCCGTCACGACCGGATTATAACCGATGGGCTGCGCGCAAAGCATTGCAACCTCCCCCCAAAGCGATGCACCGTTCAGGCAAAGATGATCGTGCCGAAACCGGCGATGTTGTGGAAATTCGCCCCGGTGTCGGGGCACCAGGCCCAGTGGGTGCCGCCGTGGTCATAGTCGATGCGGTACATGTTGGCGCGCCAGCGCATGCCCGGCGCGGGTGGCATGTTATTCAGCCCTTTCAGCAGGGCGAAGGGGATGAAGAATTCGGTGCTCCACCCTTCGATCTTCGCCATGGATTTCCGCGGCCCGCCGCGCACGGCGGTGGCATGGCGGGTCTTGCGCTCACCCTCGTAGTGCCAGGGCAGCCAGCCGTAAAACGTGCCTTGGGCATTGGCCACCAGGATGGTCAGCTCGACGTCCAGAGGCGAAATCTCGTATTCAAAATAGGTCTGCTGGCTTTCCTCCGGCCAGAGAAATACCTCGACGACATCTTCGTTGAAAATGTTTTCCTGGTCTTTGGTGATCGTACACTTGAGCAGTTCATCATCGCATTCGAAGAGGAAGTAGATGCCCGACCTGGAGTAGAGCAGCTTGCAGCGCGACGTATAGCCCGACTCCCCGCCGACGAGGGTGAGGTTATGCCACTTCGCCCCTTTCCACGTCGGCGCATTTCCCGCGCCATCGATCTCAAAGTCCGACGTGGATTGAATGATCATTTCCATGCTGCTGTCCCTCTGGCGAAGAGCGGTTCTTGCCGGCGCGACGCACCGCTCACATCATTACCGTTGGCTTCTGTCCCTCCATGCGGGGATCGCGGGCAATCATGTAATCGCCGATGCCAATCAGTTGTTCCAGGTCGCGGTAGGTTTGTTCCGGCAAAGCGCAGACGTCGAAAGGGTTACGACGCAGGCTATCCAGCGGCCGGCGCGGGACGAAGTTCATGTTCAGGCCCTTGCGAACTTGCTCGGAGGCATTGACTGTCCCGGAGTGCCAGGTCTTGCCCGAATAGACCGCGGTCGTGCCCGCGGGGCCGACGTTGAAGGTGGCGTAACGGTCGAACCCCAGGTCCTTGACGGTAAGTCCGGGCCGCTTGCCATCCTTGAGGAATTCCCAGCCGATGTTCCACTTGTCGGTGCCCACCGCTATCGCAAATGGGCCGTTCTCGATTTTCAGTTCCTCGAAGTTGACCCAGACGCACACGAAGGTGTCGCGGGCCTGATCGACCGGGACATCGGAATAAACGCAGTGGTCAACATGAAACGGCACATCGCGCGGTTGCGTGGGATGATCGCCGTTGCGCGGCGTGGCCACCACCGAGTAGCCGGCAAGCTGAAAGTCGCCAATCACGCGCCGCACCGCCTCCTGAACGACCGGATGCGTTGCCAGCTTCGCAAACGCCGGCTCACGGTAAAGTTTGTGGTCAACGATAAAACGGCGATTGGCATTTTCGATCGACTTGTCATTCCACAGCCGCCACCAGGCCTCAAGCAGTTCATCCAGTTCCGCCCGCGTGAGGTAGGGCGGCAGAATTCCCGCCTTCTCGCGCCCGATGCACTCGAGGGCTTGCTGCACGTCGGGAGAAAATGTCGAAGGCATTGCCGTTGCAGTCATGATGGTTATCCGGTGATTGATGACACACTATTTGTGCTTAACCTTGCCGTTGCTCCTGGCTTTGCTGGAACCGCTCGGAGGACTCTTGATCGCCGCGTGCGCTGCCGCCAGGCGGGCGATGGGGACGCGGAAGGGGGAGCAGCTCACGTAGTTCAACCCCACCTGGTGGCAGAATTCAACGCTCCTGGGGTCGCCGCCGTGTTCGCCGCAGATGCCGCACTTGAGGTCGGGGCGCACCGAGCGGCCTTTCTGCACGGCCATCTTCACGAGCTGGCCGACGCCGCCGGTGTCGAGCGACTGGAAGGGGTCGCGCTCCAGGATTTCCTTCTTGAGGTAATCGGGCAGGAAGTTGTTGGCGTCATCGCGGCTGTAGCCGAAGGTCATCTGGGTGAGGTCGTTGGTGCCGAAGCTGAAGAACTCGGCGGTGTGCGCCATCTCGTCGGCGGTGAGGGCGGCGCGGGGGACTTCGATCATCGTGCCGTACATGTATTCGACCTTGGTGCCCATCTGCTTCATCACCCGCTGGGCGGTTTCATCGGTGTACTTCTTGCAGTATTCGAGTTCCTTGTCGGTGCCGGCCAGCGGAATCATGATTTCGGGGAGGACCTTGATGCCTTCCTTTTTCACCTGGCAGGCGGCGGCGATGATGGCCTCCACCTGCATCTCCAGGATTTCCGGATAGGTGATTGCCAGGCGGTCGCCGCGATGGCCGAGCATCGGGTTGGCTTCGTGAAGCTGGTTGACGCGGTTGCGGACCTGCTCGGCCGAGAGCCCCAGGTCACTGGCGAGGGCCAACTGGTCCTTCTCGTTGTGGGGAAGGAATTCGTGAAGCGGCGGATCCAGCAGGCGGATGGTGACCGGCAGGCCTTTCATGGCGCGGAAGATGCCGACGAAGTCTTCGCGCTGGTAGGGGAGCAGCTTGGCGAGGGCAGTTTTGCGGGTCTCGACCTCGGTGGCCAGGATCATCTCACGCATGTGGTGGATGCGCTGGGGGTCGAAGAACATGTGCTCGGTGCGGCACAGGCCGATGCCTTCAGCGCCGAAGCCGCGGGCGACTTCGGCGTCGTGCGGCGTGTCGGCGTTGGTGCGCACCTTGAGGGTGCGGAAGTCATCGGTCCAGAGCATCATGGTGCAGAACGGGCCGGTGAGCTGGGCCTCGATGGTTTGCACCTGGCCTTCCATCACTTCGCCGGTGCCGCCGTCGAGCGACATCCAATCCTTGTCGGTGTAGGTCTTGCCGCTGACGGTAAGCGTGCGGGTTTTCTGGTCGATGTGCAGGGAGCCGGCGCCGGCGACGCAGGGGGTTCCCATGCCGCGGGCAACCACGGCGGCGTGAGAGGTCATGCCGCCGGTGCTGGTGAGGATGCCTTCGGCGACGTGCATGCCGCCGATGTCGGCCGGCTCGGTCTCGCGGCGGACGAGGATGATCTTCTCACCCTTGCCGACGCGCTCCTCGGCCTCATCGGCGCTGAAGGCGATCTTGCCGACAGCCGCACCCGGCGAGGCGGGCAGGCCCTTGGCGATGATGACCTTGTCGGCTTTGGGGTTGAACATCGGATGCAGGAGCTGATCGAGCGAGGCGGGATCGACGCGTAGGACGGCGGTGGCCTTGTCGATGAGCTTTTCCTTGACCATCTCGACGGCGATGCGGACGGCGGCGGCGGCGGTGCGCTTGCCGTTGCGCGTCTGCAGCATGTAGAGCTTGCCCTTTTCGATGGTGAACTCGAAATCCTGCACATCCTTGTAGCGGGCTTCGAGCAGGTCTTTGACTTTCAGCAGCTCCTTCCACGACTTTGTCGACCACTTTCCCATTTCGGTCTGGCAGTCGAGCGGGGTGCGGATGCCGGCCACCACGTCTTCGCCCTGGGCGTTGACGAGGAACTCGCCGTAGAAGGCGTTTTCGCCAGTGGAGGGATTGCGGGTGAAGGCGACGCCGGTGGCGCAGTCATCGCCCATGTTGCCGAAGACCATGGTCTGAACGTTGACGGCGGTGCCGAGCAGGCCGCGGATTTCGTTGATCTCGCGATAGCGGATGGCGCGGTCGCCCATCCAGCTCTTGAAGACCGCTTCGATGGCGGCCTCGAGCTGCTTGAGGCCATCGGTGGGGAAATCGCTGCCGACGTGCTCACGGTAGACGCGCTTGTAGCGCCCGACGACTTCCTTGAGGCCGGCGGTGTCGAGATCGGTATCAAGCTGCACGCCCTTGGCATGTTTGACTTCGGAAAGCTCGGTCTCAAAGTGATGATGGTCGACGCCCATGACGGTGTCGCCGAACATGTTGATCAGGCGGCGATAGCTGTCGTAGGCGAAGCGCTCGTTGCCGGTGAGCTTCACCATGCCTTCGACGACTTGGTCGTTCATGCCGAGGTTCAGAACGGTGTCCATCATGCCGGGCATGGACATCTTGGCGCCGGAGCGGCAGGCAAGGAGCAGGGGGTTCTTGGGATCTCCGAACTTCTTGCCGCTGGCGGCTTCGATCTTGGCAAGATTGTTGCGCACTTCCTGCATCAGGGCGGCGGGAAGTTTCTGGCCGCCGTCGTTGTAGTCTTTGCAGGTCTGGGTGGTGATGGTGAAGCCGGGAGGGACGGGCAGGCCGGCAGTGGTCATGTCGGCGAGGTTGGCGCCCTTGCCGCCGAGGAGGTCCTTCATGTCGGCGCGGCCTTCGGTCTTGCCCGGGCCGAAATAGTAGACGCGTTTAACGCCGGTTGTGCGGGCGGAGGGGGATTTTTTCGCCGATTGTTTTGTGGATGTCTTGCTCCTCTTGGGAGCGGCTTTGAGTGCTGCCTTGGCCATGATGGACTCCTGCGGTATTGGTGGAAAATTAAGAGCTTCGCGGTTGGGATTGGGCAACTGGCACGCGATCGTGCAAGATTCAGCGCCTGGACCAGTCGATGGAACAATCACCTTCGGCCGCGTGAAGGGGGGGAGTATAGGAGAATGGAGCGGGGTGTCAATTTCGGTGGGGAAGCGATTTTGAGATGTGGGACATTTGGGAGGATTTCTGTCGAAAAATCCGTTGTAAGTCGTTGGTAATGCAGAGGTTGATAGAATGTCCCACAATGTCCCACATGGGGGCACGGGGGTGGAAAGTGGGACATGGCAGCAATGGGTCAGGTTGAAATTTCCGGGTGCCACAGGTCGCGGTACGCCGAGACCTGTGCCGCGTAGCGACGCGGTAAGACACAGGTCTGCGAGTACGCCGA
>DAIOHQ010000097.1:0-16262 GCA_036744635.1 Tepidisphaeraceae bacterium | reverse complement strand
GTAGAGCGCCACCTTGGTAAGGTGGAGGTCCAGGGTTCAAGCCCCTGTGCCAGCTTTGGCGGCATTCGGCATTTGGCATGCGGCACCGGTGATTTCCGGTGCCTCATCCCTAATGTCGAGTGTCGGGTTTTTCATGATTCCGGCGGGCTTCGACAACCGCCTGTGAACCGTTTGAAGAAAGGTGCGAATATGGCTAAGGGCGTATTCGAACGTAAAAAGCCGCACGTCAACGTCGGCACTATTGGTCACATTGACCACGGCAAGACCACCCTGACCGCCGCCTTGAGCGCCCGCTCGCAGGCCAAGTTCGGGACGGAAGCCAAGAACTACAAGGACATCGCCAAGGGCGGCATCGACCGCGACGCCACCAAGACGGTGACGATCGCGGCGGCGCACGTGGAATACGAGTCGCCGGCGCGGCACTATGCCCACGTGGACTGTCCCGGCCACGCCGACTACATCAAGAACATGATCACCGGCGCCGCCCAGATGGACGGAGCGATCCTGGTGGTGAGCGCGGCCGACGGCCCGATGCCGCAGACCCGCGAGCACATCCTGCTGGCCCGCCAGGTGGGCGTGCCCAAGATCGTGGTCTTTCTCAACAAGATCGATCTGGTGGACGATCCGGAACTGCTCGAGCTGGTGGAGATGGAAATTCGTGAGCTGCTCACGAAGTACCAGTTCCCCGGCGACGACACCCCGATCATTCGCGGCTCGTCGCTGCCGGCCTTGAATAATCCCAAGGACGACGCGGCCTGCAAGCCCATCGACGATCTGGTCAAGGCGCTGGATGAGTTCGTGCCGATTCCGCAGCGCGAAGTCGACAAGCCGTTCCTGATGCCGATCGAAGACGTCTTCAGCATCAAGGGCCGCGGCACGGTCGGCACCGGCCGTATCGAGCGCGGCAAGTGCAAGATCGGCGACACCGTCGAGATCGTCGGGCTCAAGCCCAACCGTTCGACCGTGGTCACCGGCATCGAAGCGTTCAACAAGACGCTGGATGAAGGTCAGGCCGGCGAGAACGTCGGCGTGCTGCTGCGTGGCGTGGAAAAGGACGATCTGGAGCGCGGGCAGGTTCTGGCCGCTCCCAAGTCGATCACGCCGCACACCAAGTTCGAGGCGGAAGTCTACGTGCTGACCAAGGAAGAAGGCGGCCGGCACACGCCGTTCTTCACCGGCTATCGCCCGCAGTTTTACTTCCGCACCACCGATGTGACCGGCAGCGCCAAGCTCCCGGCCGGCACGGAAATGGTCATGCCCGGCGACAACACCACCATGGAGATCGAGCTGCAGGCTCCGATCGCCATGGAAGAGAAGCTGCGCTTCGCCGTGCGCGAAGGCGGCAAGACGGTGGGTTCGGGCGTTGTGACGAAGATTCTGGCGTAAAGATGAAGTCGGCAGTGGGCGGTCAGCAGTGAATTTTCTTACTGCCGACGGCCGACTGCTGACTGACTTGAGGTTGTTATGGCCAAGGAAAGTCGTGAAAATGTCTGGCTGCAATGCACCGAGACCGGTGATCTCAATTATCGAACCGAGATCCGGGTGGCCGGCGGCGTGCAGAAGATCGAAGTCAAGAAATATTCCCCGCGCCTGCGCCGGCATACGCTGCACAAGGTGAAGAGGAAATAATGAGCCGGCAGTCGGCAGTGGGCAGTCGGCAGTAAGAAATCTCACTGCCGACGGCCGACTGCTGACTGCCGACTGACATACGCCAGTAGCTCAATTGGCAGAGCAGCCGTCTCCAAAGCGGCAGGTTGGGGGTTCGATTCCCTCCTGGCGTGCTTGGCCGCGGAGGAGCGGCGAACTCCGCGGCACCGAACAGAGAACTTTGCTCGGCTTGTGCCGGTATGATTGACGGGTAGGTTGAGTATGGCCTCTGTGACGAAAAGTGAAGAGAAAGCGACCATGGCAAACGAAGCTGCCGACGCCGGCGATTCCGGCGCATACCACCCGCCTCAGCCCAAGGCGGTGAAGGAGCCGGGCTTCTTCACGCTCTACAAGAGCGGCCAGGGATACTGGACGCGCATGGGCACCGTTTTCGGCGCCGTGCTGATTGGCGGGCTGACGGCGCAGTTCATGTATGTGCAGGTCCAATCCCATTCGACGGACAAGATTGCTCTGATTTCGACTTCGATATTCGTGGCGGCGTATGGGCTGCTTTGCTTCTGGCTCCTCAACAAGCCGACTACCGCCGACTTTCTCATCGCCACCGAC
This sequence comes from Tepidisphaeraceae bacterium, assembly GCA_036744635.1. Classification (GTDB taxonomy): domain Bacteria; phylum Planctomycetota; class Phycisphaerae; order Tepidisphaerales; family Tepidisphaeraceae; genus DAIOHQ01. Next base: position 14,048 of record DAIOHQ010000097.1, on the reverse strand, counting down.
AGCGAGATGAAGAAGGTCAACTGGACCAGCCGCAAAGAGCTGATCGGTTCGACCAAGGTCGTCATCGTCTTCATGTTCATCATCGCGGCGCTGTTGTTTGGCATCGACGTGTTCTTCGGCTACATCTTCTACTTCATCAACGTGCTGAAGACGCGGCCGTTCTAACCCCCAGGGCCTTTGACATGCAATTTTTCGTTTTGAGAGTCGCCAGCAACAAGGAAGACCGTGTGCGCGAGGCGTTGGCGCGCAAGGTGAAGATCGAAGGCGTGGAGGACGTCGTCGGACGGATTCTGGTCCCCACCGAGCGCGTGCGCTCGATGAAGGGCGGCGTGCGCAAGGAGAGCGACCGCAAGCTGTATCCGGGATATGTGTTCATCGAGCTCACGCTCGACAAGAACGGCATGATCCCCGAGAAGGTCTGGTTCCTGATCAAGGAGACCGACGGCGTGGGAGACTTCATCGGCTCCAACGGCAAGCCGACGCCGATGAGCGTCAAGGACCAGGCGAAGATGCTGGAAGAAGCCGAGCGGCCGGAGGACCAGGTGTCGCTGGGCGGCGACTATAAGAAGGGGGACAAGGTGAAGGTGACCAACGGCGCCTTCATGAACTTCGAAGGCGAAGTGGACGAAGTATTCGTGGACAAAGGGACGGTGCGCATCATCACCACCATCTTCGGCCGGCCGACGCCGCTGGAATTGGAATATTGGCAGGTTGAGAAGATGTAGGGAAAATTGCCAGTTGTTAGCAGTAGCTAGTTGGCCGTAGGGTCCGCTTCAGCGGACGGAATTTTCGCACCGATCACCCTCGTTCGCCTCTCGTGCAGAGGCGTTCTGTTTTTCTGATGATCAAGCTGCTTGGCTATTTCGGGCGGTTTCAGTCCTTCCGATCGCGGATGGGAGGGATGCCGGCGTGGGCGCGGGTGATCGTGGCGCTTGCGGCCATTCCCGGCGCGGTGATGATCGCCTTGTCAATTGCGGCATTTTTGGTTAGTCTGCTCGCCCTTTTCCTGCTGGTTCTGCCGGCGTATCGTCTGGTGGCGGCGCTGACCGGAACAGGGTTCGAGCAACAGCAGGTAAGCATCGCCGATCCGAACAAGGCGGTGGATTTCATCGACCAGCCGGCCGAGTCCACAGGTACCGCATCGGGGAATGCGGCGCAGCAGCCGCAGTCGCCCAGCGGCGGCCGGAGACAGATCGAAGTAACCATCATCGAGTAAAGCTATGGCAAAGAAAGAAATTACCGTTCAATTCAAGCTCCAGGCTCCCGGCGGCACCGCGACGCCCGCGCCTCCGATCGGTCCGGCGCTCGGCCAGCATGGCGTGAATCCCGGCCAGTTCATCCAGCAGTTCAATGCCGCGACGGCCGCGCTCAAGGGCAAGGTAGTAGGCGTGCTGGTGACGGTTTACAAGGACCGCACCTTCAGCTTCGAGGTGAAGAGCCCGCCCGCCAGCGTGCTGCTCAAGGATGCGGTGAAGGCGGAAAAAGGCTCCGGCGAGCCGAACAAGAACAAGATCGGCAAGGTCACGATGGCGCAGTGCAAGGCCATCGCCAGGGAAAAGGGCAAGGATTTGAATGCTTTCGACGAAGATCACGCCGCCCGGATCATTGCCGGAACGGCGCGATCGATGGGGATCACGGTTGAGGGATGAAGACCCCGCACGCATAATGTGTCGTTGAGGTAATGCGAAATGCTGGTCAATGAGTTCGATGATCTCATGGAAGCAATTCCATTTCAGCCATTTCGGGTTTACACCGCCGATGGCAGATCTGTCCTGGTGAAGAGTCGGCAATTTGCCTGGCACGCGCCTGCGCATCGAACGGTTTTTATTGCGAGCGGAAGCGGCGATAGTCGAGTGCATATTATCGATTTGCACCTGGTGAGCCGCTTCACCATTCGCACCGGGGAAAAGCCGAACGGCAACGGAAAGCGCGGTGGCGGCAAGGGCCGGCGCCAATAACCACGGCGGAGACCTATGAGCCCGATGCGCATCAAGCAGCTTCTGGACACCGAGCCGTTTCAGCCCTTCACGATCTATACCGGCGACGGCAGCACGGTGGATGTGCTGTCTCGGGAGTTCGCGTGGCTGAAGCCGCCCGGCCGCACTCTCATCGTCTCCGTTCCGCTCGTGCGCCATCCCCGTCAAGAAGAGCAATTCGAAGATCACAGCATCGACGTCTTTCTCATCACCAAGGCAGTCTCGCCGCCGCGCCGCAACGGCAATGGCAGGTCCAGGGGCAAATCGAGCAAGAACTGATTCCAGAGCGCTTGACACGCCGCTCCCAATCCCCATAATTCTCCCCTTCAATCAAAGGCCGCACCACGGGCCGCAACAGTGGGAGCTTCGGCGGGAAGCTTGATTCCCCCCGCCTTAAGGAGCGAAGCACAGCATGGCTGTCATTGTCCAACGATCCAAACGCTACAAAGAGGCCGCCAAGAAGGCGGTCCACGACGTTCAGCCGCTCGACAAGGCGATCGACACCCTCAAGGGCTTTCCTCCGACGAAATTTGACCAGTCGGTCGAGCTGATCTTCTCCCTGGGCATCGACGCCAAGCAGGCCGACCAGATGATCCGCGGCTCGCTGTCGCTGCCGCACGGCGTCGGCAAGACCAAGCGGGTGGTCTGCTTCTGCCCCGACCACCTTGCCGATCAGGCCAAGGCGGCGGGCGCCATCCGCGCCGGCGGGCAGGCGCTGGTACAGGAAATCGAGAAGGAAAATTTCACCGATTTCGACGTGGCCATCTCGACACCGGATCAGATGCGATTCGTCGGCCGGCTGGGCAAGGTGCTCGGCCCCAAGGGACTGATGCCCTCGCCCAAGGCGGGCACGGTTACCAACGACGTCCAGACCGCCATCAAGGAATACTCGGCCGGCAAGGTGGAGTTCCGCAACGACACCGGCGGCAACGTCCACAGCGTCGTCGGCAAAGTGAGCTTCAGCAAGCAGGACCTGACTGACAACATCAACGCGATGGTGGCGCAGATCCGCCGGATGAAGCCGCAGACCAGCAAGGGCGCCTTTTTCAAGAAGGTCATCCTCAAAGGCTCGATGACCCCGGCGGTGCCGCTGAATATTCAATAACGAGTCCTTTGCAGCGCCCCCGCGATGGACAATCTGCGGCGACTGACAACTGACAACTGACAACGGACAAGCGACATGAGCAAGACAGTCAAAAATCTGATCACCCAGGAATTGTCGGCCAAGCTGAAGGACGTCGATGGCGTGGGCGTGCTGAACCCGCGCGGCATCAACGCCATCAAGAACAACCTGATCCGCCGCAAGCTCCACGACAAGGGGCTGAAGATGACGGTGGTGAAGAACACGCTCGTCAAGCGCGCGATCGGAGATGGGAAGCTCAAGGGCTTCGATGTCCTCCTCGACGGCCCCAGCGCCGTCATCTACGGCAAGGCCTCGATCGCCACCATTGCCCGCATGCTGCTCGACGAAAAGAAACTGGATGAAAAGATCGAGCTGCGCGGCATTTTCTTCGATGGTGAAGTTTACCTCGGCGACAAGGGCGTCTTGCAAGCCAGCAAGCTGCCCACCCGTGAGGAAGCCATTGCCACCGTGCTGGCGGCGGCGCTCTCGCCGGGGCGCAAGCTCGCCGGCATCTTCAAGGGTCAGGCCGGACGCATCGCGGCATTGATCAAGAGCGTGGAAGAGAAGGCAAAGGAACGCGAAGCGGTCGCACCGGCGGCGCCCACAGCTCCGGCCGCGGAAGCGGCACCCGCTGCGCCCGCTGCAGAGGCGTCGGCTGCGGCACCGGCCGCCGTTCCCGAAGCGACGCCGCCATCTGCTTGAATGAGACAAGAATCGAATGCATGAACCAAGTTCCGACGGTTCCGACTGCCCCTTCGGGGTTAAACGGTTTCGATGTGAAACCCGCTCTCGGACGGGAACAAACCAGTAACTAGCAACTAGCAACCAACAACTAGCAACTAGACTGGCTGACTCGACACGTTTGAGACACGATACGTCTTGGAGACCAAGTCATGGCTGAATACACACAGGACATCAAGGACCTCGGCGACAAGATCGTCGGCCTCACCCTCAAGCAGGCGGTCGATCTGGCCGGCTACCTCAAGGAAGCCCACGGCATCGAGCCCGCCGCCGGCGGCGCGATGATGATGGCCGGCGCGGGCCCCGCCGCCCCGGCCGAGAAAGAAGAGGAGAAAACCACCTTCGACGTCGTGCTCAAGGCCGGCGGCGAGAAGAAGATCCAGGTCATCAAGGTCGTCCGCGCCGCGACGTCGCTTGGCCTCAAGGAAGCCAAGGACCTCGTGGAAGGCGCCCCCAAGGTCGTCAAGGAAAACCTGCAGAAGGCGGATGCCGAAAAGCTCAAGAAGGAGCTCGAAGAGCAAGGCGCCACCGTCGAGCTCAAGTAAGCTGCCTCAGTTTCGTGAGACAAACGGGACGGTCCTTCGGGATCGTCCCTTTTTTCTGCGCCTTCAGATGCTCATGCGCAGCATCGGCTTGGCGAAGCCGACCTTTTGCGCTTCACCGCTTTCAAAGCGCGTGCCGGGGGTCATGAAGTGAACGGCGAAGGCCCGGCGCTGAATATCCGTGGCGTTGGGCTGGGTGTAGTGCAAAGTCTGGCAATGGTGGAACATGATGCTGCCGGCCGGCAGATCGACGACAACAGCCTTGGAGACGTCGACCTGGTCCTTCAGGTCGAGCAGGGCATTGGTCTGCTCGCTCACCGGGTGCCACATCGGCTTGCGGTGGCTGCCGGGGATGACCTGCATTGCGCCGTTCTCGCGCGTGGCATCGTCGAGGGTAAGCCAGCAGGAGACCAGGCTGGCCGGGCGGCATTTCCAGTAGGCGTTATCCTGGTGCCAGAAGACCGCGCCGCCGGTGCGGGCGGGCTTGAACAGCGCCTGGTCGTGGAAGAGCATGATGTTCGGCCCGATCAGGTCTTGCACCAGATCGAGGATGCGTGCGTCATAGATCAGCTTGCGGAAGTGAATGTTGCGCTCGCACATCTGCATGATCTGCAGCATCTTCAGCTTGCCGCCGCGCTTCTTTTCCAGATCAGCGGTGTCGTTCTCGGAGAGGTTGCGGAATGAGCCATCGTCGTTGGCTTTGGCGAATTCGTGATCGTACTCGCGACGGAGCAGCTCGATCTCGGCCGCTTCGAGAATCCTGCCGATGCGCAGGTAGCCGTTGTCGTTGAAGAAGTCGAGCTGTTGCTGGGTGAGGGGCATGTTTTCTCCTGTGTGTCTGCGGGAATATTGTAGTGGTGCGCGCCGGCGGGAGCGAGATCAGGTGTGGGACTCGTGGCTGCCGGGGTTCAGCGAGCGGCTTTCGCCAAGCGGGCCGACAAATTCGGCATGAATCCCGGCCGGAAGGTCGACGCGGACGGCCATCTGGTCCTCCTCCACCTTTTCCCATTCGACGGTGATCGGGCCGAGGGGCGAGGGGACGACGCCGCGGGCGAATTCCAGGTCGCCGACGACCGGCGCGATGCGGATCTGCTTCCAGCCGACATCGACCGGCACCACGCCAAGAATCTGCTGGGAAAGGTGATAGACGGGAGAGGCCGACCAGGCGTGGCATCGGCTGGAGACCGGTTCCCACCCCTCCCAGAAGGTGGTGGCGCCGGCGTCGATCATCTCGCCCCATTTTTCCCGAATCAGGTCGATGGCCTCCGCGCGCAAGCCCGCCTCGATCATCGCTTCCAGCACGTAGGCATAGAAAAACGGGGAGGCGGTAATGATCTTGCCGCGCTTGGTGCGGGCGGATTTCAGCAGCACATCCCGGGCAATGGCCAGGTGGGTTTCGGGCTTGAGGTCCAGCAGCACCGCCAGGGTATTGGCATGTTGGGAAACCTGCTCGACCTGCTGGCCGGTCGATTCATCCCAGCCGTCGCGCCAGACCTTCGCCCCCGGGTCCCAAAAATATTTCTCGACCGAAATCGTGAGCATCTCCGCTTTGCGGATATACCGCGTGGCCGCGGCCTCGACTCCCAGTATATCGCACATCGCGGCGGCGTAGCGGAGGGCGGCGAGATACATGAAGTTCAGCACCGCGCTGAAGTTCGGCTTGAACAATTCCTTCCAGTCAAGGAAGACCCAGAAACCGGTAAAGCCGCCGATCAGTCCTTCCTTGAGCTCGTGGCGCTCGAAGAAGTCGAAAAGGCGGTGCATGGCCGGCAGCACCTCGCGGAGCAGGTCGGTCTTGCCGGTGTGAAAATAATAATCCCACAGCGAAGCGACCCAGGTGAGCATGAAATCCGGCAGGCGATGGGCGGGAACGTCGGCGGGCGGATGGGCATGAAGCGACCCGTCAGCCGCCTGCGACTGGGCGACCTGGCGAATGCCGCGCTCCAGCAGGGAGGTGTCGCCGAAGGCGTAGGCGGTCACGCGGGCCTGCACCCGGGCATCTCCCCACCACTGCGCCTGCTCGCGCCAAGGGCAGTCGACGAAACTGTCGAACATGCAGTTGCGCTGGGTTTCCTTGCCCACCCGCCAGATTTTATTAAGGCGGTCATCGCTGCACTCGAAGGCGCCGATTTCTTCCACTCCGGCATGCACCTGCCGCACGGCGACGCGGCGAATCCGCAGCGGCTTCTCCACGTTGCGAAAAATGAGCGTGGCGTAGCGCATCCCCTTGAACCAGAACGATTCCCAGATCTGCCGGCCGGGCCGGCAGCGATAGCGGTCGGCGGTGGCCAGATCGGCATCACCCGGCCGGTCGGCATTGCCGACGATCAGCGGACCATCGGTCTTGGGATCCAGGTCTTCGCTGTAGATGATGTCGATGATTTCATCGCCGGCGGCATCGGCGATGTCGAGATGAATGTGGCCGGTGCGGTATTGCCCCAGGTCGAGCACGGCCGCCACAAACTGGCCATCCGGCGGCGGGGGAACGACCGTCTGCTCATCGCTGTCCAGCAGCATCGCCTCGGCATGATCGAGCAGTCCCTTGCCGCGATTTAATGATTCCTGCTGCACCAGGTGATAGACGTCTTCGACGATCTTGTAGCCGCGGGGGTTTTCGCCGCTGAACTGGCCGCTGATCGCGACAAAATTTTCCAGATGATCCGAAAGCAGCGGAACGCCGCGCGGTTCCATTGCCAGCCAGGGGTGCGCCCCGACGACTTCGATGGCGCCGGGTTTTTCCCAGCCTTCTTCCGGCTTGGCTTGGTAATCCGGAAGCATCCAGTCGGCGGGATCGGCATCCGCGTCGTAGTGTTCCTGAAATCCGAGCTGGAGGCTCAGGCGGGCGACATTCTTGCGCCAACCTTTGGCCTCCCGGCAGAGCCAATCGCCTGCCGTGTCGATGCGCGTGCGAGCCTTGCCCGACTCGACAGCGCCATCGAGCAGAAATCCGCTAACACCGCGATAGATAGTTTGAAAGGTGGGAATACCGAACTGGTGGACAATTGCGCAAAGCGAATTGCGGCCTGCTTCGAGATATTCCGCGAGGTCGAGCGTATCGAAACTCTGCGAACTCTGAAACGACCGCGCCGGGCCGAGATGGATGCGGCGGGCGTTGACATAAAGCGTGTAGCGGGCGTCGGCCGAGATGCGGATCAGCGCACGGTCGGGCTTGCGCGCAAGTTCCAGCGTCTTGCGAAAATAGACGTAAGTGTTCCACGGCCGGATGACATGCCGGCGCGGCCAGATCCAGCTTGCCGTCCAGACGTCTTTTTCCGCGGGCGATGCTGCCGCCATGGGTTGATTCCTTCCGAGGCTGAGGTAGCAGCGGAATATCGTACCTGATGGGCGCGAGTGACTAAACCCCCAATGAGACGAATTCGTGGTGTCGATCATTGTTGCAACAACAATCGACACAAGAAAATCTCCCCGTTCCGCCGATGATGGCGAGAGGTGATGGCATGGTGAAGGAACTCTTGATCTTGTTGCCGAAGGATCCCGCACGCTGGGCGCTGGCGGCGGGGGTGGGGGGCACGCTTATAGGGGCGGGGCTGTGGCTGTGCGGGTCGCGGTTCAGCCGGGGGATCGTGACGCTGCTGGCGGTGCTGGTGGGAGCGATTGTTGGAATGCTGCTGCCGCGCTGGTGTGGATGGGGAATCAGCGGCGCCGGCCCGGCGGTGGGCGGCGCAATCGTGCTGGGGATCGCGGGTTACGGGCTGCACCGGATGTGGATTGGACTTGGTCTGGGCGGGACGCTGGCGGTATGGGCGGCTCTGGGGTGCTGGGTGACATTAGGCGCGGGCTGCCAGATCGACTGGAGCGCAATTGCCGACGGCGGATGGGGCGGTTGGTGGGCTGGTCTGCCGGGAGATCTGACGCGGGTGCTGCCGTTCGCGTGCGCGGGGGCGCTGGTGAGCGGGCTGGCGGCGGCGCTGCTTTGGCCGCGGGTGGCAGTGGTGATGCTCTATAGTTTGGTGGGGGTGTCGCTTATGTGCGGATTGGGGCTGGCGGCGGTGCAATGGGGCAGGCCGGGCTGGATCGCGATGCTGCCGGCGGAGAACTGGGCGCAGGCGACGGTGCTGTTGGGGCTGACGGCCCTCGGGGCGGTGGTGCAATGGCGGCTGGGTGCGGGTGCGGGTTCTGGGAAAGTCCAGGAGTCCGACGCATCTTCGCCGAGTACCTGATCCCCGCAATTCAACCGCACATCGTCAACATCGCCAAGGCAATCGTGTACCTAGATTGCCGATGTCTTTCGCCTTCCTCACGCCCGCCGCACTGCTTGGACTCGCGCTGCTGAGCATTCCCATTCTGCTGCATATCTTTAAGCCGCGCAAGGTGCGGCAGACGCCGTTCAGCAGCCTGCGCTGGCTGCGGGCGAGCCAGCATCGCATCTCGCGGCGGATTCGCTGGCATCAGGTGCTGCTGTTCTTGCTGCGGGCGGCATTCGTAACCTTTCTGGTGCTGGCGCTGGCCAGGCCGATCCTCTCGTTCAATGTCTCCAGTTCCAAGACCGACCGATTTGTGATCCTGGACGTGGGCAGCGCGATGGACTATCGCGCGGACGATCAGCCGCGGCCGATCGAGACCGGCAAGCGCGTGGCCGAAGGAATCGTGGCGCGGGGCGGTGGCAGCGGGGGGGCCGGGGATCGGACGGCGATCTTGCTGGCCGGGAGCAGGATGCAGACGCTCTCGCCCTTAGCCAGTGACGCCAGCGCTCAGCTCGCCCGGCTGAAGAACGCCGCTGTTGAGCCGGCCTCGGCAAACCTGGCAGATGCCCTGCGCCTGGTGCGGCCGATGATCGGCGATGGTCGGCCGGATGCGACGACCGAACTGTATTTCATCACCGCCAACCGCGCCCGCAACTGGTCGCAGGCGCCGGTGGCGAAGTTTGTGGCGCAAGGCAACCCGCGGGTGCACGTGAACATCGTCGATGTAGGCCCGGCGGCGGTGCATAACGCCTGGATCGCGGGTGCGCGGCTGATTCAGTCGCCCGATGGACAGCGGCGGGCGATTCGCGTGCAGGTGGGGGCGGTGGGGAATGAACCGCAACATCGCACCGTGCGCTTGGCACGGCTAAGCGGTCTGGCCGCGGGTACGGATGTTTCCAAGTCAGTTGAGGTGCCTGCCGATGGAATCGCCCAGGTGGATTTTGATTTGCCGTCTGACCTGGAGTTGAAGAACAAGGCGGCGGAGGTTCGGCTGGAGCCGGCCGATGCGCTGCCGGCGGATGATGTGGCATGGGTGAACCTGGACGCGGCGGGGGCGATGAACGTGCTGCTGATCGAGCCCCCCCTGCCGGAATCGACGGCGGCGGAACAGGTTCAGCCATCGTTTCATCTTCGGTCAGCGCTGGATGCACTCAGTTATTCGGCGCCGGGTACGATCCGCGTGGCGCGCAAGCCCGCCACGGCGATCTTGACCAACGAAATTGCCCAGGCGGATGTGATCGTTCTGGTAGAGGCTCCCAAACTTTCCGATGACAATCTCCGGGCATTGCAGCAGCGGGTGAAGGCGGGGGCGGGGCTGGCGATATTTCTCGGCCCGGCGCTGGATGCGGATTTTTACAACACCCGCCTGCACGATGCCCTGCATCCGGCCGACTCGTTGCTGCCGGCGGCAATGCAGGATGAAATCGCCACCAACGCTCCGGATGGACTGGCGCGGATGAGCAACATTCAGCAGCGCCACCCACTGTTCAATGGGCTGCTCGATCCGGTCTTCGGCGATCTGGGACAGGCGCAGTTCAAGGCGATTCGGCCATTGACGCTGGACGCCGGCGCGGGTGCGGGCGATGCGCGGGTGCTGGCGAAGGTGAATGATGTGCCGGCGGTGCTCGATCAGCGCGTCGGCAACGGGCGGGTGCTGGTGCTGAATTTCACCGCCAATGACCTGACCAGCGACCTGCCGCGGCGGCGGAGCTTCGTTCCGCTGGTGGATCGGATGCTGGATTATCTTGGTGGGCCGGCGCGGCATGGCGTGTTTACCGCCGGGATGCCGATTGCCCTTCCATTGCCCAACGCGACGGCCGATACGGCGGTTTCGATAAAGCCGCCGTCGGGGCAGATGTTGCACCCGACGCCGGTGATGTCGGCGGGGCGGGCCATGCTGCAGCTTAAGCCGCTGGCACAGGGCGGCATTTATCAGGTTGATTATGACGGCAGCAATGGTCACGAATCATTCCCCCTGGTCGTACAGAATGGTGAGTCGGACACCCGGCTGGCGCGGGCGGATGAGAAGACGCTGCGGGCGTGGTGGGGCGGAACGGATCTAAAGATCATCCACCCGCGCTCGGCCGATGAGGTGCTGGCGGTGGCCGGGCGGCGGGTGTCGCTCGATCCGTGGATGATCCTGGCCGCCTGCGTGTTTCTGCTGGCCGAGATGTTTTTCGTACACTGGCTGTGCCCGAAGGTGAACCCGACGGTGGCGACGGGATCGGTGGTGGCACAGCAGGGTTTCTTCAAGCCCGGCCGAGGGATTGGGGCACAGCCGGCGGGCGAGGTGATGATTGCTGGATAGGCGGCAGCCAGCAGTGGAAGAAAATGCAAAACGCAGAATGCAAAATGCAGAACAGCGGGCAACGGACAACGGACGATAAACTGCCGCCGATGGTCCGCTGTCTACCAAGCACCGCCAACGAGTGTAAGCAATGACTTTTTCCCCGGTTTTTGCTGCTTGGCTGATCGCGCTGCTGGCGGCGGCGCTGCTGGCGCTGTTGGCGCAGGGGAGCATCGTGCTCTCCCGCAAGAACGTGCCGGCGCGGTGGATCGCTTATCTTGCGATTCTGCGAGTGATCGCGGTGGCGGTCCTGGTGCTGTGCCTGCTGCGGCCGGCGCTCTGCTATACGCGCGATGTGCAGCGCTGGGGCGATGTGCTGGTATTGCTCGATACTTCGCGCTCGATGGGCGACACGGGCAGCGCTGAATCGTCCCGCCTGCAGCGCTCGATCGCATCGATGCGCAGCAGTGGATTGCTGGCGGCGCTGGAAAAGTCGGCGGTCGTTCACTTCTATGCGTTCGACGGCGACGCCCGGCCGGTGGCGCCTGCGGATCTAAACAATCTGAAGGCAGTCGGTGATTCGACCAACCTTGCCGACAGTCTCGACACCGCCTGGACAATGTATCAGCAGGGGGGGCAGGGCGTTTCGGGCCTGCCGTCCGGCACTTCCGTTCCCGCCACGCTGGTGGTGGTGAGCGATGGCAACGACCGCGGCCCGCGCAGCGCATTGGATACGGCGCGCGAGCTTGGCCGGCCGGTGTTTACGCTGGCGCCGCCGGATGTGGTGGATGCGATACCGGCGTCGAATGTTGCGATCGCCATGGTGCAAAGTCCGCGGCACGTGCTGCTGGGATCGGAATATCGCCTGCGCGCCACCATCCGCCGCGAGGGAACCATCACCGGGCCGCTCACCATCACGTTGACAGAAGCTGATCAGCCAGTGGTCACGCAGGAGTTGACATTCGACGGTAACGAACTTGAAAAGCAAGTGACCATGGCCTATCGGCCGACAGTTGCCGGCGTGAAACAGTTCGCGATCAAGGTCTCCTCGACGGATATGAAGATTTCCGCCAGGCCCTTTGAACTGCCGGTGGATGTCGTCGGCCGGAATAATCAGGTCCTGGTGCTGGATGATGCCTGGCGCTGGGAATTCAAGTATCTGCGGCGCGTTTTAGAAGACGATCCGAATTTCTCGTTTGGCGCATTTCTTCCGCGTGGGTCGGGCATCCGCATGCAGTTTTCCGAGCCGGATCAGTCGGCAAAGCTGGCCAGCTTCCCGCAGTCGCGGGCGGAATTGGAGTGGTTCGACATTATCATGCTTGGCGACGTCAAGCCGCAGCGCTGGCCGGCCGGACTGGCGGCGGCGATCCATCACATGGTCACGGAGCGCGGCAAGTCGCTGGTGGTGATCGCGGGGCCGAACCTGGCGCATTTGGCGGAAATTCCGGAGCTGGATTCGCTGCTGCCTGTGGAATTGACGGCGGAGTCGAACAAACCCGTGGCCGGCGCCATTGTCGTGCAGCCCACCGCTGAGGCGGCATCATCGCCGTTGTTCTATGCTCCCGGCGGCGGGGAAGCGGTGAACTGGGCGGAGCTTCCGACCATGGATCAGATCTACCCGCCGCTTCGCAAGCGGCCGGCGGCGACCATTCTCTTGGAGGCGGCCGAGCAGAAAAATGCCTTCGGTAATCTGATTGTGCTCGCCGAGCAGCCGGTGGGGCGGGGGCGGGTGCTGTTCGTAGGCACCGACACGCTTTGGAAGTGGCAGACCCTGGGACGGCTGAGCGAGTCGGGCAACACACCTTACAAGATATTCTGGCAGCAGGCGCTGCGGGCGCTGGCACCCAACCGATGGGTTGGGGGGGCGAGCAACTTGTGGCTGCAGCCGGACAAGACGAAATACACGGCCGGGCAAATGGTCCATCTGCGGGCGGAACTGGATTCCGATCGCGGCGGTGAGCACACCGAGCTGGCCGCTAACGTGACGCTGCCCGATGGCAAGGAATTGCCGTTGATGTTGACGGCCGACTCCGATCAGCCAAATGTCTTTCGCGCGGATTTCCAGGCGGCCGCCCCGGGGCGATATCAGATCGCCGCCAGCTCGCTGGCAGATAAGAAGGCCACCGCGGATACCGCCACAAGCATCGACGTGGACCCAGCTCCGGATGAGCTGGCGCACAAAGCCAACGATATCGCGTTCCTCGATCGCCTCGCTTCGGCCACCGGCGGACACCGCATCAATCCGGCCGACCGATCGACCTGGCCGGCGCTGGACTCAGGGCATCCGGTGACGTTTCAGCAGGCGCACACGATGGACCTGTGGGGGAATTTTTATCTGGTGCTGCTGCTGCTGGCCGTGCTCGCCCTCGACTGGCTCTGCCGGCTGCTGCGGGGATTTGTCTGATTCGTCAAGGCATCGCACCGATCAAGAGGAACTGTCATTCTGAGCGGTACTCCGCGAAGGATCTGGTCTCGCACTTCCAGGCCAGATCCTTCACCGAGTACGGTTCAGGATGACAGTTTTCGTTTCATCGTTCAGCGAAATGGCGGATGGTAAAGCGCATCAAAAGGGGCGATCTTGCGACCGCCCCGAGTTCCGAAATTGGTTTTTCAGCATTACAGCCCGCGCAGCTCGCGCTCGGCGCGGTGCCAGTTGTCATCCTGGCTGCCGCCTTTGCCGGAGGCGAAAATCTCAAAGGCGCGCCTGGCGATCATCTCCCGCGAGATGTCTTTGCGCGCGGTTGGCTGCGTCTTGGGGACGGCGCTGTTGCGCACCGGCGTGCTGGTTACTGCCGTAACCGTCCTGGCGGGCGCGGGCGCGGGCGCGCTCTTGGCGACAGGCTTATTCCCCGTGTTGAACTTCTTGGCCATCTGCATACTCCTTCACTACATGAAACAACTACAACATCATGGATCTGCGGTCATGGGCGGCGGAATTTCCGCACCGCCCGACTTCCATAGGATTTATACGATACATCGGCGAAACTCAAGTTATGGGACCACAAATTCCCATCGGGAACTTCGGCAATGGGTCAGTTTGAAATTTCCGGGTGCCACAGGTCGCGGTACTCCGAGACCTGTGCCGCGTAGCGACGCAGTAAGCCACAGGTCTGCGAGTACGCCTCGTTGTTCCACACATCTTTTGGAAAGGCCTTGGAGCCAATCCAGACACGG
>DAIOHQ010000096.1:0-16575 GCA_036744635.1 Tepidisphaeraceae bacterium | reverse complement strand
GCTGGATGAGCGGCAGGTGTACTCACCTGCCCGAATCCAGCCATATTCCCCCAGCCCCGAACGCATCACCCACCTTCCCCCGCTTCCCGCATCAAACACGCGATAAAATCCCTATTCGTCTCCATCGCGTCCGGATGATTCGTCCCCTCCTCGGCCGACAGCCAGAGGATTTCCTCGACTTCAAACGGATCGGGCCGCAACTCCCCGGATTCCAGCAGCGCTGTCCATCCGAAGAGCGTCAGGTTGGTAGTCGGCGAATCCCACCGCCAGCACTGCCGCAGCGGCGTCACCGTCACGCCCAGTTCCTCTTTCATCTCCCGAACCACCGCGATTGCCTGCGCCTCATCGTGTTCGACGGCTCCGCCCGGAAAGCATACCATCCGCGGCGCCCGCACGTGCCGGCTGCGGCGAATCAGCAGCCAGCACCCATCCTCGCGGCGCACCGCCACCACCACCCCGTGTACCCGGCCATCAGCTTGAATCGGACGAGACATTTCGCCGATTTATACCCGCGCGGAAGAAAAACCTCACCACCGCCGGTGCGGAAAATTCCAACCGCGATATACTCCCCCCGTAGGGGCGGGGTCTCCCCGCCCTCTGCCAGCGCACCAAACCGTGCGGAAAAAACCGCCGCCACCTGGGCATTGCGGACGTAAACCATGGCCGAAAACCTTCAACGACCTCCCCGCACTCCGCTCGTCCCGCCCGGCGGCATCGACTGTCAGGTCCGCGACCTGACCGTCACCGCCTCCGCCGATGTCACCCTCGACGCCATTCAGGCGCAGCTCGCCGAACACGATCAGTGGGTCCCCATCGACGGCGACGGGACTGCAACCATCGGCAAACTTGTGCAGGAAAATTCCACCGGCCCCCTGCGCCTGGGCTTCGGCGCCTGGCGCGACATCCTGCTGGGCGTGCAATTCCTCAACGGCGCCGGCGAGTTGATCACCGCCGGCGGCCGCACCATGAAAAACGTCGCCGGCTACGATCTCACCAAGTTCATGGTCGGCCAGCGCGGCGTATTCGGAAATCCCGTCGCCCTGACCATGCGAACCTGGCGCCGGCCTGCCGGCGCGCTGCTGGCAACGTTTCCCCCACAGATAAGGCTCTTCAACGCCCTGCTGGTCACCACCTGCCGCCCGCAATGGGCATTGCTCTCGGCCGACGCCTTGCATTGCGGATACCTGGGGGATGAAGCAACAATCAGCTATTGCCGGCAGGCCCTCCTCGCACACAAACCCTCTGATATCGCTCCTCGTACTATGAGTGAGGATGTCTCGTGCCGTGCTGCGCTTTGGGGTGTGCCGCAAACCAGTGAGGTGAAATTCCGCGCCTCCCTGCCGCCCATGAAGGTTCAACAGCTTGCCCAGGACGCCTCGATTGCCAACTGGATCGCCGACGCCGCTTTTGGCATTGTGCTCGGCACGGCCGCACGCTCCAATGCCCCCGCCGTGGCGCGGGCCGCCGAGGCGCTCGGTGGATCGATCCTGCTCGAAATGGACGGCCGCTGCTTCACCGGCCGCCAGCGCCCCAGCGAGCGCGAGATCCTCGTCCGCCTCAAGCACGCGTTTGATCCCGAGGGACGGCTGAACCCCATGATCCCTCCCTTGCCGGAACTGCAATGATCGCACCGTTGCCCGTCATCGAGTCGCCAGCCTCCGACAGCGAAAAACCGCTGCCGCTCGATCCGCGCACGTATGCCCGCGCCCTCGATTGCGTGCATTGCGGCCTCTGCCTGCCCGCCTGCCCAACCTATACCCAGACCGGCCACGAAGCCGATTCGCCGCGCGGGCGCATCCAGCTCATGCGCGGCCTCGCGGATGGCGCGATTTCCCCAACCGATTCGGTGATCAAGCACCTCGATCTCTGCCTCGACTGCCGCGGCTGCGAAACCGCCTGCCCCAGCGGCGTGGTCTATCACGAGCTGATCGAAGAAACCCGCCAGCGCCTCAACCAGAACAAAAAGCTGACATTCCAGGATCGCCTGATGCGCTGGATATTCTTTCACGTCTTTGTCTATCCCACCCGCCTCAAACTCGTGCTCCTGCCGGCCCGCCTGATGCAGAAACTCGGCGTGTATCCCCTGCTCCGCAAGACCGGCCTGTTCAAACTGCTCCCCTCGCAGATGCGCAAGATGGAGCAGATGCTCCCGCCCACCGGTGCGCTCTGGCCTCGCCCCCTTCCCCCGCACACCCGTGCTGGCGGCATGGATGCGCTGCTGCACATCCTCCACGATGCCGGCAACCACAAGACCACCGAACCCAAGGCCACCGTCGGTTTCTTCGCCGGCTGCATCGGCAGCGTGATGTTCAACCGCGTGAACCGACAGGCCGTCGAGCTGCTCGCCGAAGGCGGCGCTGATGTCCTCTCCCCGCCCGCCCAGGTCTGCTGTGGCGCCATCCATCATCACAACGGCTGCTGGGAACCGGCCATGGCCATGGCCCGCCGCAACATCGACGCGTTCCTCCCCGCCAACGGCAAACCCGTCGATTACATCGCCACCAACATCGCCGGATGCGGCGCCATGCTGAAGGATTACGATCACCTGCTGCGCGATGATCCGGCCTATGCCGGGCGCGCCAAGGACTTTTCCCGCCGGGTGAAGGATATCAGCGAAGTCCTGCTCGCCCTTGGCCTGCCGGGGATGAAATACCCCATCCGCCGGACCGTCACCTATCACGATGCCTGCCATCTGGCCCACGCCCAGAAAGTGACCGCCGGCCCGCGCAAGCTGCTCGCCAGCGTCCCCGGCCTGAAGCTGGTGGCACTCCCCGAAAGCGACATCTGCTGCGGCGCCGCCGGCACCTACAACCTCACCCAGCCGGAAATGTCCACCGAATTGGCCGAGCGCAAGCTTAAAAACATCGTCGCCACCGGCGCCCAGACCTGCGTCACCGGCAACGTCGGTTGCGCCATGCAGATCCAGTCGGAAGCCGAAGCCCGCGGCGTCAAGCTCCGCGTGGTGCATCCGGTGGAAATCCTCCACGAAGCCGTCTTCGGCCGACAATCCCGATAACGACACGCGGCAAGTTCGACCTTCACCAGTCAAAACCCGCTTTCCAGGCCGCAATAGCCACTTTTCCCTCCCCCGCAGCGAAATTCCCCCGCGCAATTGCGCAATTGAGCAGCGCAATTAGACTAATGAGCCGCCCAACAGCGCTATTGAGTTTCCCAACAGCGCTATTGAGGTCCTCCCACCCCCCTTTCACCACCCCAATAGCGCTAATGCCGGCGCCAATAGCACTGTTCAGAGCCTGAATAGCGCTATTCCAACTCTGAATAGCGCTATTCCGCCGCTCATTAGCGCAAGGGCGCACTTCATTAGCGCTATTCCCGGTCTCAATAGTGCTATTCCCCGACTCAAAGTGTCAATTGCCCACCGCAAGAATCGGCATGAATCGCGCAAGACGGAAAGTTTCGTCCGGCATGCACGATGAATGCTCGGGGGGTCGAGCGAAGTTATTTTCATCGCCAGAGCAAAATTCTTGAAATTCGGACAGACACGCCTTTGATTCTCCCCTTTGATTGGTTATTCTCTGAGCTGAGCTAGCGACGGCGACGGCGCACGCCGAGCAGAAGGCCAGCGTACGCCGATAGGCCCAGCGAAGTGGGTTCGGGCACGTCGAGGCGATGCGGATGGAGTGGACGTATCCGACGAACGTCTACGGTGCGAATAATGCGACGTTCGGACTCGGCTTTGTCGGGCCACGCGACAATAGCTGGTTTATGCGCAACTGAATCCGCAAGAGGTTTGAATGAAGCGGCGAATGAAAGAACCAGTCGTTATGTCCTGGAGCGGCGGAAAAGACAGCGCTTTCGCGCTGCATGAGCTACTCGCATGCGGCAAATATGAGGTCGTGGCGTTGCTCTGTTCGATCTCGGAAGAATATCGCCGGATCAGCCATCATGGCGTGCGAGAAGCGTTGCTGGAGCAGCAGGCAGAATCCATCGGCATTCCATTGGAGAAAGTTTATCTTCCGTCGGCGAACAATCATCCCTGTACCAACAACGTCTATGAACAGATCATGGGCGACGTGATGGCGAAGTTCAAAGCGCAAGGCGTCGAGACGGTCGCGTTCGGCGATCTGTTCCTGGAGGACCTGCGGGCGTATCGCGAGAAGAATCTTGCCAAGGCGGCGATGCGCGGCCTGTTCCCGATCTGGAAACGCGATACGACATTGCTAGCGCGAGAAGTTATCGCGCGCGGATTCAAGGCCTATCTTTCCTGCGTGGAAGGAAAAGTTGGGCCGGGATTTGTTGGAAGAGCTTACGACGAGAACTTGTTGCGCGACCTGCCGGCCGGAATCGATCCTTGCGGCGAGTATGGCGAGTTCCATTCGTTCGTCTACGATGGGCCGATCTTCAAGCAGCCTGTGCCGGTCACAGTTGGCGAGATCGTGACTCGCGATGGACGCTATTATGCCGATTTGCTGCCCGGAGCAGCGAGCAGGCTGGAAGAAGACGAATCTGTGGCGGCGCAACTGCCGCCGATCATTTGATGAAGGAGATACCATGAACAAGCGACTGTTGGTACTTGCGGGGATCGTGGTTTCAGCGGCGCTGGCGCGGCTCGTGCCACATCCGCCCAACGTGACGCCCGTCGCGGCGATGGCGTTGTTCGGCGGCGCTTACCTGGTCAATCGGAGGCTGGCGTACCTGTTGCCACTAGCGGCGATGCTACTCAGCGACGTGATTCTTGGTTTTCTTCTCTACGGCACGACGCTGCTGCGATCCCAGCCGGTCGTCTACGCCTGCATCCTGGCAACTGCGGCGATGGGCAGGCTGATCCGGAATCGACGCTCAGCTTGGCAGGTCGGTGGAGTGACGTTGGCCAGTTCCGTGATGTTCTATTTGGTCACCAACTTTGCCGTGTGGGCGGATGGTCGCCTGTACGCCAGAACCTGGGACGGTCTTATGATTTGTTATGTGGCCGGAATCCCCTTCTTCCGAAATAGTCTCGCGGGAGACATGGTGTTTAGCGCCGTACTGTTCGGCGGCTTCATCCTCTTGGAATCGCACGTGACCAGCCTTGGCGAAGAGACAGAGCTATCTCCAGTTTAGCGTTCGAGGCGTGTGCGCGATGCGGATCATTTCATTGCTGGCAAGCGGGACGGAGATTGTATCTGGCTTGGGAGCCGGCGCTACCCTTGTCGGTCGCTCGCATGAGTGCGACAACCCGCAGTGGGTGAATACGCTCCCGAGTTGCACCCGCCCAGCGTTCGACATCAACGTCTCCAGCGGTCAGATTGATGCTGAGGTGAGGCGGCGGCTGAAAGCGGGCGAGCCATTATATCATGTGGACACGGAGTTGATCCGCGACTTAGAACCGGACCTGCTGATCACCCAAGCGCACTGCGAGGTCTGTGCCGTCACGCCGGCTGACGTGGAACGGGCCGGTTGCTCAATCGCAGGACAAGTGCTGGCACTGACCGCAGGAAGCGTCGGCGGGATTTATGACGGCATTCGAAATATAGCGCACGCGCTTCACCGCGAGCAAGCAGCCGAAGCGTTGGTTCGCCGCATGAGCAATCGGATTCAAGAAGTTACGTCGGTGGTTCAGGACAGGAGGGCGCCGACCGTCATCATGTTAGAGTGGACCGATCCGATCTTCGCGATGGGGAACTGGGGACCGGAATTGGTCGATGCGGCAAACGGGCAGTTGCTCTTGGGTGAGGCGGGCCGACACTCAGCGGCGATTCCCTGGGACCGAGTCCGAGAGGTTGATCCGGAATACCTCATCATCGCCCCGTGCGGCTTCGGCCTGGAGAGGACACTTCAGGAGGTTCCACTCCTTGAGCGCCTTCCGGGGTGGGCCGAATTGCGAGCGGTCAAAGAGGGGCACGTGGCCTTCGCGGACGGCAACCGGTATTTCAATCGTTCGGGAACGACCATCGTCGAAACCGTAGAGATCATCGCTGAGATTCTTCACGGGTATCTGTCGGGGCAGATTCGGCGTGGCAAGATCTGGCGGTTTGCGGAGGACGAATTGCACGTGCCGAGTTCTGCGGTTACGACGGAAAGATAGAGCATTTCCATGCGACCCGCCTGACCTATCAGACAGTTGAGAAAATCGCCAAACATTTCGGACAAAGACAACCGCAGTAGGTGCGTTGCAGCCATTGCAGAGTGTTAGCAGTGAGCTGTACGTCTTCACACCAGCACTTCTTACTGCAACATTCGAAGCGCGCACTGCAGCGCTCACAGGTCTTCTGTTGGCTACCGGATCGCGTTTCAGCGCAGCCGACTTGCTCAGGCATCTCACTCGGGTACGGGCAGTTTCGACAACCACTCTGACAGCATGAACCTCTGGCGGCAAGAAATGCGCGCGAAAGCGCTCCCGAATCGTCGATCAAGGGGAGCAAGGCTTCGTCGCATGCGCAGCAGTTTTCTCGCGCGACAGCGTATTGCGTCGCCAAGCACTTGGGACAGAACCGCAACGTTCTGCGGGGCATCGGTGGTGATAATAGTCAGGGCGAACAAACGTGGTCAAGAGTCGATTTGCTTCCATGCTTCGTCGCGCCGGTGCCGCGCACTGTCGCGTTGCTGCCACGCATTGCGACGGCGCTGCCGCGCAACGTCGCGTTGCTGCCATGCATTGTCGCGTTGCATGGCGGTTATGCGGACCTTTGGGAGGGGGGGCGAGGGGGGGGAGGCGCAGAGGGTCAGAAATCATTCGAATGGTCTTTTCTGTTGCTGGCGTCCTGCGGCCGCCGTTATGGATGCCGATTCGGATTCTCCACTTGCAATCCCTCCGCCGCGGCGGCGGCGTTCAGTTCGTCATCGGCGGAAACGAGATAAAACTCGGAAGCCGGCGATTGCGGACGCGAGAGCAGTGCATAGGCGAGCTGGATTCACGGCCGTGGGCGCAGGCGCACGCGGCTCTTTTCCACGGGAAATCGAAAAGGTGTCAGACACCGTTCTTACTAAGTCCCTGCTGGCCAGCGGCAAGGCCAAAGAGGCTCTCCCCGACGCCAAGAGCCTTTACAACGTCTGCTCCATGGCCAACACCTCCAACGCAATCCTCCTGCTGGCCGAGTGCCTGGGAGCGGCCAATCCGGAGGACAAGGGAATCGTGGATCGGCTGAAGGTCGAGCAGTTGGCCGGTGCGGAGTTGCCGTCGACGCAACCCTCTACCAAACCCGCCGATGCCGGCGACAAGCAGCAGAAAGTCATGGATTCCATTCAGATCGACTCCGCACCCTACGATGCCGCCATCAAGCAGATCACCGGCGAGGACTACGCGAGCCTGCTCAAGCGGGGAAACCTGCTGCTACTGATTGACCGGGCCAAGGAAGCCAAACCCCTGTTCGAGCGGGCCTACAGCCTCTGTGCCGACGCCCAACTCACCCAGGCCAGCGAGAGCATCGCCAGGCAGATCAAAGCCGAGAATCACGCCATCGGCCGGGCCAACGCCTGGGTGTTGAGCATCCGGCCGAAGAATTAGGTCCCCCTGTGTCGATTCCGGGAAAAACTTGACAGCCGTTACCCTCAGATTAGGATAGCCTTAGGTTGATGGCCGCACGCCGAGGCCGCCAGCGGAGGTCGATGGAAGAATCTTCCCCTGACCCGATGAATCTCGCCATGGACCGTTGATCGACATCATTGCCGGACATCATAGTCCGAGGAGCCATCTTGAACGCCCTCACTAAAGTCTTCGTGATCCTTCTGGTCATCTGTTCGCTGCTGCTGACGGCGGCGACCATCGTCTTTGTCAACCGGATGGAAGATTTCCAAACGATGAACAAGGACCTCACCAGCCAGCTCGGCACCGAAAGGACGCTGGCGCAGTCGTCGGAGGCCGAGCTCCTGAGCGTCAAGCAGGATCAGGCCGCCAAGCTCGACGCCGCCGCCAAGCAGGTGGAAGCGATTCGCGCCCAGCGCATCGAAGTGTCCACCCAGCTCGCCGCCGCCCAGACCCAGCTTGCCGAAAAGGGCAAGGAATTCGCCCTCCTGCAGCTTGATGTCAACCGCCTGACCGAAGCGATGAAGGCCAGCGAAGATGCCCGCGGGAAGATCCAGGATACCCTCGCCGAAGCCCGCAAGTCGCTCGATCAGACCAACCAGCAGAATTCCGGCCTGAACGCCCAGGTCTCCGATCTGACCAATAAGCTGGATCAGGTCACCAAGGAATGGAAGTTCCTCAAGGAGCAGCTCCAGGATGCCAAGGAGAAGCTCGCCCAGGCCGAGAAGGGCGGGGGCGCTGGCACGCAAGGCGCTATGGCGCCGGCCGCCGGCGGGGCAGCCAACGTCAAGCTCAATGGCATCATCCGCAACGTCAAGCCGATTGATGGCATTCCCTATGCCACGATCTCTCTCGGCAGCGCCGACCAGGTGAGCAAGGGCATGGAGTTCAACGTGATCAACCGCGCCAAAGGCGAATGGCTGGGCACGTTGATCGTGACCTCGGTCGAGCCCAACGAAGCCACCGGCCGTCTTGAAGGTCCCAAAGTCGACCAGGTGCAATCCGGTCCGAATTACGAAGTCCGCACCCAGCTCTAAACCGTCAAACGCAGCCGTCCGCACCGGAGATCACCCATGAGCCGCCTTGCCGCCAATCAACCGCAGGTCGTCAAGCCCCGCAACGATGTCTACACCGGCCTGGCCTTCGTAGGCCTGCTTGTGGTCATCGCCGGCCTGATCATCATTTTCCTCCGCGCCAAAGACCTCATGCCCCCGAACGGATTGATGTAAGTTTTGTAGCGTGGGCGTACTCGCCCACCGGACCCTCACGGTGGGCGAGTACGCCCACCCTACAAGGTCACAAGCATGTCATCCTGAAGTACTCTGAAGGATCTGGCCTCGAATGAATATCCACGCAGATTCTTCAGATTACCTCAGAATGACAATCATTGCTGCATGGCGCGCTCGGTAGCGCACGATATTTGATCATAGAGACGCACTTGAGTTCCGCGGCCATTGTGACTGCAAACGTGATGGCGGATTTTCCAGCCGATGGGCTGAGCGGCCGGGTGTTGCGCAGCGGCCGCGTGCTTGTGGGCGGGGTGGCACTTGTTTTGATCGTGCTGGCCTGTCTGGCCACGCTTCCCTGGACCCTCCAATCCGATTCGTCGCTTTATTACAACGGCCAGAATTCCGCCCAGACGCGGGTGGTCCCATCTGCTTCCCCGCCGCTCTGGTTTGGCACCGACGCCCTCGGCCGAAGCCTGCTGGGGCGATGTCTCCTCGGCGGCACGATTTCGCTGGCGGTAGGGGCGGCGGCCGCGGCCATCTCGGTGATCCTTGGCGTCAGCATCGGCCTGCTCGCCGGATATCGCGGGGGATGGCTCGATGCACTGCTCATGCGCTCGGTCGATGTGCTCTATGGCCTGCCCTATATTCTGCTGGTCATCCTGTTCAAGATCGGCCTGGAAAAACCGCTGGTAAAGCTGTTCGTCAAGCTGCAGCCATGGGACCCGATTCACAAGCAGCCCGCCTGGTTTGACGAGACGCGGGCGGCCAACATCACCGTCCTGTTCCTCGCCATCGGCCTGGTAAGCTGGCTGACCATGGCCCGCGTCGTCCGCGGCCAGGTGCTGTCCCTGCGTGCCCAGCCCTTCATCGAGGCCTGCCGCGCCGCCGGGCTCACCCAGTGGCGCATCTTCACCCGCCATCTGCTCCCCAACCTCATCGGCCCGGTCATGGTCTATGCCACGCTCACCATCCCGCAGGCCATCCTGCAGGAGTCGTTCCTGAGTTTCCTGGGCATCGGCATCCAGGCCCCGATGCCGACGTGGGGCTCGCTGGCCAGCGAAGGCCTCGTCCCCGCCCTGAATACCGTCAACTCTCTCTGGTGGATGCTGCTGTTCCCGTGTACGCTTCTGGCCGTCACGCTGCTCAGCCTCAACTTCGTAGGCGACGGCCTGCGCGACATATTTGACCCCAAGCGCGAAGCGGCGAAAATATAACCCGAAGCTCTCTATCCCGATCCCGAGGACTGCATGGAAAATCGGTTTGGCGTGAAGGATTTCTTCCTGTTTTTCCTGCTCCTGGTGCTCATCGTTGTCGTCGTCGTGGCAATGTTCCAGTTCGACCGCCAGTGGGATGCGGTGCAGTCCATCAACGCGAAGGTCGACTCGCAGACGCGTGACCTGCGGGAGATCCAGGACAGGCTCCGCAAGGGCGTCGTCGCCCGCAATGGCGGCGCCACCACCACAGCCGTGGATACCAAGAATGACCCCTTTGCCCGCGTGCGAGCGGCCCAGGGACAATCGGATTATGCCAATGGTGATTGGCTGGTGGATGTTTTTCCCGGCCAGGTCGCGAAGCTGACGCCGCTGCTCTCTGGCGATGCCTATGCCTCGGACGTGCAGAATGAGGTGCTGGAGTCGCTGGCGGTGCGCGATCCCGACTCGCTGGACTACAAGCCGCTGCTGGCCGAGGAATGGAAGATCGAGGACAACTCCAAGCAGTACGCCCAATGGGCGGACAAGCAGAAGGCGGCGGGGAAGAAGCCGGAGGAAATCGCCAAAGACACCAGCGGACCGGCGGCCATCAAGATTCGCTTCAAGCTGCGTCCCGGGCTGCGCTTCTCGGATAACGAGCCGCTGACGGCCGATGACGTGGTCTTCACGTACCAGATGATCATGAACGAGAAGTACGCAGTCCCACGCCAGCGGGCATATTACGAGCGCATTCGGGCCGTCAACAAAATCGGCCCGCTGGAGGTGGAATTCGTATTCAGCGATCCCTACTTTCAGGCATTTGACCTCGCCGGTGGATTGAGCATTTTGCCCAGGCATTTCTACGAAAAGTTCACGCCGACGGAGTTCAATGAGTCGGTGGGCTTTCTGCTGGGATCGGGACCGTACAGGATGACGGATGCCAAGACGTGGAAGCCGGGCACGCCCATCATCCTGGTGCGCAACGAGCGGTATTGGGGCGTGCAGCCGGCGTTCAATCGGCTCGTCTATCGTGAGCTTTCCAGCGACAAGGGCCGGTTGGCGGCGTTTCGCAATGGCGAGGTCGACTTGTTCGGCGCATCGCCCGAGCAGTATCGGGAGATGATCCAGGACAAGACGCTGATGGCGCGGGTGCACAGCTTCGAATATCAGAACCCGATCGGCGGATACCGGTTCATCGCGTGGAATCAGGCCAAGGATGGCAAGCCCACCCATTTCGCCGACAAGCGCGTGCGCCAGGCCCTGACGATGCTGCTCGACCGCCAGCGGATGATCGACGAGATCGCCCTGGGATACGGCGTCATCGCCACCGGCCCCTTCAATCCGCTCAGCAAGCAGTACAACACCGCGATCAAGGGCTGGGCCTATGATGTCGAGCGGGCCAAGAAGCTGCTGGCCGAGGCGGGCTTCAAAGAGCGGTCGCCGGAAGGCGTTTTGCAGGGGCCGGAAGGCAAGCCGTTCGAGTTCCGCCTCACCTATCCGGCCGGCAGCGCCAACTACGATAAGATGGTGCTCTATGTGAAGGATGCCTTCGCGCAGGCGGGCATCGTGGTCATCCCCGATCGGCTGGAATGGGCGGTGTTTACCGAGCGCCTCGAGCAGAAGAATTTCGAGGCCATCAGCCTGGGCTGGACGGCGACGATTGAAGACGACATCTACCAGATGTTCCATTCCAGCCAGATGCAGCCGGGGGGCGACGATTTCATGTCGTACAAGAACCCCGAGCTGGACAAGGTGATCGAAACCGCGCGCACGACGGTGGATGAGGCGACGCGCATGCCGCTGTGGCAGAAGGCGCACGAGATCATCAATGAAGATCAGCCCTACACCTTCCTCTGGTTCGGCAAGACCCTGCGCTTCGTCGATGGGCGCATCCACAACGTCAACCGCGTGAAGCTCGGGCTCAATCCGCTGGAAGAGTGGTACGTTCCGCTGCCGATGCAGAAGTATTCGCAGCAGTAGGTGAGATGTATGCTGAACTACGTCATCCGCCGGCTGCTGCTGATGTTTCCGACGCTGATCGGCATCACGCTGCTCGTGTTTTTCATCATGGCCTTGGCGCCGGGAGGAATTGGTGCGAGCCTGCGCGATGTGGCGGGCAACATGCGCCCCGAGCAGCGCAAACAGGTTGAGGATTATTATAAGAAGCGCTATGGGCTGGATAAGCCGCTCTGGCAGCAATATTTCCGCTGGCTGAACCAGGTGTCGCCCATCGGCATCAAGGACGCCGGCGAAGGCCGGCCAAGGTCGTGGCCGGTCGGGGTGAAGGTTCCCAACCTTGGCGAAAGCTTCCTGCGAAAAAGGCCGGTAATTGATGTCATCGCCGAGACGCTGCCGATCACATTGCTGCTCAATCTGCTGACCATCCCGGTCATCTATTCGGTCTCGATTGCATCGGGCATTTACGCAGCGCGCCGGCGCGGCCACACATTCGACGTGGCAAGCGGGACGATCTTTCTGGCGCTGTGGTCGCTGCCGTCGATGTGGGTGGGGGTGATGCTGATCGGATTGCTCGCCAACAAGGACGTGGTGGCGGCTTTTCCGACCGGCGGCCTGCACGACACGTTGGCCGGCTCGATGCGCTTTCTGCCGAGCTTTCAAGGCGGCTCGTGGCAGCGCGGCTGGCTTGGCGACACGCTGTGGCATCTGGCGCTGCCGGTATTCTGCCTGACGTACGGCGGATTCGCTTTTCTGTCCAAGCTGATGCGCGCCAGCGTGCTGGAAAACCTTTTTTCCGACTTCGCCCGCACCGCGCGGGCCAAGGGGCTCAGCGAGAATGTCGTGCTGTTCCGCCATGTGCTCTCCAACAGCGTGTTGCCGCTGATCACGGTTGCCGCAAGCATCCTGCCTTCGCTGCTCGGCGGCTCGCTCATCATCGAATCCATTTTCAGCATCAACGGGATGGGCCGGCTGATGATCGAAGCCATTTACATGAAGGACCGCGAGCTGGTGATGTCCGAGACGCTGGTCATCGGGATCATCAGCCTGATCAGCCTGATCGTGGCGGACCTGTGCTATGCGGTGGCCGATCCGCGGGTGACTTATGAGTAACACCGCCACGTTGGCCGCCCCCGAGGCCGCGACATCGCCGCTCGATCTCGGATCGACGCCGCGTCCGTGGCTGGCGCAGGTGATGCTCGACACCGTCAGCCGCACCGGGGCGCGGATCGGATTGATTTGGATCGTGATCGTCGCATTCCTGGCGGCGTTCGCGCCGCTGCTTTCCAACAGCTATCCGCTGCTCGTCAAGATGGATGGGCGCGTCTTCAGCCCGATGGTGCGCCATCTCACCCCGGCCGATATCACCATTTTTGTGGGTATTCTCACCGCCCTGGTTGTGGCGCTGATGGGGGGAATCCGTTTTCCCTTGAAGCTCCTCATCATTTTTGCGGCCATCGCAACGGTTTTTGTGGTTTGTTTCCTGCTGGTGCATCCGCCCGAAACCAATGTTTATGAGGAATATCGCGTCGCCCAGCGAAATGGGCACGTGCAGTGGGCAGTCAACGCGCTGGTTCCCTACTCGGTGGGGGATCACATGCGCGACCAGTTCATCGCGGACCGCCCCCATCCCTGGCCGCCGTCGCGATCCCACTGGATGGGGACAGATGTCTTTGGCGCGGATATTGCCAGCCACATGATCTACGCCTGCCGGATCGCGATGGCCGTGGGTTTCATCTCCACGGGCATTTCGGTGTTCATCGGCATCCTGGTCGGAGGCGTGATGGGCTATTTCGTGGGGCTGGTCGACCTGTTTGGCATGCGCGTGCTGGAGGTCTTTGGCGCGATTCCAACGATCTATCTGTTGCTCACGTTCGTGGCGGCGTTCCCGCAATATCGCAACATCTATCTGATCATGGCCATCATCGGCTTCACCAGTTGGGTGGGCGACGCCCGGTTTGTGCGTGCGGAATTCCTGAAGCTGCGCCATCAGGATTTCGTGCAGGCGGCCATCGCCGCCGGTTTGCCGCTTCGTTCGGTGCTGTTCCGCCACCTGCTGCCCAATGCCCTGGCGCCGCTGCTGGTGAGCGCCAGCTTCGGCGTCGCCGGCGCGATCCTGTCCGAAAGCGTGCTTAGTTTCCTGGGCTTGGGCATTCCCGTTGGCGATGCCAGTTGGGGACAGCTCCTTAACGAAGCGGTCAGCGCCGGTGGCGGGTTCAGTTGGTGGCTGGCTACCTACCCGGGACTGGCGATATTCCTGACGGTGCTGGCCTATAACCTGGTGGGCGAATCGCTGCGCGATGCCTTGGATCCGCGCTTGAGCGGGATTGGATGACATGCAAAAGCCGCTGCTGGAAGTGGAGAATCTCACCATCGCCTTCAACACCGACCGTGGCCAGATTCGGCCGGTGCGGGATGTTTGTTTGACGATCCATGCGGGGCAGACGGTGGCCGTCGTGGGCGAATCGGGGTGCGGGAAGTCGGTGACGGCGCTGTCGATCTTGCGGCTGATTCCGCAGCCGCCGGGGGAAGTTTTGGGCGGCGAAATTCGCTTTGAAGGGCGGGATTTGCTGGCCTTGCCGGAGCCGGAGATGCGCAAGGTGCGCGGCAAGGAGATCGCGATGATCTTCCAGGAGCCGATGACTTCCTTGAATCCGGTGTACACCATCGGCGACCAGATCGCCGAGGCGGTCGTGCTCCACCAGCACGTGAGCAACAAGCAGGCGTACGCAATCGCCGAGCAGGCACTGCGGGATGTCGGCATCGCCGATCCCGGCCGGCGGCTGTTCGAGTATCCCCACCAGATGTCCGGCGGCATGCGCCAGCGGGTGATGATCGCGATGGCGCTGTCCTGCCGGCCGAAACTGCTGATCGCCGACGAGCCGACCACAGCGCTGGATGTCACCATCCAGGCGCAGATTCTCGAACTGCTGCGCAAGCTGCAGCGTGAGACGGGGATGGCCGTCATGCTGATCACCCACGACCTGGGCGTGGTGGCGGAAAACGCGGATGTGGTGGCGGTGATGTATGCCAGCCGGGTGGTGGAGGTGGCCACGGTGGAGGATCTGTTCGACCGGCCGCAGCATCCGTATACCGAGGGGCTGTTTCGGTCGGTGCCGAAGCTGGGGAACAAGAACGCGCGGCTTGAGACGATTTCGGGAACGGTGCCGAACCCGGCGCATTTCCCGAGCGGGTGCAAGTTCCATCCGCGCTGCCCGCGGGCGCGGCAGATCGCGGCGGCAGGGGGGGCGGCGGGGGGGGCGGATGCGAAGGAGACGGTGGAAGTGCAGACGATCGAGGAGCGCTTCAAGGTGATGCGCGTGTGTGCGCAGGATGAGCCGGGCTTGCGCGAGGTGCAGCCTGGCCACTGGGCGGCGTGCCATTTCGCCGAGAATTTTCCCAATGCGCCGGTGACGATTCCGCGGCTGGAGCATCGGCGGACGGTGACGGCCGGGGCGGTTGAGGGAGATGGCAGCGAGCCGGTGATGCTGGCGGAGGTGCGCAAGTGAGCCAAAGCGTGCTGGAATATCGCTCGCCGGCCGGCGAAACAGCGCCGACCGATCCGCTGGTGCAGGTGCGCGAGTTGCGCACGCATTTTCCCATCCGCCGCGGCATTCTTTCGCGCACGGTTGGCCAGGTGAAGGCGGTGGATGGCGTTTCGTTTGACGTGGGGAAGGGGAAGACCTTGGGGCTGGTGGGCGAGTCGGGGTGCGGAAAAACCACCGTTGGCCGCACGATCCTGCGGTTGATCCCTGCGACGTCTGGCGATGTGCGCTACAAGGGGGAAGATTTCTTCGCCTATCGTGGCGAAGAATTGCGGCGGCTGCGCCGGCACATGCAGATCATCTTCCAGGACCCGGTGAGCAGCTTGAACCCGCGCATGACAGTAGGCAACATCATCGGCGAGCCGCTGGAGGTACACGGCATCGCTCGTGGCAGCGCCAAGACGGACATGGTGGCCTCGCTGCTGCAGCGCGTCGGGCTCGATCCGGCCTACATGCGGCGCTATCCGCACGAATTTTCCGGCGGGCAGCGGCAGCGCATCGGCATCGCCCGCGCCATCGCCCTGTCGCCGGACTTCATCGTCTGTGATGAGCCGGTCAGCGCGCTGGACGTGTCGATCCAGTCGCAGATTTTGAACCTGCTGGATGACCTGCAGCGCGAGCGGAATATTGCCTATCTGTTCATCGCGCATAATTTGGCCGTGGTCGAACATTTTTCCGATGAAGTGGCGGTGATGTACCTGGGCAAGATCGTGGAAAAGGCGTCTTCGGTTGAGCTGTACGCCAATCCCAAGCATCCGTACACGGTGTCGCTGCTGAGCGCTGTGCCGGAGCCGAACCCGAGGCCACGCAAGCGGCGGATCGTGCTGAAGGGGGAAGTGCCGTCGCCGGCCAACCCGCCGAGCGGCTGCCCGTTCCATCCCCGCTGCCCGCTGACGCGGGAGATGGCGGCGCAGGCGAATGCCGCCGACACCATCGAGATTGAGTCGGCGGGGGAGCGGTTTCGGGTGTTGAGAAAGTGCGCCGCGGAGATGCCGCCGCTGGAGCAAAAGCAGGGCGAGGCGGGGCATGTGGGGGCGTGCTGGGAGACGAAGTGAAGGGGAAGGACGACGCGGGGACACGGCGACGCGGCGACGCGGCGAGGGGACAAAGCGATTTTGAGATGTGGGACATTTTGCGACATGACCTTCCCCACGAACGGTGGGCGCGCCGCGGGGATTAATTGAGGCTTGCCT
>DAIOHQ010000095.1:0-16663 GCA_036744635.1 Tepidisphaeraceae bacterium | reverse complement strand
GAAACCGGACACTTCAACTTGGTTAAGACCGGACATTACAACTTTGGTATGACAATCCGATTGACAATCTTGTGAAATTGCTGTCGGACTGGTATGCTCTCTGCATTGAACGAAGTGCTTCCCATCAATGCCCCAATCAGCGATCAGGCCCGAATCGTTCCGCAGATCGAGCTGCTGCAGAGCCTGCAGTCGGCGGTAGAGCAGAATCTTTCGCTGCTGACGCCCGTCGACAAGGCCTGGCAACCAACGGATTATCTGCCCGATCTGACCGCCGCTGACTGGAAGGAGCAGGTAGTGCGCTTTCGCGCACCGGCCGGTGAACTCTCCGATGAACTATTGGTCGTGCTGGTCGGCGACATGATCACCGAAGAGGCACTGCCCAGCTACGCGATTTCCCTCAACCTGATCGCCCGCGACTACAGCGGCATCAGTCCCGATCCCTGGGCGCGCTGGATGCGCGGCTGGACGGCCGAGGAGAATCGCCATGGCGATTTGCTCAACGCCTTCCTGCGCCTGACCGGGCGCGTCGACATGCGCGCCGTCGAGCTGACGATCCACCACCTGCTGGCCAACGGATTCGATCCCCGGGCCTATCCCGATCCCTATGCGGGGCTGATTTATACATCGTTTCAGGAGCGGGCGACGGTGGTATCCCACGCCAATGTCGGCCGGCTGGCCGCCAAACAGGGGGATGAAAATCTCTCGAAAATCTGCGCCAAGATCGCGGCCGATGAGTCACGCCATGCGATGTTTTACACGCGGATGATGGGCGCGGTGATCGAGCAGGACCCGGCCGGCGGCGTGCTGATTTTCCGGCAGATGATGCGCCGCATCATTTCGATGCCAGGCCGGCTGATGGATGACGGCAAGGACCCGGACCTTTTCGAGCATTTCGCCGCCGTCGCCCAGCGCCTGGGCGTCTACACCGTCCACGACTACGTTGAGATCATTCGCCACCTGGTGAAGGCGTGGAAGATCGCGGAGCTTTCGCTGTCGGGCAAAGCGGCGGCCGCGCAGGAGTTTCTCTGCGTCCAGGCCGAGCGGCTTGAATCTCTCGCCGATTCCATCGCCGAAGCAAATGCCAGGAAGCCGCAAAGCCGTTTCAGTTGGATCCACGACCGGCTGGCATAGCCGGTGTTTCCGTGGGGAAGCCATCAGGAAATTCGCCGGTATACCTCCGCAGGGGTGGACATTGCGAACCATCTGTAATATTTCACGACTCCGGCCGTTAGATGGTTACGGAGCGCGAAATGGCAATCGCTTGGGTTGAAGGGTCGTATGCGCCAGACAGTCGGTGAACGGCCTCGATGGAAAATTCTTGTCTTGATTTTGCTGGTGGCGGCAGCGCTGCGGGTCTATCGCGTCGATTCGCAAAGCCTCTGGATGGACGAGCTGTTCAGCATGGAGTGTTCCTCCGGGTACGCTCCGCGGACGGCTCTGCAGTCGTCCGGCATGGCGCTCACCCGGCTGGACCCGACCAGTCTGGGCAACTCATGGTGGCAAGTCTGGACGAGCGTGGCGCGGGAGGAGAATCAGCCTCCGCTTTATTTCCTGGTGCTGCGCTTGTGGCGGGACATCTTTGGCGATAGCGACGGTGCGCTGCGGTCCCTGTCCATCACGGCTTCGCTTTCGGCGATCATCCTGCTGTTTCTGGTGGTGCTGGAATTGCACGATGCCACATCGGCGCTATGGGCGGCCGCGCTGATGGCGGTGGCGTCGCCGCAGATCAAATTCGCGCAAGAGGCGCGCTCGTACATGCTGCTGACGGCGCTTTCACTGGGGGCACTGCTGGTGGTGGTTCGGCTCCACAAACGCGGGCCTTCCCGCAGGCGCTCGGTGGCACTCAGCTTGTGCGCCGCGGCCATGCTGCTGACGCATTATTTGGCGCTGGCGCCGCTGGCGGCTATCGGCCTTTATGGCGGTTTGGTGATGTCGGGGAAGGCGCGCCGGCAGATATTTCGTTCGCTGGCGTTGGCCGGGCTGCTCTTCAGCGTGCTTTGCCTGCCATTCCTGTGGGGCCAGCGGGATCACTTTGCCGGAGACACCGCCTGGCTGCTGGAGGGAGGCAAAGGCGAGCTGGTGCGGATTCTGCAGCGCGCGGCCGTGATGCCAGCGCGTTACCTGATCCAACCGTCGGCCGGGCACCTGGGCATCGCCGCGCTGGGCGCGGCCGGCTATCTTCTGCTGCTGCTGTTGGCACGTCGGGACAGGTCGTTTTTGATTTGGAGTTTCTGGCTTGGTTGCCCGATTCTGGTTGCGGCGGCGCTGGATCTCAGCCGCTCAAGCTGGACGCTGGATCTGGTTCGATACACCCTCGTGGCGGCACCGGCGATGTACCTGCTGATCGCGACGGTCGGGAGGCAGCATCGCTTCTTTCGCCACGCGATTCCCGCGGTGGTGCTGCTGGCGTGCCTGCTGGAACTTCCCAACACCTACACGCCGTACAAGGCCGATTTTCGCGGCCTGGCGCGGTTCGTGCAGGACCGGGCCCAGCCCGGGGATGCCATTGTCTTTTCCGGCTCGGATACCGGCGACTGGTACGAAGATATCCTCTACCTGGGCATGTCCCATTACATGCACCACATGCCCGGGCCGATCATCTTCCTCCACGCCCCCACCGATGCCAAGGCGCTTGCGCAACTGCGATCCACCCGCAACGTGTGGCTGATTGAAAAGTGGCGCGGGAACGGAGCCCTCCAGACATTGGATAGCACCCAGCTTACCGCGACGATGCCGTTTCCCGGACTGGCGACCGTCTCGCAGCTCGTTCTGACCGCCCTGCCAGATAGCCTGCCGCGCTGAAAAAAAGCGCCGAAGTCCAAAGACTTCGGCGCTGATGAAAAATCGATCGTCGGAGGCGGATCAGGTAGCTGACGCGGCCAGTTCGCGGTTTTCGGTGTTGGTGGGCGGGGTAGCGGTTGTGGGGGTCTCTTCCTTCTTGATCTTGCGCTTCTCGACGAGGCGGACGGCCTTGCCGACGCGCTCGCGGAGGTAGAAGAGCTTGGCCCGGCGGTTTTCGCCGCTGCGCTTCACAACCACCTTGGCGATGAATGGGGAGTGGATCGGGAAGATGCGCTCGACGCCTTCGTTATTGACGATGCGGCGAACGGTGAAGGTTTCGTTGATGCCGCGGCCCTTTTTCATGATGACGGTGCCGGAGAAGACCTGGAGGCGCTCTTTTTCACCCTCGACGATGCGAGTGGAGACGTCAACCGTATCACCCACCTCGAAGACAGGTACGTCTTTCTTGAGATACGCCTGTTCCACCTGATTCATGATGCGGTTAATCATGGGACACTTCGCTTTCTGCAATCGCAATGTTAGTCGTCTTTTTCGTCCAAATCTTGCTGTTGTCTGCTCAAAAACGCCTGCCATAAATCCGGCCGGCGCTGTTGCGTCCGCAGCTTGCGTTGCTCGAGCCGCCACCTGGCAATCGCCTGGTGGTTGCCGCCCAGCAGCACATCGGGCACCTTCATGCCGCGATACTCCCGCGGGCGGGTGTATTGCGGATATTCGATCAGGCCATCGGCGAAAGTCTCGTCGGCGGCCCCTTGTTCGTTTCCGATCGCGCCGGGAAGCAGGCGCACGATGCAGTCAATCAGCACCATGGCCGGCAATTCGCCGCCGCTGAGTACGTAATCGCCGATGCTCAATTCCATCGGCCGCAGGCCTTCGACGATGCGCTCGTCAAAGCCTTCGTAGTGCCCAGCGATCAGAAGCAGCCGTTCGCGGCCGGCCAATTCTTCGGCCAGCTTCTGGTCCAGCACCCGCCCTTGCGGGGTGAGCAAAATCCGGGTGGCGATTCGCGGGTCCTGCTGCTCGACGCTTTCGACGGCGTCGAAGAGCGTCTGGCACATCATCACCATTCCCGGGCCGCCGCCGAAGGGCTTGTCATCAACGGAGTTATGGGCGTCGGCGGCAAATTCGCGGATGTTGGTCAGATGATACTCGACCAGTCCTTTTTCCGCCGCTCGCTTGGGGATGCTGGTCCCGAGCACGGCGGTGAACATCTCGGGAAACAACGTCAGGATGTCAATGCGAATCGACATAAAAGCCCACGGAGGATCGCTCCGTGGGCGTTTTCTAACTCGTTATGCAGTCGGTGCTTCTGCCTTTTTCTCCACTGCCGCCGGGGCCACCGCCTTGGGCTTGCCCGGCTTGGGAAGACGAAGCTGCTTGTGCTCGACGCCGCTCTTTTTCAGCAGCGAGGAGACGGTTTCGGATGGAATCGCGCCGACGTCCAGCCAGTGGCGGCAGCGGTCCAGCTCGGCCACGAATTGCTTGGCCTTGTCCTTGTTGCGCGGATCGTAGTAGCCGAGTTGCTCGATCACGCGGCCATCCCGCGGGGAACGCGAGTCGATGGCATTGAGCCGATAAAACGGGGCATTTTTCCGGCCCATTCTTTTCAATCGCAGTTTAACTGACATTGGCGCTGGTCTCCGTGAATCAAATTTTACGCGAATCGAAAAGTATAGCGAAGGGCTCGGAGTTCGCAAGGGGTGGCGCGGGTGCAAAAATTGCCGAAAAATTACCTGCCGTAAATCTGCTTCCGGTCACTGCTCCTCGGTGGAATCGAGCACCTCATCGACGACTGGCCGGATGGAATCGTAATCAAAGCCACGGCGCTGGAGCATTCCGACGAGCCGACGGCGGGCGACGGCGGGATCGAGCTTGCGCAGCCGCCCGGCCTGCTTAAGCGCCAGCTCACGGGCGGCGGCGGTGGAGTCATGGGCATCGTACACCTGGTTGAGCGCCTGATCGGCGACATCCGACTTCACGCCGGACTTGAGCAATTCCATGAAAGCGCGGCGGCGGCCGTGGTGCTTGTGCTGGGCGGCGCTTTGAGCCTTGGTCTGGGCGAAGCGAGCATCATCGAGATAGCCGAGACGGGCGAGGTCATCGAGCACGGCCGTAATCACCGCATCGCCGTATTCCCGGCGCATGAGCTTCTTTTGCAGTTCATTGCGGCTATGGAGGCGCGACTGGAGATATCCCATCGCCTTGTCGAAACACTCCTGCTTGACTTCGCCGTGCTGGATGGCGCGAATCTGCTCGTCAGTCAGCGACAGCCCCTCGCGGAGATGAAATTTGGCGACGACGTTAATGTTGCAGCCAAAGGCGAAGGCGCCATCGAGAAAAATGTTGCGGCGGTTGGCGCGGCGCTTTTGCTCGGCGATCTTCGTAATCTGCGGCATGGAGTCATTCTACCGCGGATTTATAAACGATACGCGAGAAATGATTGTGCCTCCGCGTCATGCAGCGACACTGTCATTCTGAGGTACTCCGAAGAATCTGCGTGGATCACCATTCGGGGCCAGATCCTTTGGAGTACCTCAGGATGACATGGGGCGTCAGACAAGGCAGCGGCATGACGATTACCGATCGGAGAGATGAGATGATGCTGACGGTGGCATTGGGACAGATGGCGGTGGCGACGGCCGGTCCGGAGGCGAATCTGGCGAAGGCGGGGGTGCTGGCGGGCGAGGCGAAGGGGCGGGGCGCGGAGTTGCTGTGTTTGCCGGAGATGTTTACGACGGGGTTTCAGTGGGAAAAGAACATCGCGCTGCGCGAGCGGATGGAAAGCGACGTCGCGCGGGTCGCCGAGATTGCCCGTGAAAATTCGATCTGGATCAATGGCTCGATGGCGCTGCCTGCTTCCGGTGGGTTGCTGGCGAACACGTCGATCCTGTTTGGCCCATCCGGCGAGCGCGTGGCGAGCTATCGCAAGATGCACCTGTTTCGGCTGATGGGCGAGCACGAGCACGTTACGCCGGGGACGGAACTGGTGACGGCGGATGCGCCCTGGGGCCGGACGGGCTTGGCGGTGTGCTATGACCTGCGTTTTCCCGAGCTGTTCGGCGCCTATGCCCTGCGCGGCGTGCAACTGCAGCTTCTCCCCGCCGCCTGGCCGGAGGCGCGGCTGGAACACTGGCAGATACTCATCCGCGCCCGCGCCATCGAGAACCAGGTTTTCGTGCTGGCGACGAATCAGTGCGGAGAGGAGAGCTTCGATGCGGAGGGCATCACCAGATATGCCGGGCGATCGGCGGTGATTGACCCGTGGGGCCGGACGATCACGGAAGGAGGGGCTGGTGAAGAGCTCATCATTGCAACCATAGATCTGGCAGAGGTCCAGCGGGTTCGCGCGAAAATCGATGTCCAGCAAGATCGACGTAGCGGGCGCTATTCCTGAACACGCTGGCGCTAATACATCACGCCAACGGGCCCTCAAAGAGCCGCAGACTTTTTAGAACGCCTTGGATCACACGAAAATGATTGTCGTATGACCAGAGTTCCATATCGTGATTGATCGCCACCGTCGCCAGCAACACGTCCTGAA
Source organism: Tepidisphaeraceae bacterium (assembly GCA_036744635.1). Lineage (GTDB taxonomy): Bacteria > Planctomycetota > Phycisphaerae > Tepidisphaerales > Tepidisphaeraceae > DAIOHQ01. The sequence goes on along the minus strand of DAIOHQ010000095.1, from coordinate 10,323 downwards.
ACGGCATGGGTAAACCGCTCGCGCGCAAAGATGCCAAATGGCGGCCAAAGCAAGTCCCAGATCGGCGGCTCAATGGGTATCTGAAGGAACGCATCCAGTGCCGTGCATAGATTTGTGGAGTCTTGAGGAGTTCGTGCGCCATGCAATATCTCGGCACGCGTTACTCCGCAGATGGCACAGTCGGTGGATGCCAGCACTTCCCGAATGGCTGGAGATGACGTTCTCAGATAGCGCACGAGCACCGAGGTGTCGAGCAGGATCATGCGATGCTCCGCCGGCGCAGGTTCTCGATCGCGTGATAATCCAAGTCGATCTTGCCGGCGAGGCGGTCCAACGCGGAAAGATCACGGGGTGGCCGGCTTTGGGGCTCTTCCACCACGATGATACGGACTTCCTTGCCCACCAACGCGGCCGCTTCCGGCAGATGGATGGTCGCGGAGCGCAGATGCGTATGAACTGAAATAGACACGTTGGATAGTATATCACACGTCGGACACAATTCACCGCCGCTTTTTCTTGTTGCGGTCTTTCTTTTCCATATAGCCGGATTTCTTGGTCTTGAGGGTGGGGCCGCCGGGCATGCCGAGGTTGCTCAGGCCGCCGGACATGAGGGATTTCATCAGCTTCATCTTGCCCATCATCCCCATGCCGCCGACGGCGCGCATCATGTCGCGCGAGGTCTCGAACTGCTTCATGAACTGGCCAACCTCGTTGAGCTGCACGCCCGCTCCCCGGGCGATGCGGCGGCGGCGGGTGCCGTCGAGGAGGTCGGTGTTGGCGCGTTCCTTCCTGGTCATCGAGTTGTAGATCGCGTGCATCCGCCCCATTTGGGTTTCGATGTCGCCCTCGCCCATGCTGGCCTGCTTGGCCAGGTCGCCCATGCCGGGGATCATGCTCATGACCTTGCCCATCGGCCCGAGCTTTTTCACCTGGCTCATCTGCGCGATGAAGTCGTCCAGGGTGAACTGGCCCTTCATCATTTTGTCCTGCAGGCGCTGGGTCTCATCCTGGTCGAACTTTTCCATCGCATCGGTGACCAGGCCGACGATGTCGCCCATGCCGAGGATGCGCTGGGCCATGCCTTCGGGACGGAATTCTTCGAGGCGGTCGAGCTTTTCGCCGACGCCGAGGAATTTGACCGGCTTGCCGGTGACCATCTTGGCGCTGAGCAACGCGCCGCCGCGGGTGTCGGAGTCGAACTTGGTGAGGATCAGGCCGTCGAGTTCGAGCTGGTCGTTGAACGCCTTGGCGGAATTGACGGCGTCCTGGCCGCTCATCGAATCCAGCACCAGGAACACCTGGTGCGGATTGATCTGGGTGTTGATGTCCTTCAATTCGCCCATCAGCTCATCGTCGATGTGCAGCCGGCCGGCGGTATCGAGAATGACCACGTCGCAGCCGGTCTGCTTGGCCTGCTGCACCGCGGCGCGGCAGACGGCAACGGCGGCGCCTTTGGCCACCTGTCCGTGGGGGGCCACTTTGCTGGGATCGAGGTAAACCGGCGCGCCTACCTGTTCGCCGAGCACACGAAGCTGCTCCACGGCGGCCGGGCGCTGCAAGTCGGCGGCGGCCAGCATGGGATGATGGCCTTTGGAGATCAGGAACTTGGCGAGCTTGCCGCAGGTGGTGGTCTTGCCCGATCCCTGCAAGCCGCACATCATGATGATCGTGGGCGGCGGCTGGACGAAATAGATGCGGGTATCGACGGGGCCCATCAGCTCGACCAGCTCGTCATAGACAATTTTCACCATGAGCTGGCCGGGCTGCAGCGATTTGATGACTTCCTGGCCGATGGCTTTTTCTGTCACCTTATCGGTGAATTCCTTGACGACCTGGAAATTGACGTCGGCTTCGAGCAGGGCGGTGCGCACCTCGCGCATGGCTTCGCGGATGTTTTCTTCGGAGATGCGTCCCCGGCCGGAAAGTCCGCGAAAAACGCCGGAGAGTTTGTCTGTGAGAGTGTCCAACATGGCTGGTCCTTGATGATCGAAATTCGAGAGGGGGATTATGCCACAGAAGCGCGCGTTGAACCACTGTGGAAGAACTATGGATGGATTCGGGCAGGCGAATACACCCGCCACTCATCCAGCCATTGCGGACAGGAATGTCCGCACCACCGGTATGGAGCACACCGTGTCAGAGCCGCCGCTCGCGAGCGAGCTAGAACAGCCATGGCGGACTGGAATGTCCGCACCACCGGAATGGGTAATGTGCGCCCCACCATTTGGGGTGTAACTCTTGTTTGTGGCTGCCCCACCTTTTACCCCCTCTCCCGGTACTGGGCCTGTCGATTTATCTGGCACGGAATTTGGGTCAAAGGAGTTACATCAATCATGTGAGACGTAAGTCCTTATTTCTCGTTCCAAGCCATCCATTTTCGCGACTAAATCGACAGGCCCTACTCCGGGAGAGGGTTGGGGTGGGGGTCCTGCCACATCGCCACAGTCCAGCGCTACACCCCACCACTTGCGCAAGTTCGGCAAATAGTTGCCCGTTCGTGCGGATTTTGATACATGTTGCCGGCCTCAAGTCGTGCGAACTCTGGCGAGGAAAACGATGGCCGATCCGTCGAACGAGGAAAAACCCGCGTGGGAAGAAACGGTGGAGTACCACCCTGAGGCGGATGCGACTGAGCCAGATCCGCGGCGCAATGCCAATGTCGGCTTGGTGCTGTTTTTCATATATCTGCTCATCTATGGCGGGTTCATCGCGCTGGCGGTGTTCGCCCTGCCGCGCATGGCCGGGCCGGGATTGTTCGGCGTGAACCTGGCGATCACGTATGGTATTGGCTTGATCGTGGCGGCACTGGTGCTGGCGCTGATCTATATGTACCTGTGCCGGATTGATGCCCCCCCTGCCGCATCCAAAAAGGTGGAGAACCGCAAGTGAATTACCTCGCCAACCCGACCGCCATCGCGGTCTTCGCTTTCTTCGTGGCCGTGGTGCTGGGGATCAGCTTTTTCCTCGGCCGCCGCGCCAAGAGTGCAAAGGGGTACTATGCAGCGCACGGGGAAATCCACTGGTTCGTGAATGGCTTTGCGTTCGCCGGTGACTACCTGTCGGCGGCCAGCTTCCTGGGTATCTGCGGACTGATCGCGTTCTATGGGTATGACGGATTTTTGTATTCGATCGGCTATCTGGCCGGCTGGATCGTGGCGCTGTTTGTGATCGCCGAGCCGCTCAAGCGAATGGGGCGCTACACGTTTGCCGATGCGCTGGACAACAAGTTCAATTCGCGTGGCATCAAGCTGACGGCGGCGATCTCTACGCTGCTGGTGTCGATGTTTTATTTAATCCCGCAGATGGTGGGCGCGGGCGTGCTGGTCAAGCCGCTACTGGGACTGCCGCACTGGGCGGGCGTGGTGCTGGTGGGCGTGGTGGTGATCCTGATCGTGGTCACCGCGGGGATGGTGTCGACGACTTGGGTGCAGTTTATCAAGGGTTCGCTGCTGGTGATTTTCTGCACGATTCTCGTGTTTATGATCCTTCATCGAGGGCTGGATGTGCATGATGATCCGCGCCTCAACATTCCAGTGGTACCAGGAGAGGTAGAGTTACTCAAACCAGTGGGCCAATGGGCGGCGCAGCCAGACTTCTCGCGGTTCAAGATGCCGGATGGTAGAACTCTGACCGAATATCATCGAGTCGTTCGAATTTCTGGTCCGGAAAAGAATACCGAGCATGCGACCACTTACTACGCCCAGGCACAGACGGTGACTATCCGGACGGATGGGCAAAAACTAATAGACGGCCTGCCTAGCGGGACCAGAGAGGGAGAAAACGATCTGAAGCCAGTCGGGCGAATTGTTTCGCTTCCCGGCGGTATTTCCAAGACCGGCCCGCTCGGCCCTTTTTCCTTCCTTTCGACCATCCAAGCCTCGACCGTGGAAACTTGGTCAAGTAAAAAGATCAGCGAGCAAGATGGATCGCAAACAACGATCTATTACCCGACGTGGGCTAAAGGAGCTGACCTCCTCACCCCCGGCATCTATTTTAAAGGCATCAAGTCGGCGAAAATTACAGACAAGCTCGACTTCATCTCACTGATGTTGGCGCTGTTCTGCGGGACGGCTTCGCTGCCGCACATTTTGATTCGCTATTACACGGTGAAGGATGAGGCGGCGGTGCGGAAATCGACGATTGTGGGCATCGCCGCGATCGGTTTTTTCTATGTGCTGACGCTGTATCTCGGCCTTGGGGCGATGACCAGCGGCGCCCTCGATCCCACCGACAACAACATGTCTGCGCCGCTGCTGGCGCACAGTTTTTCCAATTTGCTGTTCGCCATCATCAGCGCCATCGCCTTCACCACCGTTCTCGGCACCGTGTCCGGCCTGATCATCGCCGCCTCCGGAGCGATCGCGCATGACCTGATGCAGAACGTGATGAAGGTGGAGATGACCGATCACCAGAAGGTAAACGCCGGCAAAGTGGTGGCCGTGGTGGTGGGGATCATTGCGATGGGCCTGGGCATCGCGTTCAAGAAGCTGAACGTGAGTTTCCTTGTGGGCTGGGCGTTTAACATCGCGGCCAGCGCCAACCTGCCTTCGCTGGTGATGCTGCTGTTCTGGAAGCGGACCACCAAGCAGGGGATTACGGCTGCGATCACGGTGGGATTGCTGTCGTCGCTGGTCTGGGTGCTGCTGAGCAAGGAAGCGTTCATCAACGTCTATGGCATCGCCGGGCATCCGGGCAAGGTGCCGTTCTCGCAGCCGGGGCTGATCACGATCCCCCTCGGCTTCCTCGTCCTCATCATCGTCTCCCTCTGCACGCCGCGCCGCAAAGCCGTCCGTCGCGGCTTTGAGCCGGTGCAGGCGAAGTAGTTGCGTTGACGCCCGCGCATGGCGGGTTCGACGGTTCGTGGTTCACATCACATTCAACTGCGGCGCGGGCGCCTGCAGATTCCGCAGGCTGATCTGGCCGGCGAGGGTCTTGACGATATGCTCCAGCGATTCGCGCAGGAGCGGGGTGCCTTCAAAATTTTTCTCCGGGGTGCCGGCATCGGAATTCACGCGCAATTCCGGGAACATCGGCAAGGCGCCGATATAGGGAAGCTTCAGCCGCTGGGCGGCCTGCTCGGCGCCGCCGCGGCCGAAGATGTCGAGGATGGAGCCGTCGGGGCTGACGAGGTAGCTCATGTTCTCGATCATGCCGAGGATCGGCGCCCCCAGTTGCTGGAACATGCGCACAGCGCGGATGGCATCATCCAGGGCCACCTGCTGCGGCGTGGCCACCACCACCGCCCCGGTCAGGGGCAGGAGCTGGCAGAGCGTCAGCGGGACGTCGCCGGTGCCCGGCGGCAGATCGACGATCAGGTAATCCAGGTCCGGCCATTCCGTGTTATCGAGCAGAAGCTGCTTGAATGCCCCATGCGCCATCGGCCCGCGCCAGATCAGCGGCTTTTCCTGCTCGACCAGCGAGCCGATCGTGATCGCGTGAATGCCGTGGACGAAATGCGGGATGATCTTGGCCCCGCGCACCTGCGGCGGCACGCCGCGAATGCCCAGCAGCGTGGGCATCGACGGGCCGTAGATGTCGCCGTCCATCAGCCCGACGCGCGCCCCGCAGCGATTCAAGCCGACGGCGATGTTCAAGGCGAGGGTGGATTTGCCGACGCCACCCTTGCCGGCCCCCACCGCGACCACGTTTTTCACCTGCGGAAGCACATCCTTCTTCGGACCAGGCGCGCCGCGGGTGTTGGCGGTGAACTCGACGTGCACGGTGGCTGCGCCGACCTTGCGCACGGCCGCCTCCACATCGCGCTGAATGGTTTCCTTCAGCGGGCAAGCCGGCGTGGTCAGCTCGACGTGGACGGTCACGTCGCTGCCATTCACCTTCACATCCTTCACCATGTTCAGGGTGACGATGTCCTTGAACAGCTCCGGGTCGAGCACCGTCCGCAGCGCGGCCATCACTTGTTCGCGAGTCACAGGCATTGATGTTCCTATCGTGTGGAAAGACGGTAGTGTATCGCGCGGCAGGCCGGGAGACTACGCGGACGCGACAAATATGGCTGGATTCAGGTGGATGAGTACACCTGCCGCTCATCCAGCCATGACAGACAAGAATGTCTGCCCCACCGAATCTGGGCCGAATTCCCCAACGTTGGCGCATGGCAGCGCTATAATTGAGCAGATGGATCTCGCGCTGCAACGCAAGCACTCGATAGAGCAATCCGCGCCGCGGGCGATCGCGCCGGCGCTGGCGATCGAGGGCAGGGCGGGAACTTCGCCGGGGATCAACATCGAGCCGGGGAGTCAGGACGATGGCTGGATCGTGCCGCCGCCGGTGGAGTTGGGCGATGGCACCAGGATCCAGCTTTACAAGGATGGCGAGGCGCTACACGCGGCCTATGAGGCGATCCGGCAGGCGAAACACCGGATCTGCCTGGAAGTCTATATTTTCGCATCCGATGCCACCGGCCGGGCGTTCGCGGACCTGCTCTGTGCAAAGGCGGCCGAAGGGTTGAAAGTCTACGTCATCTACGACGGTTTCGGGTCGTTTGAGTCTGATCCGGCGATGTTCCAACAGATGCGCCGCTCCGGCATCAGCGTGAAGAAATTCCATCCGATCATTCCATGGGAATGCCAGTTCAGTTGGCGGCCGGTCAACCGCGATCACCGCAAGCTGCTGGTGATCGACTTTGACAAGGCCGGGATGGGAGGGCTGAACCTCGGCGCCGAATACGGCGGATCGTGGGTGATGCGGGGACAGGAGCACTGCGAACAGTGGCGCGACAACGCGATCGGCATCGTCGGGCCGGGTTCGCAGCTTTGCCTGCAGGCATTCAAAAAGAGCTGGCGCTACGTCAATACCGGCGGCAAGATTCGCCGGGCCGAATACATCCACAACCTGCACGATGGCGAACTTGGCCTGCTGGCGTCGGCGCCGACGCTCAACAGCCCGCTGGCGCGGTTTCTCCAGCAGCTCGTACACGACGCCCGGCGGACAATTCAACTGACGATGGCATACTTTGCCCCATCCGATGAGCTGATTGATGAGCTGTGCCGGGCGTGCCGGCGCGGCGTGCGCGTGCAGCTTATGGTGCCCGGGCGCTGTGACGTAAAGGTGCTGCTGATCGCGGCGCGCTCGTTCTATGAGAAGCTGATGTGTGCTGGGATCGAAGTGTATGAACGGCAGGGGGCGGTGCTTCACGCCAAGACGATGGTCATCGATGGCGAGATCTCAGTTATCGGTTCGACCAATTTGGATTACCGCAGCATCGAATACAACTGCGAGCTGTCAACGCTGATCCGCTCGAAAAAATTTGGCCGGCAGATGCAGGCGCTGTTCGAGAACGACATCCGCTACTCGAAACGGGTCAATTTGAACCAGTGGCGGCATCGGCCGTTCAGCGACCGCTTCGTGCAATGGGCGGTCAGCCGGGCGCGGTATTGGTTGTGATCAATCCACCAGCTTCCCCAGACCGCGCAGGGTCATTTCTTCCTGGCGCTTGTGTTTCCAGCGCCTTGGCCAATCGCGGTGCAGGATGTGGTGGAGAATGCCGGCCAGTCCGCCGGAAATGCAGACGGTGGGGAGAATTCTGGTGTGATTGGCGCGAAGAAGGGGCACGCGCTCGCCGCTGGCGCGGGCAAGGCCGTCGAGGATCGCCCAGAGAATTTCCTGGCGCTTGGCGCCCAGCGTCAGGCCGCTGAGGGATGCCGTCTTCTGCTCGATGCTGGTGCGCTCGCCGGCGAGGTACGGCTGGAACGTAATTCCGGGCTGCGGCGGCTGATCGACCAGCCGGCCGATCAGCCGATGAAACTCGGCCAGCGACAGCTCGCCAAAGAGCTGCTCTTTAGCCCAGGAGATGGTCGAGCCGGCGGAGGCGAGGGTGCTGACCGACATCCATTTTCTTCCCACGCCCAGCGCCCGCGTCAGCAGCTTCTCGTGCGGCGTCGGCGCGGCCACGCACAGGGCCAACACATCGGTGGTGCCGCAGACATTGAGCAATTGCCCGCTGCGAGCGCCGGCCAGCAGCATGGCGGCGCTGGTATCGACGATGCCGGCGAGCATGGGCGTGCCGGCCGTCAGTCCGAGGCGGCGGGCGCTGCCGCGGGTGAGATTTCCAGCAACCGCGGAGGCTGGAACAATTTCCGGTAACAGCCGCTTGGGGAGATGCACGGCGGCGCAAAGCTCCTCGCTCCAGCTCCCCTGCTCGACGGTTTCATACAGGCCGGTGAAGGAAGCATTGGAGGGATCGATCACCCGCGCCCCGGTGAGCTTGCGATGAAGGAACGTGTTGAGATGGCCCACCAGATCTGCGCGCCTCGCCAGGCTGTGATCGTTTCGGCGGAACCATTCCCAGGTCGTCGAGCTGATTCCCCCCGGAAACGGGCGATTGCCGGCGATCTGCAAGTGGCGCCGCCGGCCGACGCGCTCTTCGATCTGAGCGGCAACATCGACGCTGCGGCGGTCCTGATGGGTGACGATCGGGGTCAGCGGCCGGCCTTTGCCGTCCATCGCCACCCAGGCCGGTGACATGGTCGCCAGAGCGATGCAATCCACCTGCTTGCGCGCGTTTCCAAGCGCCCCCACCGCCCTGGCCAATGCCCGCAGCAGGCCATTTGGATCGACCTCCGCCCGCGCCCCTTCGAACGATGTCACGAATCCCACCCGTGCGCTCTCGCCGACGATCCTGCCATTCAGCAGAATGCCGGCCTTGATCGAGGATGAGCCGATGTCGAGGGCAAGCAGGCGCATGACGATCCCGCGGAGGCGAAGCTACGGTTGCGTCGCCTTGGCCGGCAGGGGGGGCTGGCGGGCGTTCAATTCGCCGCCGGGAGTGTGGGCGGTCTGTTCCGCCGACCATTCGGTATGAAAACTGCCGGATTTGTCGGTGCGTTCATAGGTATGGGCGCCGAAGAAGTCGCGCTGCGCCTGGATCAGGTTGGCCGGCAGGCGCAGGCGGCGATAGGAGTCGTAATAGGCCAGCGATGCGCCAAACGCCGGCACGCCGATGCCGTTGTTGATGGCGGTGACGATGGTTCGCCGCCAGGCATCCTGGCGGGAATTGATCGCCTCGCGAAACCTGCCGGCCATCAGCATGTTGGCCAGCCCCGGCTGCTCCTTGAACGCCTGCTTGATCTCATCCAGGAAAACCGCGCGGATGATGCAGCCGGCTTTCCAGATCCGGGCGATCTCATCGAGGTGCAGCCCATATTGATGCTGTTTGTCGGCCGCCGACAGCATCGCCATGCCTTGGGCATAGGAGCAGATTTTCGAGCAGTACAGAGCATCGCGCACATCCGCGATAAATGCCTGCAAGTCCCCCTTGAACTGCGCCGGCGCGGGCGCCGGCCCGCCGAGGTAGCGGGATGCGGTCTTGCGCTCATCGATCAATCCGGAGATGGTGCGGGCATCCACCGCCGCGGTGATGGTCGGCACGGCCACCGCCAAATCCAGCGCTGTCTGCGTCGTCCACTTGCCGGTGCCCTTGGCCCCGGCGCGGTCGAGGATCATGTCGACGAGCTGCCGGCCGGCATCATCCGGATCGGGAAAGTTGATCACCTTGGTGGTGATCTCGATCAGAAAGCTCTTCAGCACCCCGTCGTTCCATTCGCTGAAGACATCGAAGAGTTGCTGGTTGGAAAGCCCGCCGACGTTTTTCAAAAGGTCATACGCCTCGGCGATAAGCTGCATGTCGCCATACTCGATGCCGTTGTGGACCATCTTGACGAAATGGCCAGCGCCCTTGGAGCCGATGTAGGTGACGCACGGGCCGTCATCCGGCGTGCTGGCGGCAATCTTGGTCAGGATCGGCTCCAGGTGTTTGTAGGAATCCTCATCGCCGCCGGGCATGAGCGATGGGCCCCACAGCGCCCCTTCCTCGCCGCCGCTGACGCCCATGCCGAAAAAGCGGATGCCGGTGGGGGCCAGGTCGGCGGCGCGGTGCTCGGTGTCGGTGAACAGGGAATTCCCGCCGTCGATGACGATGTCGCCGGGCTCCAGGAACGGCCGCAATTCGCCGATCACCGCATCCACCGGCGCCCCCGCCTTCACCATGATCAGGATGCGCCGGGGCTTTTCCAGCAGGGCCACGAAATCCGCGATGGTCCTGGCCCCCCTGGCATTCTTCCCCTTCGCCAGATCGTTGAGAAAGTGCTCGGTCTTCGACCAGGTGCGGTTATAGACGGCGATGGGAAAGCCGTTGCGCTCAATATTGAGAGCGATGTTGCGCCCCATCACTTCCAGGCCGATCACTCCAAACGCCTGCTTGCCGGTGCCGCTGCTCATGGTCCTGCCTTTCGTTGCCGGGTATCGAACGGCGGGATTGTGAAGTTTTTGCCCCCCCCATGCAACCGCCCATCCCCACCCCTTCGC
>DAIOHQ010000094.1:0-16781 GCA_036744635.1 Tepidisphaeraceae bacterium | reverse complement strand
CGATGCCCGGCCGCAGACTTCGCGCTTAAAACTGGCCGCCAGCCTGCAAAAGGTGGCGGAGGCGGGGGGGGCGAGCATCGGGCTGTTTGATGAGCCGGGGCCGTTCTCGATGCCGCCGGTGAACCTGTTCACCTGGAGGCTGCTGCTCATTCCCAAAGCCGGCGTGGAGATGGGGGATGAGCGGGAATTGCCGGATGTGCTGCTGCGCATGACCGACCGGCCGGCCCCCCCCTATAGTTCTCCGCCGAGTCTGGCCTACCAGTCGCTGCAGGAGTTTGAAGGCGGCGCCCCGCAGCTGCCGGGTTGGCTGGAGCGCTTCCGCCCGCAGATTCCCTTCGCGGACAAGCCGTTTGAAGTCTGGGTCAAACGCAGGCTCTCCCGCGCCGGCCTGGCGGCGGCGGACCGTTGATTGATGGCGGTAATGCGGACACCAGGCAGGAAACGCAAAAGTCAGAATGCAGAATGCAAAACCAAGAGAAGATGTTTTATCTGCGGTTTTGCATTTTGCATTTTGCGTTCTGCGTTTGCCGCGCCTTTCGGCAAACCCGGCCGCTACCCTGGCCGTAGTATTATCGGAAACTCATGTGTGCCTTGACGCATGGACGATTTGAGGCATACTGTCGCAGCTTACCGATGATGCGGACCCCCCCTAGAACCCGAGGAATACTGGTAGTGGCTCTGGTGGCGACCGCGCTGTGCGTGGATCGTGTCGCCGAGGCCGCGCCCAGGGGGGGCGCGCTCAGCCCGCAGATGGTGCAGGCCGCCTGCCGGCTGGCCAACCGCTTTAGCGCGGGTTTTCGGCAGAATGCACCGACTCTTCGTCTTGCCACGGCCGGTGCCCTAAGCGTCCCCGCAAAGCCCGATGACTTTCTGCCGGAGACTCCGGTAATCGGCGCGCACGCCTCCGCCGCCTCACCGTTTCAGTTCCGCCTGCCGCCTCCGATTGCCTGAGCATCTCCCGTCTGCTCGCGCCATGCACAAATTGCCCGCGCCGAAATTGTTCTTTCTGCAACCAATCTAATGTCCCCGAAAGTCAAGGCGTACCATGCCCATCACCGTCAGCAAAGTCCTCACCACCCTTTTCGGCAGCCGCAATGAGCGCCTGCTCAAGCGCTATCACAAGATTGTGGATGAGATCAACGGCTGGGAATCGAAGGTTTCGGTTCTTACCGATGTCCAGCTTCGCGCCCGCACGGCCGAGCTGCGGGCGGGGCTGAAGGATGGCGCCCTGCGCTCGGTGGAGGTGATTCCCGAAGCCTTCGCGATCATGCGCGAGTCGATGGACCGGCACATCGGCATTCGCGAAATCTTCAATCCCGAGCAGAACTTCGACCCCGACAAGCTGGATGACACGATGCTGCAAGCCTACGACCGGGTGCAGCAGCAGATGATCTCCAGCGGCCAGTCCTGGCAATACGTGGAGATTCCCCTCGAGTTGTACACCGCCGTGCGCGCCCTCTACCCCGAGTCGCGGCCGCCGTTCCGGGCCCGCTGCTTCGACGTGCAGCTTATCGGCGGCCTGGTGCTCTACGAGGGGCGCATCGCCGAGATGGCCACCGGCGAAGGCAAGACTTTCGTCGCCCCGCTGGCCTGTTTCATGCGGGCTTTGGAGGGAAACCATTGCCACGTCGTCACCGTCAACGACTACCTCGTCCGCCGCGATGCCATGTGGGTGAAGCCGGCGTTTGAGAACCTCGGGCTGACCGTCGGGTATATCCAGGCCGACATGGAGCCCGGCGGCGAGTCCCGCCGCAAGATGTACGACTGCGACATCACCTACGGCATGAACAGCGAATTCGGCTTTGACTATCTGCGCGACAACATGAAGGAACGGGTTGACCTGCAGGTGCAGGGCCCGCTGGATTTCGCCATCGTCGATGAGGTGGACTCGATCCTCATCGATGAGGCCCGCACGCCGCTGATCATTTCCGGCGCCGCCCACGATGATGCCCCCAAGTATCGCGCCGCGGATGGAGTTGCGCGTAAGGTGATCGAGCTCAACAGGCCGTGGGACATTGCCGAGCGCGCCGTGGACGCGGCCAAGCGCGCCATCAAGGCCGCCGAAGGCGATGAGGACAAGGCCAAGAACAAGGAAGATAAAGAGTCCGCGCGCAAACGCCATTCCGCCGCTGAAATCGAGCTGGCGGAGGCGGAAAAGAAGAAAGAAGGCCTGACGCAATATTTCGAGGTCGAACTCGACCGCAAGAGCGTCCATTTGACCCACGAAGGCATCGCCGCCGCCCAGGATGCCGCCGGCGTTGGCTCGTTCTTCGTCGGCAACAACATGGAATGGCCGCACCTCATGGAGCAGGCGATGCGCGCCCACGTCGTCTACGAGCGCGACAAGGATTACGTCGTCGAGCGCGGTCAGCGCAATGACATGGAGATCGTCATCGTCGATGAATACACCGGCCGCAAGATGCAGGGACGGCAATGGTCCGATGGCCTGCACCAGGCGATCGAGGCCAAGGAACAAGTCACCATCAAGCAGGAGACCCAGACCCTCGCGACCATCACCCTGCAGAACTTCTTCAAGCTCTACAAAGGCCTGGCCGGCATGACCGGCACTGCCCAGACCGAGGCCGAGGAATTCACCAAAATCTACAAGCTGGAAGTGGTGACGATTCCCACCAACCGCCCGGTCGTTCGCCAGGACAACGAAGACCGCGTCTATCGCACCGAGACCGAAAAATGGAACGCGATCATCGACGAGATCAAGGAAGAATCGGATAGAGGCCGGCCAATTCTCGTCGGCACCACCAGCGTGGAAAAGAGCGAGATGCTCTCGGCCATGCTCAATCGCAAGCACGGTATCGAGCATGAGGTGCTCAACGCCAAGCAGCACGAGCGCGAGGCCCAGATCGTCGCCAAGGCCGGCCATCAGCACGTCAACCATCACACCGAGACGGTGGGCAACGTGACTATCGCCACCAACATGGCCGGCCGCGGCACCGACATCAAGCTGGCCCCCGAAAGCCACAAGGTCGGAGGCCTGCACGTGATCGGCACCGAGCGCCACACCGCCCGGCGCATCGACAACCAGCTTCGCGGCCGCGGCGGGCGCCAGGGCGATCCCGGCTCATCCCGTTTCTACGTGTCGCTGCAGGATGATCTGATGAAGATGTTCGCCGGCGACTGGACGATCAAGGTCCTCGGCTGGCTGGGCATGGAAGAGGGCATGGCCATCGAGGACAAGCGCATCAGCAAGGGAATCCTGCGGGCGCAGAAAAAGGTCGAGGAGCGCAACTTCCTCGCCCGCAAGAATCTGCTCGAATACGACGAGGTCATGGACCACCAGCGCACCCATTTCTACGGCATGCGCCAGACCGTCCTGGAGGGGCAGAGCGTCGATGAAGTGATCTGGGGAATGATCGGCGAATCGGTCGTCGATGCCGTCGACAAGTACATCACCCAGGACTACATCGCCTCCGTCATCAGCGAGTGGGCCCGGATGAATTTCGAGGTCAACATTGACGCCGAAGATCTCAAGCACATGCGGCACATCGAGGACCTCGAGCAGTACATCAAGAACCAGGCCCGTGCTGAGGCCGAGACCAACATCACCGCCACCCTCGGCGAGTTCATGGGCGAAGACCCGACCGATCCGGCTGGCTGGGACACCAAAGGCCTCTCCTCATGGGCGATGTCGCGCTTTCAGGTGAATCTCTCACAGGCGCAGATTCGCCAGATGGACGGCCAGGAGCTGGAAGACCGCCTGCGCGAAGCGGCCGTCGAGCAGATCAACAAGCGCGACTGCGCCGGCCTGCTCAAGTATCTGGCCCCGCTCTACGCCGAAACCGCCCTGGCCGATTGGGCGCGGGAGAAGTTCGTCATCGACATCAAGCCCGAGGAATTTCTTTCCGATCCGAAAAACAACACCCGCAAGCAGGCCGAAGAGATCGTCGAGCTGATCGAGGACCGCGCCCGCAAGTCCTATGCCCGGCGCGAGATCGAATATCCCATCGATCACACCCTCACCTTCGTTTTTGGCGGCGACAATGCTTCCACCGACAACCCCTACGCCGCCGATTTCCTCCGCAACTGGGCCCGCGCCAAGTTCGACGCCGACCTGTCGCTGGAACACATCCGCGGCACGTCCATGCGTAAATTGCGCGAAGAGCTCATCGGCTTTCAGCAGCAGATGCTCGAACCCGCCAACCGCATCCACATGGCCGGGCAGCTTATCCAGCAGCATCCGGGCAACGATGAGATGGCGAAGGTGCTGCGCGAGCGTTTCGGGCTGAAGGTACAGCCCGACGATCTGGACACCGCCCGCGCAAGCGGTGACGGCGAGATTCGGCCAACCGCTTCCAAAGGCGTCGTCTACACCCCCGCGGCCGGCGAAGATCCGCGCACCGGAATCGTCGCCGAGCAAATCCGCCAGTTCCTCCGCCGCGAGCTGACCGACCTCGAGCAGTTCGTCCTCATCCAGATCTTCGACCAGACCTGGAAGGATCATCTCTACGCGATGGATCTCCTGAAAACCGGCATCGGCCTGCAGGCCTTCGCCGAACGCGACCCGCGCGTGCTGTACAAGAAGGAAGGTTACGAATTCTTCAAGCAGATGATGGCCGGCATCCGCGACAAGGTCACGGATCTCATCTTCCGCGCCCGCGTGGTCGGCCAAACGCAGCAGCGCAATGCCTACAACGTCACCGCCGCCTCGCACGAGACCACCGACAGCTACGGCGTCGCCGAAAATCTGCAGGCGGCCAATGACGCGCTGGCGACCGTCGCCCCGGAGCAAAGTGAAATGTCTCAGGCCGCCGCCCAGAGCCAGGGTGAAGCCCGCGCCGCCGTCAAGCCGATCATCCGCGACGCCCCCAAAGTCGGCCGCAACGATCCCTGCCCCTGCGGCAGCGGAAAGAAATACAAGAAATGCCACGGCGCCGCAGCGGCGTGATTGCGACGGCGGCCCATGTCCCATTCCACCGCCGAACTTCGCGATCTCGACCGCCGGCATCTCTGGCATCCCTTCACGCCGATGCAGCTTTGGCTGGAGAACGATCCGCTGGTCATCACCGCCGCCGATGGAATGTATCTGATTGACAGCGACGGCCGGCGCTATCTCGACGGCGTCTCCTCTCTCTGGTGCAACGTCCACGGCCACCGCGTCCCCGAAATCGACGACGCCATCCGCCGCCAGCTCGACAAAGTCGCCCACACCACCATGCTCGGCCTGGCCTCCGAGCCGGCCATCCTGCTCGCCGATCGCCTCATGCAGATCGTGCCGCGGAATCTCAAGAAGGTTTTTTATTCCGACGCCGGCGCCACCGCCACCGAGATCGCGTTCAAGCTCGCCGCCCAATACTGGTACAACATCGGCCGGGCGGAGAAAAACGAGTTCATTGGTTTCGTCGAGGCCTATCACGGCGACACCGTTGGCGCCATGTCCGTCGGCCGAGTGCCGGCGTTTCATCGGCCGTATTTTCCCCTGCTGTTCAAGGTTCACGCCGCTCCCTCACCGCACGTCTACAGGCCGCCGCTTCCGCAATCACCTCGAGCTTCCGATGGCAACGTTTTTCCCACTTCCGATGAAGTCAGGCATCATTGTCTTGCCGCGCTCGAACAAATCCTCTCCACGCATTCCCGCACCCTCGCCGCCATCTGCATCGAGCCGCTCGTCCAGGGCGCCGGCGGAATCATCACCCACCCGCACGGCTTTCTTGCCGAAGTCCGCCGCCTCGCCACGCAATACGATGTGCTGCTGATCTGTGATGAGGTCGCCACCGGCTTCGGCCGCACCGGAAAAATGTTCGCCTGCGCGCACGAGTCGGTCGAGCCCGATCTGATGTGCGTCGCCAAGGGCATCACCGGCGGCTATCTGCCGCTCGCCGCCACCTTCGCCACCCAGCGCATTTTCGACGCTTTCCTCGGCCAACCCTCCGAAGGAAAAACCTTCTATCACGGCCACACCTATACCGGGAATCCCCTCGCCTGCGCCGCCGCCCTGGCATCGCTCGATCTCTTCGACAAGAACCACCTGCTCGAATCCGTCGTCGAAAAATCCGCCCAGCTCGCAGCGCTGCTGGCGCCCCTGCGCGATCTCCCACATGTCGGTGACATCCGCCAGCGCGGCCTGATGGTCGGCATCGAACTGGTTGCCGGCAAGCCGACGCGAACGCCCTTCGATCCCAAGCTGCTCATCGGCGCCCGCGTCTGCCGGAACCTCCGCGTCCGCGGCGTCATCCTCCGCCCGCTCGGCGATGTCATTGTCCTCATGCCTCCCCTGGCGATGCCGATCGAGGACCTGCAAACCATCACCAATGCCCTCTCCGCCGAACTCGCCACCCTCGCGTAGCACGGCTTTCCAAGCCGTGACAAAACCGAGTTCCTTGTCAAAATCCCATCCCCACCTCCAGCGTGACAATGCCTCTCCCGCACGCTAAAACCCTCCCATGCCCCCTCCGCCCGCTCCCATCCGCGACACGCTTCTCAAACTTTGCCGCCGCGAAGACCTGACCCGCGATGAGTCTCGCTATGCCTTCCTGCACATCATGTCCGGCGAGGCCAGCGACGCCCAGATCGGCGCGCTGCTGGTCGGGCTGGCGGCCAAGGGCACCACCGTCGACGAGCTCGTCGGCGCCGCCGCGGTGATGCGCGACAAGGCCATTGCGGTTGGCTGCGACACCGACGGCGTGGTCATCGACACCTGCGGCACCGGCGGAGACGTGCGCGGCACGTTCAACATTTCCACCGCCGCCGCCCTGATCGTCGCCGCCGCCGGCGTCCGCGTGGTCAAGCACGGCAACCGCTCCGCCAGCTCCAAAAGCGGATCGGCCGACGTGCTGGAAAATCTTGGCGTGAAGCTCGAATTGTCGCCGGAGCAGTTGAGCAGATGTCTCAAAGAGGCCGGGATCTGCTTCGCCTTCGCCCGCTACTACCACCCCGCGATGAAATTCGTGGCCGCTGCCCGCTCCTCGCTTGGCATCCCCACGATTTTTAACCTGCTCGGCCCGCTGACCAATCCCGCCCGCGCCAAGCACCAGTTGCTCGGCGTCTTCGCCCCGGAGCTGACCGACCGCCTGGCCGCGGTTCTGCGCGAGCTTGGCAGCGAGCGCGCCTGGGTGGTCCACGCCGATGATGGCCTCGATGAGCTTTCCACGCTTGGCCCGACCCGCATCAGCGAACTGAAAGATGGCCGCGTGCAGACCTGGAGCCTGGACCCCGCCTCCCTCGGCCTGCCCTATGCCCGCCTGGCCGATCTGGCCGTCGACACCGTCGAGGATTCCGCCGACGCCATCCGCGCCATCGCCGCCGGCGAACGTTCTCCGAAGCGCGACATCGCCGCCCTCAACGCCGCCGCCGCCCTGCTCATCGCCGGCCGCGCCGACTCGCTTGCAGACGCCCTGCGCCTTGCAAATGAAACCCTCGACGCAAAGAAGGTCGCGCTTACTCTCGAAGCACTCATCCGCTGTTCGCAAGCCGCCTGATGTGGCACGGGCGCCTCGCCTGTGTCTGCGGCATTCCAGGCGATGGACATTCCATCGTCGGCGACACGTTCAAAACTTGAACGGCAACACCCGCTCTTCCGCAATCGCCTGTTTCATCGTGCATTTCTTCGGATCCTTGTCCGGCCGCCAGCGCAGGAACTTCGTGCCATGGTGAAATCTCCCGTTGGTGAAATGATCGTAACGCACCTCAACCGCGCCACGGTCTCCACGGTGCCCTTATGCATCCCAAAAAAAACGCCAGATTTTTCATGTACACCCGCTGAAGCATTTGATACATTTTCTGCGGTCGGTTCGTCGAACGAGTCAGGTATGCGACAGTCGTTTCGTGGTCCGCAGCACATGGTCTCACTCGCCCCTCCTACCTTTTGGGCCGGAACGTCGGCTCCTTTCAACATGACCCGGAAAGCAAAAGGCGGGTCACTTTGCCCTGTTTCATAGGAGATTCGTATGGGCAAGAAGTTATACGTCGGCAATCTGAGCTACGACATCAACAGCTCAGAGCTGGAACAGTTGTTCGGCCAGCACGGAACGGTGCAGAGCGCCGAAATCATCAACGATCGCGACACCGGCCGCTCCAAGGGCTTTGGTTTCGTCGAGATGGGTTCCGATGATGAAGCTCAGGCGGCGATCGCAGCACTGAATGGCCAGGAGCATAATGGCCGCGCCCTGACGGTCAATGAAGCCCGCCCGCGCGAAGAGCGCAGTGGTGGTGGCGGAGGCGGCGGTCGTGGCGGCAGCCGCGGCGGTTTCGGTGGTGGCGGCGGCGGCGGTGGCCGTGGCGGGTATAGTGGCGGCGGTGGTGGCGGCGGTGGCCGTGGCGGCTACAGTGGTGGCGGCGGTGGCGGCGGTGGCCGTGGCGGCGACCGCGGAAATCGCTACTGATCCGCTCTGTCCTGCAGCGAAAACCCCGAAGGCCACGAGTTTCGCTCGTGGCCTTCTTTCCTATACTCATCCCATGCTTATCCTCACCGCCAACGAAGCACGCGTGCTGGGCGTGCTTGTCGAGAAGGCGCAGACCACTCCCGAGCAATATCCGCTCACGCTGAACGCGGCCACCAACGGGGCAAATCAGAAGAACAACCGCGATCCGGTGATGAACCTATCGGATGATGATGTTCTCGATGCCCTCAACGCGCTGCGCGACAAGAAGCTGGTCGTGCGCGTCGATCTCGCCGGCAGCCGGGTTCCCAAATATCGCCATTCAGCGACAGACGGACTGGGCATCACGATGCGGGAACTGATCATTTTGGCGGAGTTACTGCTGCGCGGTCCGCAGACGGTGGGGGAGCTGCGCGGGCGGGCGTCCCGGATGCACCCGCTGGAATCGATGGAGATGGTTACGTCCGTGCTGCAGACGCTGATGACCCGCCCCGAGCCGCTGGTCCGCGAGCTACCGCCGTCGCCGGGGAGCCGGGCCCAGCGCTATGTGCAGCTCCTCAGCCCCGATGCGCATCCAACGGAGCTTACTGCCTCAACGGCAATCCCGGCCGGTCCCATTGCCACGCCAAGCCTTCACGCGCCGCTCGCCGACCGCGTCACCCAACTCGAACACGAAGTCGCCACCCTTCGCGATGCCCTGCGGCGACTTGCTGCATCGGTTGGCGAACCGGATCCGCTGAACGTAACCGCGCCGCCGTCGGCTGGCACGTAGGATGCGATTCATGGCGTGACGTTTGGAACTGGTCCTGCAACGTCCGTCTAACTCAACACCAGTCTCGCTCTCACATCCTGCGCGCCGGCCTGTATTTTCAGCGGCAGCACCACCCAGAATGTCGCCCCTTCTCCTGGGGTGCTGCGGACACCGATGGAGCCGCTGAGTAGAATCACCAGTTCCTTCGAGATCGCCAGTCCCAGACCCGTTCCGCCGTGCTGGCGCGTCACCGAGGCATCCAACTGCCGGAATTTCTCGAAGATCATCTCCTGCTGCGCCGGCTCGATCCCCGGGCCGTGATCGGTCACGGCAATCTTCACGTGCTCATCCGCTTCGCGGTTGGCCGTCACCTCGATTTGCCCGCCGATGGGTGAAAACTTGATCGCGTTGGATAGAAAGTTGTACAGCACCTGCTGCAGCTTGGCCGGGTCGGTCTGAATGATCGGCACATCCGCCGCCACCGCAAGATTCAATGCCAGCCGCTTCGATTCCACCAGCGGCTTGAGAATGCTCGACAGCCCCTCGAACAGGTCGTTCAGCGACAGCGGCTCTGACCGCACCTCCATGCGCCCGGCCTCGATCTTGGCCAGGTCCAGCAGGTCGTTGATCAGCTCCAGCAGGTTCTTGCCGCTCATCAGGATGTTCTGGATGTAGCGGGCGCCCTTGGGATCCTGCGCCAACGAATCTTTCAGCAGTTCTGCAAACCCCAGGATCGAATTCAGCGGCGTTCGCAGCTCATGGCTTACATTGGCCAGGAATTCGCTTTTCAACCGGTTTGATTCGTACAGCGCCACATTGCTCTCGGCCAACTGACCCAGCTTCAAATCCAGACTCTGATTGATCGCCCGAAGCTGGTCCTCTCCCTCCTGCAGGTTCGACAGCATGGTATTGAACGTCTCGGAAAGCTGCTGAAATTCATCGCCGGTGTTGATGTCGCTGCGGATGTTCAAATTCCCGCCGCTGACTTTCTCCGCCGTTTCCTGCAGCACGCGCACCGGCTGCAGAATCAGCCGCGTGGTGATCAGGTAAAACACCACAATCGCCAGCGTCCCCGCCAGCAAACCGGCAATCAGGATGAATACCCGATTCAGCAAAATCTGCGATTGCTCGATCTGCGATGGAATGTCCGCGCTGACGATTCCCAGCAGCATCGAAGGCCGCGTCGCCGGCTGGGTAGCCGACGCAGCGGCGGTGGCCGTCGCCTCGCGCGTCGCCGGTCCTTCCCGCGTCGTCGTCATGCCCGCCGACAGCGACCCATCCGCGGTGTGACAGGCCATGCACTCCGCCGTCGCATACAGCGGCTCGGCGTAGCGAAACCCCTTCACGTCCTTGCGGTCGTATTCCTCGGCATACTTGTCGCTGTCGGGATTCTTCGCAAACCAGGTGAAGGCGTGCCGTTCAAACTTCGGAAGTTTGCGGTCGTGAACCTCATTGGCCGCCAGCAGCCGGGGAGGCAGAAATTCCCCCTCCACCGCTGGAACTGTGGTCGGCGCCACTACCACCGACGGCTTGGTGGCCGACCGCTCGATCTTCACCGCGGTTTGATACGCCACGTGATCCATCACGGCCCGGTCGGCCAGCGTCCCCGCCGCCCGCTCGTTCAGCTTTGCCATCAGCTCGTCCATCCGCTGCCATGGCACGAACAATGCCGCAAAGAGGATCAACACCACCGCCGCGCCAAACAGAAGCTGGCACTTCACCGCTAACGAAATCCGTAGCCTGCGCCGATGCCTGGCCATTACTCCCCGATTCTACACCAACCACGCCGAGCCCGCGAAAATCAAACTCCTGCAAACGCCCCGCGCCCCGAATTTCATGCCTTGTGGAGCTTGATTCAAATATGGTATGTCATTTAGACAGAGCAGCGCAGTTTGAAGATCTTTCGATCAGATTGAGGATAGATATGAGCCATGTTGGACGGGTTCTGGTGGTGGAAGACCACGAAACCGAACGCCGCGCGATCAGCCAGATGTTGAAAGCAGAGGGGTTCCAGGTCTTCGGCGCGGAAAATGCCGACAAAGCCATGGGCTACATCGACGAAGATGTCGATGTCGTGCTCAGCGACCTGCACATGGGGGATGTCAGCGGGCTCGATCTTCTGCAACTGTGGAAAAAGCAAAAGCCCGAAACGCAGTTCATCCTGCTCACCGGCCACACCAACGTTCATTCCGCCGTCGAGGCCATGAAGAGCGGCGCCTTCGACTATGTCACCAAGCCGGTGAATGCAGATGAGCTGATCGTGCTGGTGCGGCGAGCGGTTGGCGAGTTGCAGAAGGACAAGGAGATCGATCACCTGCGCCGGCGGCTGGATCAGAAGTTCGGCCTCGACCAGATCGTTGGCCAGTCCAAGCTGATGAAGGATGTCTTCGCCAAGATCCAGAAGTCCGCGCCCGTCGACAGCACGGTGATGATTCTCGGCGAGAGCGGCACCGGCAAGGAGCTGGTTGCCCAGGCGCTGCATCACAACAGCGGCAGAAAAAAGGGCCCGTTCGTGGCCGTCAATTGCGCTGCCGTTCCGGCCACGCTGGTGGAAAGCGAGCTATTCGGCCATGTCCGCGGCGCCTTCACCGGCGCCACCGACCGGCGCATCGGCCGGTTTGAGCAGGCCGACGGCGGCACGTTGTTCATCGACGAAATCGGCGATTTTGAGCTGAGCCTGCAGGCCAAACTCCTGCGCGTGCTGGAGACCTTTCAGGTAACTCCCGTGGGCGGCCACGAAGACCGCAAGGTGCATGTCCGTGTCCTTGCCGCGACCAGCCGTGACATCCTCAAGATGGTCGCCGACGGCACCTTCCGCGAGGACCTTTTCTACCGCCTGAACGTCGTCACCATCACGCTGCCGCCGCTGCGCGACCGCCCCGATGACATCCCCATTCTGGTCGAGCACTTTCTCAAGGATATCACCACCCAGAAGCACACCGCCCCAAAAAAGATCAGCCCCGAGGTCATGCGCCGCTTCCACCAATATCGGTGGCCGGGGAACGTCCGCGAACTGCGGAATACACTGGAAAGCATGATGGTGTTGGCCGAGGGTGACATTCTGACCGAGAACGATCTTCCCGACCGCATTGCCGAAGGCTCAATGGAAATCGCCAGCCCCAAGGAGATTCCCACCGGCATTACCATGGAGGAACTCGAACGCCTTGCGATCACCAAAGCACTGGATCAGTGCCGTGGAAACCGCACCCACGCCGCCGACCGCCTTGGAATCTCTGTCCGCACGCTGCAGCGCAAACTTCGCCACTACGAAAAAGAGGGACACCTCAAGCCATTTCCAGGTGACGTCCTGACCGAGGCATGACAAATTTTCCTGTTGAGGCTGCTTATGCGACATTCCGTCGCACTTCCTTTAGCTGCGCCCGCCATCAGGGTTTTCGGTACGCACCCAAGAACTGCCGGAGTTTGCCGCAATCTCCAATATCCTGACCGTGCTGCGGCACAGCGTGGTACATCCTTTGCAAATTTTGTCTCTCCTATGCGACCCAGTGCGGTGGGTGCGGTAACTATGGGCTATAAGGAGATTTATATGTCAATCAGCATGGAACGATTCGCCTCGCAGGGACATTTTGCGACATACGATCCGTTCGCACAGGCCAGTTCGCGGGTGGGCATCTTCCAATTGCAGTGCAGGGCGTGCGGCTACGAGCCTGAGGATGCCGTGGTAGCCCCCAAAGTATGCCCAAAGTGCCACGGCGAAGCATGGGAGCGCTTCGCCCGCCCCGGCAGCATCCTCGAGAATGCCAACCGTTATTGACAATAATCGCCTGAAAAGGCGAGTTCATCCCTGAAAGCCCCGGACATCCCCGTCCGGGGCATTTTTAATCGTCTGCTATCCCAAGATGCGCATCAGAATCTCCGCCACTCCCGTTGCCAGAACCGGCGTGGAGGGAATCATGTTGGGCGATCCGATCAGCACCGGTTGCGGGCCGTCATTGCGGCCGTGGCTGCCTTTGACGAGTGACGAATTCTGGCTCGTTCCGTTGGTGGCGCTATCCCAGAAGAGTTCCATCGGGTCATAGCCGGGCTTGCGGTGGATATCGACGGTCCTGGCGAACGCCGGCGCCTTGGCCGGGTCGGACCACCAGCGGTAGTCGAACCAGGCGTTGGGGGCCGCCACCGCCAGCAGATCGCCGCTGCGGCGATGGTTGAGCTTCAGGTCCTGCATCTCTTCGCGCCCGATCAGCGATATCTCCGAGTTGTGGTCCGAGAACAGCGCGCGCACCGCCGCGGTGGCGTGGGCGTCGCGGGTGTAGACGTGCGCCACCTGATGGTCCACCAGAGCAAAGGCCGCGGACTTCGAGTAATCAATCAATTCTCCATCGTCGTTGGCGCGGGTCGCCAGCAGTCTAGCCTCGGCCAACAGCCGATTGATCGCGATCGGCGTATTGACCTCGGTCATCACGTATTCGCTGAGGATGACGATTTCCCCGCCCGTCCGCAGCACCGCGCCCAGCAGGGGCTCGAGCGCGCCGGTCAGGTCGGCCACCGCCTGCTGCGCCTGCGGGGAACGCGGGCCGAAGCGCTGCAGGTCGTAGTCGAGGTGGGGAATGTAGGTCCATTGAAGCTGCGGCTGGTGCATCTCCCACACCATGGCGGCCGCCCTGGCGATCCATTGGGAGGATGCGATTCCCGCCATCGGGCCCCAGTAGTTCATCAGCGGGAATGGCCCGAGTTCCTTGAAGAGCTGCGGCACCAGCTCGCGCGGCTCGCTCCAGCACAGGGAGACGAGCTTGCCGTCGGAGCCGTGGTCCGGCTTGGGCGTGAGCACGATGTCCGCCGCGGGGCGGGGCGTGCCGGCAAAGCCCGGCATCGAGTTTTGGAAGAACAGCAGGGCGGTCTTGAACGCCGACTTGCCGCCGGCATCCTGCCAGAAGCGCGGCTGATCGAGGAACTGATTAGATTGCTCCCAAAAGCTGATCTCCTTGCGATATGAGGCGAAGTTTGACGCATCCACCAGCGCCTGGTCTTCGCGGGAGCGAAAGGTCGGCAGGCCGTTGGCGATGATGCCGTGCCGGGATGGCGGGGTTCCCGTGGTGAGCGAAGCCTGCACGGTGCAGGTGACGGCCGGCAGGGGCGGGGTCAGCGCGGTGATGCTTTTCTCCTCGATCCACTGCCCCAGGGCGCTGCCCACCGGCACATGGGTAAGCAGTTCCCGGCTCAGCGCCGGCACGTCGATCACACATACCCGAGCCATACCATTCCTTTCGTCGATTGCCTGTTATGCAGCAGCGCCGGCGAATTGTCGAGATGCTCTTTGCCATGACTTGCGCTGTCTCGCCGACGCGGGGCGTGGTAGAACAATCGCATGTTGCGCAAGGTCGATCGGGTGCTGGTGCGGGTTTCTTCGCTGGCGGCGGCGGTGGCGTATTACCGCGATGTGCTGGGATTGAAGCTCCTGCGGCAGGATGCCAGGCTGGCCAGCTTCAAGCTGCTGGATGACTCAACTGAGCTGGTGCTGCACAACGATGATGATCTTCCCGGCGAGGCGGTCTATCACCTGGTGGACGATGTGCGCGACCTGTATCGGCGGCGGGGGGCGCTGAAGCTGACGTTTGTGAATCCGCCGACGCCGGTGGCGCGGGGGTATCGCGCTACCGTGAAAGATCCGTTCGGAAATGTCTTGCTGCTGCTGGATCGCACCACCGAGGATGCGTCGGCGACGGCCATCGAGGATGGGAAGACTTCCGGGTCGCTCTTCGCCGGCGTCGAGCAGCGGGTGACGACGAAGAAGGATGCATTGATCGCCGCGTACGAAAAGGTGGGCCGGACGGCCGATGATCTGCCGTATACCCCGCATTTTGAGAGCCTGCATGGCGCATACGCCACGGCGTTCGGGGAGGCCAAGCCCACGCGGCAGGAGACCTGGCGGCATCTGCTCAACTTGCGCAAAGGGGGCAAGCTCCCCAAGCTCGGCGAGGCGCGCAGCACGCCGCCGGAGGTGAGCCCGGAGCATCGCGACACGTTGCGGCAAATGCTCGGGACGGACATCGGTAAACGGGATCGGCTGCCCTACACGCCACGGTTCGATGAGATTGTAGATTCCTTCAACAAGACGCAGCCGCGAAAACTTTCGCCCCATCTGGTCTGGCGGCTGGTTGCGACGCTGGCGAAATGAGATTGCCATGAAGCATAGTTATCGCAAGCGCATGCTCGCCGCCGGACTGCTGCTGTGTGCTGTCATCTGTTTGTGGATACACTTTGAAGGTGGCATTTATACGCCGCATCCACAGTCGATTGGGATATCGCTCTGCACGGGACAGAGAGCGTTGCAGATTGGAATGGATCGGCGAGGCGTGGACCTGACGCTGATGTGGAGTCGCCAACGGCCAAGCATTGGCGGACGTATTTTCGGTGGCTCGTGGGAACACAAAATCATCAATGCCTTCGGCTTTCGCTTCTGTTATCTCGGTTCGACCGTGCTCGGCTCGGATTATATTGAGCAACCGTTTGTAGGCGTGGGAATTCCATTCTGGTTTATCTGCGCGCTCCCGGCGGGATTGCTGCTGCTCTTCTGGCGAAAGCGGAGACGGGCAATTCGGAGTGAAGCGCCGTCCGAGACGCGTGGATTTCCTGTCGCTGCGCAAATTGGTCAGGGCAAGATTTAAGAGGGCGGGGAGACCCCGCCCCTACGAATGGGTCAATGTCGCGGTGTATTGGAAAGCGCCCAACGACAATCAGTGCGAATTTTTGTAGCCGCGCTGGTGGCCGAGCATGATTTCGATGTCGGGTTTGTTGGGATCGGCGTAGCGATTGCCGGCAATGTCTTTGCCGCGAGCGAGGTAGATGCGGCTGAGGTGCTCCTGGCCGGGGTCCAAGTGCAGCTTGGTCGCGGTGCTGATGAAGCGCATGGTGTAACCGCAACGGCGGATGTCGCTGGTGTTGGGGTCCGAGCCGTGCATCAATCTGGCGTTGTGCAACGACGCCTGGTTTGGTTGCAACTCGATAAATACCTGGCGCGATTCATCCACCAGGTGCTTCTTGATTTCAATATTGAAGACGTTTTTTTCCTGATCCACCGATTCATATTCGCTGTAGCCGTTGTCGTGCGTGCGCGGGATGACCTTCATGCAGCCGTTGGCGCGGGTGGAGGGATCGAGGGCCAGCCAGACCGTGCAGACGTTCATCGGCTCCAGCCGCTTCTGCCAGTAGTAGCTGTCCTCGTGCCAGGGGACGCGCTTGCCGTTGCCCTTGGGCTTACAGATGAAATGGCTGGACCACAGCGCGATGTTCGGACCGAGCACCGGCTCGACCAAGTCGAGAATCTCATCGGCGAAGATCCAGTCGAAGAGTTTGGCGTCGCCGTAGTGGGGCACGTCCATCGCTTCGGGCCGAATCTCCGGCGGCAGGGCGGCCAGCTTCGCTTCAAAATGTGCCTTGAGGGCATTGAACTTGTCGGCCGGCAGCACCGGGTCGCGAAAGATCAGATATCCTTCGCGGTGGTAGCTGGCGAGCTGTTCGGAAGTAAGACGGCCTTTGCTGGTAAAGGCGGCAGTAGTCATTTCTTTCCTTTCACGGGCGATGCTTCATAAAAAATCGTGCGCGATTGCGGGCCATTCCTGCCGCGTACCTGTCATTCTGAGCTACTGCGAAGAATCTGGTTGGATCGACGTTCGCGGCCAGATCCTTCGGAGTACCTCAGGATGACAAATGGCGCTGGATGGCGCACGGTCGTATAC
>DAIOHQ010000093.1:0-16815 GCA_036744635.1 Tepidisphaeraceae bacterium | reverse complement strand
ACACCTGCCACTCATCCAGCCATGACAGACAGGAATGTCTGCCCCACCAAATCAAATCCCGCCGAAAGCGTTATCCAGTGGTGCAGGTGAAATTCCCGCCTATCGCGCATATAACAAAGTCGTGTCACATCAGGAGCTGGAAGCCGCGCTGAAAAATCTCGCCCGCATCGGGACGTTGATCAAGGACCGCGGCTATCGGCAGGTGTGGCGCTTCGAGTTCCAGGACAAGCCTTATTATGTGAAATTCTATCCCCGCCTGGGATCGAAGTGGAAGCGCTTCTTTCGCGGCAGCCCGGCGCTGCGCGAGTTCACGCGCCTGCAGATGCTGCAGAAGGCGTCGATTCCTTCGCCGCGGGCGAGCGCGGTGCTGATGGGGTTTCGGCTGGATGACAGCATCGGGGATGCGGTGATTCTGGAGGGGATCGAGCCATCGAGGCAGTTGGATCAATACATCAACGAGTTGCAGTTGAAAGGGGAGAGGATTCCGGATCATCTCGGGCTGGCCGGGCAGATTCGGTCGCTGGTCTATCAGCTTGGGCGGTGGAAGCTGGGGCACAGCGACCTGCACCTGGGGAATTTTCTGCTGCACGGGTCCAAGCTGTATCTGCTGGATGGATATGCGGTGCGCACCGGCGGGATGAAGATGAATGACCTGCTGCAGCTTGGGCATGGAGTGCGCGGGGTCGCCACCACGGCGGACCTGCAGCGCGGCTGGGAGCAGCTTGACGGCGGCGGACGGATGCCGAAGCACAATCCGGTTTCGCGCAAGTGGTGGCGGAAAATGGAGCGAAACTGCACCGGCGAGAATCGCTACTTTGGAAGAATTTCCATCGATGGCGGCGGAGTCACGCTCGCACACAGCCCGGGAGGCAGGTGGAAGGGATATTTTTTCAAGCAGGCAAAATATCCGAGGCGCTGGTCGGAGTTTTCGCGGCTGAGTATTGCGGCCAAGGACTGGGAAGAGACGCTGCCAGTTCTGCTGGGGCAGATCGAGTCGGATCAGTTCACGGTCTTGAAGCGCACGCCCAGCGGCGATGTGCTGAGCGGGGAGATCGTGCTGGCCGGCCGGCCGCTGGAGGTGGTGATCAAGCGGCCGCGGCGCAAGCTGTGGTATCGCTATTTCAACGAGATCGGCCGGGGGACGCGATCGTATCGGGCGTGGAAAAAGTCGTGGGCGCTGATTGCGCGGGATATCCCGACGGCCTGGCCGCTGGCGGTGATCGAGCGGCGGGTGTTCGGATATGCGACCGATCAGCTCATCGTGTTTGAGAAAATTCCCGGCAAGACGATGGCCGAGACGGATTTTGGAGAGCTGGCGCCGCCTGCGCGGGAGATGCTGTTTCATCGCGCTGGGCGAATGCTGCGCAAGCTGGAGGAGGCGGACCTGTATCACTTTGACGGGAAGGCGTCGAACTTCATCGTGCGCGCCGATGAGAAGCTGGGCCCGAGCCCGATGTTGGTCGACGTGGATGGAATCCGGAGGCGGCGCTGGGTGGCGTTTGGGCTGCAGCGATTGCTGCGCTCGCTGAAGGATAATCCGACCTATACGCCGGCGGATTCGCTGGCGCTGTGCCGGGGATATGTGCCTTATGCGCGGATACAGGCGGAGAATGATGAGGCCGAACCGGAGGGGGCGGGAGGGGATGTGCAATAAGGATTTATTGATTGAGCGCCCGCGCCCCGGCTGTTTCGGCGGGGCGGGGGATGGGCTCATACGCCAGAGTGTATTCGGTGTTCCAGTCGGCGTGCGTGGCCGAGCGGAGGATCAGCTTCATGCGCTTGGTGTTTCCGTGCGGGAGCTTGAAACGGAGCTTGGGGCCGGGGAGATTCGTATTGGCCTCGACGGCAGGGTGATCCCAGTTGAGCAGGAAATATTCCTTGCCATCCAGCGCCAGCAGCGCCTCGATCCGCCCGGCCGGCAGCGCGTGCGGGGCATCGTTGAGCAGCCACAATTCCGGCGTGAACCACTCGGCTTCCTTCCACTTCATCTTCTCGATGCGGGCACTGGCCAGCACCGGCCGGCACGCCTCGGCCACCGCGAAATAGGCGCGTTTGGGAGTGTTCCGCCACGCCAGCAGGCTGTTGTTGGCGGCGCAGGGCCACGGCTCGTTGAAGCACCAGTTCAGCGCCATCGCCGATGCCGGCTTCTGCCGCCGCGATTCCTCGAAGATTCCCCGCAGCACCTCGCCCTGCAGCAACTGCCCCTTCTCCACCAGGTCTTCCAGACCAGTCACTTCGCCGAAATAATATTCGATGTCGGTAAGATAGAGATGGCTCTCGGCCATCCACGCCTTCAGGGCGTGATGGGTTTCCCATGCGGTGCCGAACTTTGGGGGAAACAAATCCTGCTCGGGGATGAAGGTCTTGAGCAACTCGACGGGGCTTGGCCCGCCGCAGCCGAATTCGGTGTAGGCGGTGCAGCCGGCATTTTGAAACAGCGGCCAGACCTCGCCTCTGTCCTTGGGGTCGCGCATGACGTAATGCCCGTGGCCCATGCCCATAATCGGCGAAGTTGGGATGAACGGCCGGCCGGGATCGAGGTCGTAGCAGTTGCGATTGAGCAGGCGCAGGGCCAGGTCCTGCGGCGTCATGCCTGACCAGACGTTGAACAGCTCATTTCCGCCGCACCACAGCACGATGCAGGCGTGGAAGCGCAGGCGGGTGATGATCGACTTGGACTCCTGGTCGATCACCTTCAGATATTCCGGCGTGCCTTCGTAGCGGTTGCACGCCAGGGGAAACTCCTGCCAGATCATGATGCCGCGCTCATCGCACAGGTCATAGAAGACATCCTTGTTGATGATCGCCCCGCCCCAGAGGCGGAGGATGTTCATGTTGGCGCTCTTCACCATGTCGAGCTGCGCGCGGTAAAGATTTTCGGTGATCGTGCCGGGAAAAACATCGGGGGCAACCCAGTTCGATCCCTTGGCGAAGATTGGCCGATTGTTGATCTCCAGCGTGATCGGCGGATTGCTCGGACCTTTGGGAAAGTCGGCGATCGGCGGCCAATCCCACTGGTTAGGCGCCATCACCAGCTTCACGCGACGGAAGCCCACGCGCGATCGCCGCTCGTGGCGCACCGCGCCGCCGGCATCCAAAATCTCGACCACGGATGTATACAGCGCCGCTTCCCCTTGCCCATTCGGCCACCACAGTTCCGGATCTTTCAGCCGGTGCGCAAAGCGCGCCTCCATCGCGCCATCCAGCGGTGCCTGCGCCTCGGCCACCGTTTTGCCGGCGCGATCCAGCAGCTTCCAGCGCGCCGTCCCGGTGGCGGGCTGATAGAAGCTGGCTGCAACGGTGATATCCGCGCTCTGCAAATCCGCCGACAACGTGTAGAGCGTCTCGGCGGACTTGATGAACGGCCCATCGCGCACCTCCAGATAGGTCTCATCCCAAATCCCCAGCGGAATCAGACGGGGATGAAAATCCCAGGAGTAGGATACCGCCGGCTTGCAGGATTGATTGGCCTGGTTGCGGTCGGCCGGGGCGGGAATGCTCTTGGGCGCGGGATAGACGATCACCTTCAGCTCCGCATCGCGATGCGCGCCGGTCAGGTCGATCTCGAAAGGGGTGAACATCCCCTCCTGCCGGTGGACGATCTGGGCATCGACCATCACCACGAAACGGTAGTCGATTCCCTTGCAGACGAAAGCCAGGCGCTGGCCCGCTTTCAGGTCCATCGCGGGTATTTTTGCGCGGTAGATCCAGTAGACATCCTCCATCCAGGCGTACTGCTTGTAGTTGTCGTTGTAATAGTGCGGCCCCCACTTCTCCGCCTTCGCCCAGTCCAATTGCACGGCGCCGGGCACCGTCGCGGAGACGAATTTCGCCGGCTTTTCTCCGAGTGATTTACCAGGGCCAACCGTCCAATCGAGGGTGAGACGCTGCATGGTTTCCTCAACAAATTTTCGCTAAGCTCCGGCGGCCGGCGATAGCGCCGACCACAAATCGAGAATAGTCGTCATCGCACCGGTTGCAAGCGGCGCTGAGCAGGCAGAGCAAAGTGTCATTCTGAGGTATTCCGAAGAATCTGGCATCGATCGACGGACCACGCAGATCCTTCGGAGTACCTCAGGATGACATAGCGTTTGTCCGGTCATCATTCCCTTTACCCGCATATGATCGTGGGAGGAAAAAACAAATGGCGTGGTGGCGCAGCAAGACAACCAGCCCGGCCTCGGCGAAATCGGCCGATGACGAGGGAGATCGCTCTGACTTGGAGCCGGCCACCCAACGGATCGGGCTGGAGATTCTGCAATCCGCCCGCGCCCATCGCGATGGGCGCTTCTCGCGGCGGTTCTGGTCGGATCAGCTCATGCAGTGGTCGATGAAGGACCCGGCTTTCAAGACCCAGCTCTTCCGCTTCATCGACGCCTTCCCGATGCTGCGCACGCCGGAGCAGATTCGCTCGCATCTCCTTGAATATCTGATGCAGCCGGGCGTCACGCTGCCGGCCGGAATGTCGCTGGGGCTCAAGGCCGGGGCGATATTTCAGGGGACGCTCGCCAGCACCATCGGCGGGCAGATTCAGTCGATGGCGGAGAAATTCATCCTCGCCGAAAGCGCTGCCGCCGCGCTGCCGAAGCTGCGCGGGCTGTGGGATCAGTCGATCGCTTTCAGCGTCGATCTGCTGGGGGAGGCCTGCGTCTCGGATGCCGAGGCGGCCGAGTATCAGCGACGGTACCTGGAGCTTATCGAAGTGCTGGCGGAGCAGACCCGCGACTGGCCGGCCAATCCTGTGCTGGAAACAAACCATCTCGGTGCTATTCCACGTGCGAATGTTTCCGTCAAGATCAGCTCCCTCAGCGCCCGCATCAAGCCGGCGGACACCGAAGGCTCGGTCGAGCGGTTGATGGAAACGCTGCGCCCGATTCTCCAGGCCGCGCAGAAACACAGCGTTTTCGTCAACTTCGACATCGAACAGCACAGCCTCAAGGAGCTGACCCTCGCGCTCTTCCGCCGCTGCTGCGAGGCGATTGATTTCCCCGCTGGTCTGGCTCTGCAGGCGTATCTGTGCGGTGGCGATGAGGATGCGGCAGCGCTCATCGAATGGGCGAAATCCGCCGGCCGGCAGATCACCGTCCGGCTGGTGAAAGGGGCGTACTGGGATTACGAAGTGGTGCAGGCGGAGATGATGGGTTGGCCGGCGCCGGTCTGGACGAGCAAAGTTGAAACGGATGCCTGCTTCGAGCGCATGGCCGGGCAGTTCCTCGCGGCGACGCCGCGCGATCCTGGCCAAGGGGGCATCCTGCTCGCCTTGGGCTCGCACAACGTCCGCTCCATCGCGGCAGCACTGGCACAGCTTCACGCGCACGGCCTGCCGCCCAATGCCATTGAGATTCAGATGTTGCACGGCATGGCGGATGAGCTGAAGGGCGCGCTGGTTGAACAGGGCCTGCGCCTGCGCGAATACGCGCCGGTTGGCGAGATGATTCCCGGCATGGCCTATCTCGTGCGCCGGCTGCTGGAGAACACCTCCAACGAATCGTGGCTGCGCGCCGGGTTCGCCTCGGATGCCGATCCGGCCGAGTTGCTCGCTGCTCCCAATACCGACGGGGTCACTCCGCCCACATCGCATGATGGCGCCGCGGCAGCGTATGACCGCGCGGCGGCGGCGCGGCAGCACCGGCTTTCGCCGGCCGCCGATGACCTCGGAGATGGTTTGCCGTTTCTCAACGAACCGCTGCGCGACTTTTCCGATGCCGGCCAGCGTGCGCGGTTCGCGGAGGCAATCGGGGCCGCGAGCGTTCCCGCCGTCGCCAACGATTCCACCGTGGACCAGGCCCGCACCGCCGTCGGGCGGGCGGTCGAGAATTTTCCGACCTGGCGTGACACGGCCGCGCCGGAGCGCCGTGCGATCATCGTCAACGCCGCGGCGATCATGCGCCGCCGGCGCGATGAACTGTGCGGCATCATCATCCGCGAGAGCGGCAAGACCTGGTCCGAGGCCGATGCGGATGTCTGCGAGGCGATTGACTTCTGTGAGTATTATGCTCGCCAGGCGGTGGGTCTCTTTGCGCCCACTCGGCTCGGCCGCTTCGTCGGGGAACACAATCTGCAGTGGCACGAACCGCGCGGCGTCGCGGCCATCATCAGCCCGTGGAACTTTCCGCTCTCGATCTCCACCGGCATGACTGTCGCCGCCCTGGTGACCGGCAACTGCGCAATTCTGAAGCCCGCCGAGCAGACCCCGGCCATTGCCAGGGTGTTGTGTGAAATCCTCTGGCAGGCGGGCATCCCGCGTGATGTCCTGCAGTTCCTCCCCGGCCGCGGCGAAACTGTGGGCGCCGCCCTGGTGCGCGATCCGGGCATCGCCCTGATCGCGTTCACCGGCTCCAAGGCGGTGGGCCTGGACATCCTCCGCGCCGCCGGGGACACGCCCGAAGATCAGCCCTTCATCAAGCAGGTGGTCTGCGAGATGGGGGGCAAGAATGCGATCATCATCGACGCCTCGGCGGACCTTGATGAAGCCGTGCTCGCCGTGCGGCAGTCCGCCTTCAGCTTCTCCGGCCAGAAGTGCTCCGCCGCCAGCCGGGTGGTGGTGCTCGATGCTGTGCACGACACCTTCCTCCGCCGGCTGGTGGAGGCGACGGGCGCGCTGACCATCGGCGACCCGCTCGATCCCGCCACCGACATCGGCCCGGTGATCGACGCCGAGGCCGCCGACAAAATCCGCCGCTACATCGAGATTGGCAAGGGTGAAGGGAAGCTGGAACTCGGCAGCCCCCCTGCCGCCGTTCCCGCCGGCCTCGAAGATCGTTTGGGCAAGCCGGTGATTGGCCCGCACATTTTCTCGGGCATTCAGTCCCACCATCGCCTTGCCCGCGAGGAAGTTTTCGGGCCGGTGTTGGCGGTGATGCGGGCAAGGGATTTCGGCGAGGCTTTGGCCATCGCCAACGGCAGTGAATACAAGCTGACCGGCGGGGTGTTCAGCCGCACGCCGTCGCATTTGGAGCAGGCCCGGCGGGAGTTTCGCGTGGGCAATCTGTACCTCAACCGGGGCATTACCGGGGCGTTGGTGGCCCGGCAGCCGTTTGGGGGGTTTGCGTTGTCCGGCCGCGGGAGCAAGGCCGGGGGGGACGAATATTTGCTGCACTTCGTTATCCCCAGAGTGTCTACGGAAAATACGCTGCGGCGGGGGTTTGCGCCGGCCTCGACTGCCGGGGAGTAGAGGTGGGAGCTTGGATGGGGACGGAGAGTGATTTTGAGATGTGGGACATTCTGCGACATTGTGGGACATTGGATTGTCATTAGTCCTTTGTTCTTGGTCACTTGTGAATATTGCGGTTTGTGGGACATTTCCTAGGAAGTGGGACATTCTGCAAAGCGCAGAGTGCTGAGTGCAAAGTGCAGAATGGAAGAACGGGCGATGATTCGACGGCAGCAATTGCATTGGAAAACCCCCTTTTGGTTTGAATGGCCGAGGATGGATGATCTTGGTATATGTTAGGTGTTTGTTCAGAGATTGTCAAGAGAAAATTTGGGGAATTAGTTTTTCGCCGCGAGGCCGCGGGACCGGGACCGAGAACGGTGTCCTGACTGTCAGACACCTTATTCCGTCCTGACACCTTAATCCGTGCCGCCATTCATTCGCGACATGCCATCGCATCCGCGACCTTCTGCGGATTCACTTCCACCGGTTCGAATCGTGGATCACGAACCTGGCCGGCATCTTCATTGTCGTAGTCCACAATCAGCAGTTCCACGCCTGGAGAGTCGGTGATCGCACCCTGTACGTTTCCTCCTTCGACGTAGATGACGACTTTGGCCATGTTTGTTTCCTCAAATCAGCGAATCTTGGTTTGTCACGGCGTAATTCCGATCACGATGAGCGGAACCGCTGGCGTACTGCGCCCCTGCCGCAGGAGGTCATACAGGCTTCGCTCATAGTACGGCACGCCGGATGACATCTCATCGTGCAGCGTTTTCATCGGGAGAATCTCGATTCCCACGTCCATCTTGTCGCCGACAAAAAAGGCCATGTGCTTCACAAACATATCGAAGGCCACAAATGAGTATTTTCCAAATTGCACTTCGATTTGCACACGATCCTTGATGAAATCAGTCTGATTGTAGGTGGCCAGAGGAATTTCCCCAGCCTCTTGAATCAGCCGCTTTTGCTCATCGGCTGGGAGCCCAACCGTCTGGCGGATGAGTTTGTGGTCCGCCGTCACCCAGTAGTCGGTGCGCGACGGTTCCCACCCATGCTTCTCAAGCTCGTGCTTGAAACAGGCGTTCATGGCGGTAGGGCTGAAAAGCGTGCGGCCCACCTTCCGCTTTTCTTTCGATTCCTTGGTTCTACACGCCGCCGCGTTCACGGTCGCGATGACTGTCTCAAGCTCCTTCCATAACTTGGGCTTGTGAACGAGCAAATGCTCGTGGCCGTTAAGATGGGAATATAGCCGCATTATCTTCATGTCGCCCCCTTTACCATGGACGTTGTGTTAGTTTTGAGTTGGCGGGTGGAACATATACGGGACGGGAGCGCGGCCGTACCCGGATCGTACCGGCAACCGCCTCGGCAATTCTCTTGCCCGCGATAGCGACGTATTCCTCGATGGTATCCGCGCCAGCCGCTCGTCGGTCATTCATCACCGCAGCGACCAGCGCTGATCCCACTCCCATATAGGGATCGAGTACGATGTCACCTTTGTGGGTCAATGCGAGCACCAGCCGCTCGATTAGCTCAATGGGGAACTGGCAAGGGTGAACGGTCTTCTCCGGATGATTGTGCTTGACGTTTGGGATGATCCAGAGGTCACCTGGATTCTTGCCGAGCGGGTTGGCCGAATGCTCTCCCTTGCGCGGACCCTTGAAATACCGCTTTCCGGGATATTTCTGAGGAACCCGCACGGGATCGAGATTGAAGACGTATGAGCCCGATACATCCGCCTTGGTAAACCACAGAATGGTTTCGTAGCGCCCGGAAAAACGCAGGCTGCAATGCAGACCATGCTCAAAATGCCAGATGATGCGGTTCCGTAGCCGAAGGCCGCGCTCGGCAAAGAACGGATAGAGCAGGATATCGAGCGGAAAAACCTCGCCATCATCAACGTGATTCCCGATCTGCCAGCAGATGCTGCCTCCGGGCCGGAGCTTGTCGATGCAGAGGTCGATTACCTCCTTCTCGCGGCGGAGATACTCGCTCAATCCCACGCGTTTCTCATAGCGCTTGCCGATGTTGTACGGCGGTGAAGTGACCACTAATTGCACCGAACCGTTGGGAACGTCCGCGAGAAGTTCACGGCAATCTCCGTGGAAGAGCGTCACGTCATTGTCCGGGTGCCAGAGATTGGAGACCAATGTTCCCGAGTGCGTCATGCGAAGAGTTGCCTGCATGGGGAACATTATTGCACGGAATCGATTCGCGTACCAGACGGGAGCGCCTTTGCGATGCGGTGTGCCGATCCCGGCGTCCTCAACGCCAATGCAGGGCGATGAGGATCAGGTCGATGACGAAGAGGATGACGATCATGATTTCCAGGATCATCATCCAGCGGTTGTTCTGGTCGGTGTGCAGTAACTGGTAGAGCTCATCGAGGGTCTTGAGCTTTTCGTCGATGGTGTGGTGCCAGTCCGACAAGTGAAACCGCGCGCTGATACCCTGGTAGAGGCGGGCGAGGTGCCAGTCGCCGAAGAATTTGGTGATGTTGGAGAGCTCATCGGAGAGGCGGGCGAGGTCGACGCGGAACTCGCGCAGCTCGCTTTGCACCTTGGTGGTCTGCCAGCGCCGCAGCCGCCGCGGGCCCAGGTCGCGATAGGAGCGCTCGACCGCGTCATCAAGCATCCGGTCATACGCTTCCAGCTCGGCAAGCTGCAGGTTGGCCAGCTCCATGATGTAGAGGATCTCGTCGAAATAGCGCGGCTCATCGACGATCAGCGCCGCATCCCAGTCGATCACCACCAGGTCGTGATCGTAATAGCTGAAAAATCGGCCGGTGGATTCATCGGCCTCCTGGCGGGAAAGATGGGCGGGGTCCGGCTCCTCAGTGAGCAGCGCGGCGATCTCGCGGCGGTGGGCGTTGAACCACGCCTCGGTGCGAAAATGGGTGGAAGAAGCGACGGAGCGACGGAGCGACGGAGGGGAGAAGGCCTGTCCCTTCGTAGCTTCGTCGCTCCGTCGCTTCGTCGCTATTGTTCAACTGCGCATCCGAGGCTGGGAACGTCGAGCGCTTGCTGTCGATGCAGAAGACGGTGTAGGCCTCTTCGTTGGCGAGCTGCGCCACCGGCCGGACGTAATAGGCCGCCAACTCGCGGCGGACATCCTCGGCAAGCTGCACCACCTGGTCGTACAGATAGGTGCCATCATTGAAACGCAGGTCGTGGAAAGCCACCAGGTCCTGCAGCTTGTCGACCTCGAAGGGGATGCGCACGGTCACGCTGATCGCCCCCACCGGCAGCAGTTTCACGGTGCGCTCCAGCCGCAGCGGGCCGCGCGGGCCGATCCGCTCCAGCGCCGGCAGGCGCACCATCTGCGGCCGATAGAAAAAAAGCTGCCGCGGGCTGCGCTTGGAGGCATCGACCACGAATTGCGCCACCGGCTGGCCGAGCAGTTCCGTCACCGGCTTGCGCACCATCTCGTAGGCCACGTCGAAAGCATAGACATACACGATCTCCCCGACGTAGCGCGAAGTGGCCACTGGGGCCGTCGCAAGTGAGCGAAGTTGGCTGCTGAGTGAGGTCATGCGCCACCATTGGATTTTAGGATGGCCGGCAGCGCCGAGCGACACGTCAGCACGTCGCATTGATCATTCAGGGTGTAGCGCTCGACTGTGGAGATTGTGGAAAGGCCCCCACCCCAACCCTCCCCCGGAGTACCGGGAGAGGTGGTAGGAGGTGGGGCCGCCACAAACAAGGGTTACACCCGATCATTCATCATTCAGCATTTCATTCTCCTGCGTTTGACATCATCGTGCGCCCGTTCAAGAATGGAAGATGAAGGGGTGCGCCCATTTTTCCGGGA
The DNA here is from genome assembly GCA_036744635.1 of Tepidisphaeraceae bacterium. Taxonomy (GTDB): domain Bacteria; phylum Planctomycetota; class Phycisphaerae; order Tepidisphaerales; family Tepidisphaeraceae; genus DAIOHQ01. The sequence continues at coordinate 5,849 of DAIOHQ010000093.1, read as the reverse complement.
AACGTGTCAGATTCCTGCGCACCACCCCCGCTGGCGCTATCAGGAACGCGGATGGTACGGCGGCGAACAAGGCGTTGCCCGGATTTGTGGGCGCACCCAGATGAAGACTGCGCAGCAGTTGTCTTTGCATCACAACCTGTTTGTGCAATAATTCACGAATACCGATGCCAACCGAAACCGACCCGCTTCCCATGCCGTCCGATCTGGCCGATGTCGCCGCGCCGGCGGGTGATTCCACACCTTCCGTCGAGCCGCCGTCGGCGAAGCTCATTGTCCGGCTGTTTCTCATTCCCCTGCTGATCGTCGCCGCGGCGGTGGGGGTGATGATGCTGATCGGGCGGATGGCGGGCGGGCCGATTTCCGCCGAGAAAGCCCTGGAGCGGCTGAAGAATTCCGGCGGCGGGCGGACCGCCGACGTGCTGGTCGGCCCGGCCTCCAAACAGCGCTACATGGATGCCAAAGCCCTCGTCGATCACATGAAGCAGGGCCTGAGCGAAGGGCAGCGCATCGAGTTGACCGATCAGCTCATCGACATCCTCGACAACCACACCAGCGACAACGAAGGAGAGGTCCGCGAGGTGCTGCTGCTTGCCCTTGGCCGGGCCTGGCAGATCGATCCGCGCCATCCCACCACCGACTCCGCCGAATCGTTGGCGGCCCGCCAGCGCGCCCTGCAGGCGCTGTTGAAATATGCCGACGCTCCGGAACTGGCCGCCCGCAAGGCCGCGGTGCTGGCCACCGTTTATTGGAAAGGCCGGGCCGAGGCGAAACAGATCATTCCCAAGCTCATCGCCCGGCTCGCATCGCCCAGCGAAGACCTCGACGTGCGCATGGCGGCCGCCACGGTGCTCGGCCCGCTGGCTTCTGGGGATGATCGCGACGCCATCGCCGCCCTGCAATCCGCCACCCGCAACACCGATGAGAAAGAAGTCGAATTGGTCTGGGATGCCTCGCTGTCGCTGGCGCAATTGAATCAGCCGGAGGTGGCCGACACCATCCTCAAGCTCCTCAGCCGCCAGGAGCTGAAGGAACTTCGTTACTTCGATCGCGAGAGCGATCCCAAGAACCCCGTGTTACGAAAGCTCAGCGAACAGGAACAGCAGCGCATCCTGATCAACACCATGTCCGGCGCCCGACATCTGGAGGTGCCGGCGGTGCAGGACAAATTGCGCGATCTTGCCAGGAACGATCCCTCGCCCCGCGTCCGCGCCGCCGGCGAAGAAATTCTCAAAGGCGAAGGAACGATCGAGTAGAGTTTTTGTGATACGAGGCGCGCATAAGACCAATTGGTCTGATTGAATTATGAGTGCTCCAAATGCAGTTGCACCGTGAACGACTTGTGCATACATTTCGCGCTTCGCTTTTGAGACCATCACCATGGCAGAAACGCATCAAGTAATCACCAAAGTCTGGATCGCACCCGGCTGCATCGTCTGCGATTCCTGCGAGAACGATTGCCCGGAAGTCTTCGACGTCCAGGAAGAAACCTGCGTCATCCGCCCGCCCGCGGCCAGCACTGACTTCCTCAAGCCGCTGACGCCGTCGATCATCGTGGCGGCCGAAGGCTGCCCGGTCGAAGTCATCAAGTTTGCAACCAAGGAAGTGGAAGGCCCCGCGCCCTGGGCGGGTAAGGAAGCTCCGACGACCGCGTCGGCCCCCGCCGCGGGTTTGGCACACGCCCCAGCCAAGGCCGCCGTCCCGCTCATGCCGGCGGACCCCAAATGGCAAGCCCTGCTTTCCACCAGCAAGATCAGCCCATCGCTTTCGGCCGGCCTGGCCAGCACCATTCGTCAGAGTGCGGAGGTGAACCAGGCCGAAGAAGTGCTGCGCGCTGTCAACTTGCCCAAGAACGCCCCGCCCGACCAGCGCGCCGCCATGCTCGCCGTCGGCGGCGCCTATCAACCGGCGCCCACGATGGCCGAGCGCCTTCGCGCTGCCGCTTCCAAGGCCGGCGGGAAAGTCTCGCGCCGCAACTTCAACATGGCGCTGGCGGTCGCCTGGGGCGCCATGGCCGCCTGCGGGCTGACCTTCGGCGCCATGTTCCAGGATTTCTTCGGGCCCAAGGTGCTGAAGGAACCCAAGAAGGTTTATCGCGTCGGCCGCTCGGCCGATTTCGGCAATCCCGGCGTCTACGAGCAGTACAAGCCGGATGGCATCTGGCTGGTCAATCTCCAGCCTTCCGAGAACAAGCTCATCGCGCTCTCCACAATCTGCACGCATCTCGGCTGTATTCCCGCGTGGCTGCAGAGCGATCTGAAGTTCAAATGCCCCTGCCACGGCTCGGGCTATTACATCACCGGCGTCAATTTCGAAGGCCCGACCCCGCGCCCGCTGGAGCGCTTCCCGATCTACAAAGACCCCGATGGCTTCATCAACGTCGACAAGAGCAAGGTTTTCCGCTCTGAACTCGGGCAGTGGGATGATCCCGAAAGCTTCATCCCGCTTGCATAAAGGAAAGGATTGATCCGCCGCGGCCGGCATGCACAGGCCATCCGCACGGTCGAAAACACCATGGCAAGTCCCCTGACCTGGTTTCGGAATTCGCAGTTTTGGAATTCCATATTCCGCCACGGCGTCCCGCGCGACCGGCGCACGCGGGTGATGGCGGTGATGAGCAACGTGTTTCTGCACCTGCACCCGGTGGCCGTGCGCAAAAGCGGCATCCGGCTGTCGTTCACCTGGTGCATGGGCGGGCTGACGTTCTTCCTGTTTCTTGCCGAAGTCGTCAGCGGCGTGCTGCTGATGTTCTACTACCGGCCGGTCATCGAATACGCCTATCAGGACATCCAGGATTTGCGCGCCCACGTCACCCTTGGCCTGCTGCGGGAAATTCACCGCTGGGGCGCCCACGCCATGATCATCGCCATCTGGCTGCACATGATGCGCGTCTTCCTGACGGGGTCGTACAAGCCGCCACGCGAATTCAACTGGATGGTCGGCGTGATCCTGCTGGTGCTGACGATGCTACTGAGCTTCACCGGCTATCTGCTGCCGTGGGACCAGCTCGCCATCTGGGCCATCACCGTCGGCTCGAACATGGCCAAGGCGACGCCCTTCGTCGGCGCCGGCGGGCCGTTTGCCAGCATTATGACCTTCCCCGGCACGGACGTCCCGATGATCCACGCCGGCAGCGACGCCCGCTTTTTTCTGCTGGCCGGAACCTTCGTCGGCGAAAACGCCCTGCTGCGCTTCTACGTGCTGCACTGCGTCTTCATCCCGGTGGTGGTGACCGTGCTGATCGCCATCCACTTCTGGAGAATCCGCAAGGATGGCGGGATCAGCGGTCCGCTGTAAGGAGCTTTGCATGGCAAAAGAAATGATGAAGAAAGCGGCTGCGTCAGCAGCGGAATCGACGTTACTCTCGCTGTTACCCAGCGTACAGGAGACGTTGAACGCCATCCGAGCCGATATCCGCAACTTGGATCACAAGGTAGATGAACTGCGCCGAGAGATGTATGACAGGTTTGAGCAAACTCGCGAGGTGATCAACGAGCTTGGCCAGCGTATCGCCCGCGTCGAAGGGAAACTGGACAGCCACCGCAGCGCGATTGATCGACAGACCGACAAGATGGATGACTGGATCGAACGCGTCGTGAAGGTGGAAATGACGCAGAACGCCCGCCGCCGCCGGGCAAGCTAGTCCGGCTGGGTGCCTTACTGAATGCATGAATTCGGAAAGAATATGACCATTTTCCTAGCCGCAGCATCTTCCCACTCCCTCTTCGACTCAATGAAGAACGTCGTCAACGCCCTGACCGCGCCGCAGTATTTCCTGCCGCTTGCCATGCTCGTGTTTGTGCTGATGCTGGCGCTGTATAAGACCTGGACCAAGCCGGCGATCGCATTGACGCTGTTCATTCTGTTTTGCCTCTTCTATTTCGGCTCGATGGGCGATGCCAACTTCCGCGCCATCGTGGCCAAGCCGGATAACGTCCCGATCACCATCATGGTGCTGACCGTGATGTTCTTCCTATGGGTTTCCTTCCGCCGCGCCGCCCTCAACGACACCCGCGTGGCGGCCGGCCTGCCGCTGCTGGAAGAAGATAAAGACGACAAGGTCCTGGTCTGGCCGGATCTGGTGTACACCGAATTAATCTGCCTGATCGTCGCCACCGCCGGCCTCACGCTGTGGGCCATCCTTTCCAAGGCGCCGCTCGAACAGCCGGCCAATCCCGGCTATGCTCCCAATCCCGCCAAGGCGCCGTGGTACTTCCTGGGCCTGCAGGAAATGCTGGTCTACTACGACCCCTGGATGGCCGGCGTGGTCTATCCCGGGCTGATCATCCTTGGCCTGTGCGCCATGCCCTTCATCGACACCAACCCCAAGGGCAACGGCTATTACACCCTGCGCGAACGCCCCTTCGCCATTTCCACCTTTCTGTTCGGCTTCCTCATCCTCTGGGTGGTGCTGATCTTCTTCGGAACCTTCCTGCGCGGGCCGAACTGGAACTTCTTTGGCCCCTACCAGTTCTGGGATCCGCACCGCCAGGACCCGCTCAATAACATCGACGTCTCCAACGTGTTCTGGAATTTCCTGATGCACCGTGCCCGGCCGACCGGAGCCGAGCATCCAAACTGGCCGCTCTTGTTCCAAGCTCTTTATCGGGAATGGCTGGGATTTCTCCTGGTGCTTGGCTATCTCATTATCACCCCGATCGCTCTTCGCGCGACCGTCTTCAATCGCATGTATCTCCAGATGGGCGCCATCCGCTATAGCCTCATGGTGATTTTGCTGCTTTTTATGGCCTTGATGCCCATCAAGATGGTTCTGCGCTGGCTGTTCAATGTGAAGTATTTCATCTACCTCCCGGAGTTCAATTCCAGTTTTTAGCGGGCAGAATTCTCAGGATTTTTGCTGTTCCGTTTTCCCGCAAGCAACTGATAGGCTGTGAAGTCATCTTTCACAGGAGAATTGCCATGCGTGGAGTCTTGCTTGCCTGCACCGTTTGCCTTTTTACCTCGATGTCGCTTGCAGCCGATGAAGCGGCCAAGAGCAAACCCGCCGAGCCTGACTGGTCGATCAGCCTTGCCAACATCGAGGGGTGTTCCTGCCCGATGTTCTGCCAGTGCTATTTCACCGGCCAGCCCGCCCTGCACGTCAATCCGGACGAAGGCGCCTCCGCCAAGTCCCAGCGCTACTGCCGCTTCAACAATGCCTTCAAAGTTGAAAAAGGAAACTGGGGCGACACCAAGCTGGACGGCATCAAAGTCTGGATGGCCGGCGACCTGGGCTCCGATTTTTCCAAGGGACAGATGGACTGGGGCGTGATCCATTTCGAACCGGCCGCCACCCCGGAGCAGCGCGATGCCGTACAGAAGATCATCAGCCACATTTTCCCGGTGAAGTGGAACTCATTCACCGTCGGCAAGGATTATGCAATTGACTGGAAAGTGACCGATGATGGCGCCCAGGCCAACCTGGACGATGGCAAGGCCGCTCAGATCAAGCTCAAGGCCAACAAGGGAATGGACGACAAGACCATCACCCTCGAGCACATGAAGTTCTGGGCCGCCCCGCGCACCAGCGGCTTCAAGCTGATGGCCAATGAGATCGAAGCATATAAGCTCACCGACAAAGCCTTCGAATTTCACGGCACCAATGGCTTCGTCGTCACCGTCGACATGAATTCCAAGGATGTGGCGGCGGCGGAAGCCAAGGAAAAGGCCGACGCTCACAAGCCTGCCGATGCCACCGCCGCGCTTCGCTCCTGCTGCGCCGGCGGCAAGTCGTGAAGAGCAATGCCCGCGGCCGAGCGCCATAAAACGCACTAATCCAGCCCCGCATGTCCATGCGGGGGTGTAGCGCATGTTTTTGGCAACCGTCTTTTTCCGGCCCCCTCGCCCGGTAC
>DAIOHQ010000092.1:0-16849 GCA_036744635.1 Tepidisphaeraceae bacterium | reverse complement strand
CATTCTTGTCTGCAATGGCTGGATGAATGGCAGGTGTACTCACCTGTCTGAATCCGGCCATACCTCCGCGACCACGCCAAGTGTGGCCGGACTCGGGCGGATGCGTACATCCACCACTCCTCCAGCCACGGCAGACAGGAATGTCCGCCCCACCAAGTCACACTTGGAGACCGCCGCTTCTGTCGCGCACCCTGCGCCATCATTGCGGCCTGACCCGCTGTTGTGGCGCGGGACGATGGCGTACAATCGCCATCTCTCTTGCATGGAGCGTTATGGCCGGGAAATTGCGGGGTATTTTTACGCCGAATCTGGTGCCGCTGGATGCGCGGGGGGAAATCGATGAGCGCGAATTCCGCCGCTACATCGACTGGCTGATCGACCATGGCGTGCACGGGCTGTATCCCAATGGATCGACCGGGGAATTCACCCGCTTCACCGTGGAAGAGCGGCGGCGGATCATCAAGATCTGCTGCGAGCAGGCGGCCGGGCGCGTGCCCATCCTGGCCGGCGCCGCCGAGGCAAACGTGCGCGAAACCATCAAGGCGTGCGAGGCCTATCACGACTACGGCGCCCGCGCCGTCGCCATCGTCTCGCCGTTTTATTACAAGCTGGGCCCCGAGTCGGTCTACGAATATTTCCGGCAGATCGCGCTGGCCTCGCCGATCGACGTCACCCTCTACAACATCCCGATGTTCGCCAGCCCGATCGACGTGCCCACCATTCGCCGGCTGGCGGAGTTCGAGCGGATCATCGGCATCAAGGATTCATCCGGCGACCTTGCCTTCATGCTGCGGATGATGGCGGCGGTGCAGCCGGATCGGCCGGATTTTTCGTTCCTTACCGGGTGGGATGTGGTGCTGGTGCCGATGCTGCTGATGGGCGTCGACGGCGGGACCAACGCCACCAGCGGGATTGTGCCTGAAGTCACCCGCAAGCTGTTCGATCTGACTATGGCAGGCAAGCTGGATGAGGCGCGGACGCTGCAGATCCGGCTGATTGAGCTGTTCGACATGATGCTCTACTCGGCCGATTTTCCCGAAGGTTTTCGCGCCGCGGCCGAGCTGCGCGGCTTCCATTTCGGCCAGAGCCGCCAGCCGCTGAGCGACAAGCAGCAGATCGACCGCACCAAACTGCAGCGCGTGCTGCAGTGCATCATCGCCGACTTCGGATATGTCGATCCGCCGGCCGAAGGCTGCGCCCCGCGGCTGGGTCAGACCGATCCGGTGCGGGAAATCGCCGCGGCGGTGATGGAGACGCTGCGGGAAAAGGGAATCGTGCGCTGATCGTCAGGTGACGACCAGATTCACCAGCTTGTTCTTCACGTAAAGCCGTTTGGTAATCGTCTTGCCGGCGATCCAGGGTTGGACGCGCTCGCAGCGTTCGGCGGCCTGCAAGACCACTTCTTCGGCGGCATCGGCGGGCACCGAAATCTTGTCGCGCACCTTTCCGTTCACCTGCACCGGCAATTCGATGGTCGATTCCGCCAGCTTTGCCGGGTCAAACGTCGGCCAGGGCCGGCGCGTCAGCGACTTGTGATGCCCGAGGCGCTCCCAGATTTCCTCGGCCAGGTGGGGGGCGAAGGGGGCGAGCATCAGGGTGAAATTCTCCGCCAGCTCGCGCGGAACGGATGGCAATGCCGTCAGTTCATTATTCAGCTTGATCAACTCCGCAATGGCAGTATTGAAGCGAAGCAGCTCGATGTCGTCGCCGACTTTTTTGATGGCGCGGTGCATCTGACGATCCAGCGCCTCAGGGATCTTCCCATCGCCCACGCGGGCGCTGCCGGCGGCCTGCTCATCGCCGCCGACCAGATTTCGCCACACGGCCGACAGGAAGCGCGACATGCCGACGATGTCGCGCGTGTTCCAGGGCTTTTGCGCCTCGAGCGGGCCCAGATACATCTCATACAGGCGGAGCGTATCGGCGCCGTAGTTCTGCACGATCTCGTCGGGGTTGACCACGTTTCCCCGGCTCTTGGACATCTTGAAGCTGCGGGCATCGACGCGAATCCGTGGGTCGCTCCGCAGCCGCCAGCCTTCCTTGGTCTGCTCAACTGCATCTTCGCTGACGCGCCGGCCGGTCAGGCGCTGGCCGGTGGTCTTGTGAAACGCGAAGACCTCCACGCCCTCTTCGGTGGCCTGCTCATCCATGTCGCGCACGTCGGCGGCACTGACCTGCATCGCGTCTGTAGTTTCAAAGGCATGAAATTCCATCTCGCCCAGAATCAGGCCCTGGTTGACCAGGCGTCGGAAAGGCTCGGGCGTGCTGACATGGCCGAGGTCATACAGCACCTTGTGCCAGAAGCGCGCGTACAGCAGATGCAGCACGGCGTGCTCGACGCCGCCCACATAGAGATCCACCGGCATCCAATATTTTTCCTTGGCTGGATCGACGAAACGATTCGGGTTCTTCGGATCGATGTAGCGCAGGTAATACCAGCACGATCCCGCCCACTGCGGCATCGTGTTGGTCTCGCGCGTATAGACTTCGCCATCGCGCTCCACCCGCAGCCAGTCCTTCACCTTGCTCAATGGCGGCTCGGGCGTGCCGGTGGGCTTGAAATCCGCCATCTCCGGCAGCGTCAGCGGCAGCTCGCTTTCGTCCAGCGCCACCGCGTTGCCTTCGGTGTCCAGCAGGATTGGAAACGGCTCGCCCCAGTAGCGTTGCCGCGAGAACAGCCAGTCGCGCAGCTTGTACTTCACCGTGCCGCGGGCGACACCCTCAGCCTGCAGGATATCGATGATCTTGCGCTTCGCCTGCGCCGTCGGCAGGCCGTTGATCACATCCGAATTGATCGCGATCCCATCGCCGACATAGGCCGTCTCCTTCGGGTGCATGATGTCATCCGGCGGCGCCACCACCGGCCGGATCGGAAGGTTGAACTTCGTGGCAAACTCAAAATCCCGCTCATCGTGCGCCGGCACCGCCATGATCGCGCCGGTGCCGTAGCCCATCATCACATAGTCGGCGATGTAGATCGGCAGACGCTCATCGTTGATCGGATTGATCGCGTAGGCGCCGGTGAAGACGCCGGCTTTTTCCTTGCTGTCGGCCTGACGGTCGCGGTCGCTCTTGCCGGCGATCTGGGCGCAGTAGGCGTCGATGGTTTCCCGGCGGGTGGATGCGCAGATGCGGCTCACCAGCGGATGCTCCGGCGCGATCACCATATAGGTGGCGCCATATAGCGTGTCGGGCCGAGTAGTAAAGACGGTGATGACATCATCCTCCTCCTCCTCGCCGCCGACTTCGCCGATGGCCTGCGGCGGCGGCTGCGGCTCGGAGCCTTGCGCGCCGGGCACGGAACCCGGTGCGGTGCTGCCAAGATCTACTTCAAAATCAATCTCCGCCCCTTCGCTGCGCCCGATCCAGTTGCGCTGCATCTCCTTCAGCGATTCCGGCCACTGCAGCGTGTCCAGATCGCCGATCAAACGATCGGCATACGCGGTGATGCGCAGCATCCACTGCCGCATCGGCCGGCGCTCCACTGCGAAACCACCGACTTCGGACTTGCCGTCGATCACTTCCTCGTTCGACAGCACTGTCCCCAGCCCCGGGCACCAGTTCACCGGCGCCTCGTCCATGTAGGCCAGCCGCTGCGAATCCAGCAGGTCGCGCTGCTCTTCGGGCGTCAGCTCGCGCCAGAGGCGCTCCAGGCGCACTTCCCCCGCGATTTCCTCCATGCCTTCCTGCGTCGGGTTCAACCGGATCGAGTTGTCGGGGCCGACAACCAGATTCTCGTTCATCAGCTCCTGCACCAGGTGCCCAATCGGCCTGGCCTTCTGGTCGATCGGGTCAAAGTAGCTGTTGAAAAGCTGCAGGAAGATCCACTGCGTCCATTTGTAATAGGCCGGGTCGGTGGTATCGACTTCGCGGTCCCAATCGTAGCTCAGGCCGAGCATCTGGATCTGGCGGCGGAAATTTTCGATGTTGGTTCGCGTCGTCTCGGCCGGATGGACGCCATTCTTGATGGCGAACTGCTCCGCCGGCAGCCCGAATGCATCCCATCCCATCGGGTGCAGCACGTTGAACCCTCTCATCCGCATGTAGCGCGAGATGATGTCGGTGGCGGTGTAGCCTTCGGGATGGCCCACGTGCAGGCCATGCCCGCTGGGATAGGGAAACATGTCCAGAATGTACGCCTTGGGCATGTCGCCGGCGTCGGCGGGATCGAGCGCCGCGAAGGTCTTGTTGTCCAGCCAGTATTTCTGCCACTTCTTTTCGATGGCCGTGAAGTTGTAGGGCATAGTGCATGTGACTATAACGCCAACCGACTTTTCTGTAACGCCCTGGATTGGATGGCGGAAATGCTCGGCATCCTACTCGGGCTGCGTCGCCGGGCGGACGATTTCGATTTTGCCCTTTCGGGTTGTTGATTGCGTGGTGGCGGGGGAAGTGGCTCCACTGGAGGGTGCGCCGAAATCGATGTCCACTTTCCCGGTGAAATAGCGCCAGCCCCGGCCGAGGAAGAGCTGGTCTTTGAGCATCTCATCGACGCTCATCTTCACCAGGTCTTCAAAGCGCCCTTTCTTGTTGACCACGATCGTGAGCGGCTTGGAGAAGTCCAGCGTCTGGTCATTGAAGTAGAAGCGCATCGACTCGACGTTGTCGGTGGTGACATCGAGGCGCTGGCTTTTGCGCACCGCGTCGATGCGGTATGGGTTTTCGTTGAGCAGCATGTGCCCGGTGCCGTGGCGGAGCAGCACCCGCCGCTCGGCGCCCGGCGTCAGCGTCTGGTACACCTGCACCCAGTCCATACGGTTGAAGAGGGTGTCGGGACGGGTCGATTCCAGCCAGACCTGCTGGGGATACAGCTCGCGCGTGCGCGCCCGCATCTTCTCATAGCAGCGCTGATACACATCATCCGAAGGGGCATGTCCCAGCCCCTTGGTTTCCTCATACTCCACGTCGATTTTCTTGCCGCGCAGCAGCCGCACCAGCGAGCGAGAAAGGTCGACCTTCTGCACCAGGTCATCGGCATCGTGCCAGACCACCGGCAGGACGTTGCGGAGATTGATCAGCCGCACGCGCTGCCAATCCTGGCCGGCGCCGCCCGCCAGGGCGCAGAATGACGCGAAATAATTCGTGTAGTGCAGGCTCAGATTCCACACCGCATGGGCCGCCCAGCCGTGGCCGACCATGTACACCCGCGCGGGATCGAGGTTGACGCGGTTGAACGCGTGCTGCAGCGGCTGAATCACCGAGTTCATCCCCGCGTAGCTCGGCCCGTACAGCTCATCGAGATTGAGCCGCGGCATGATGACGATCGCATCGGGATGCGCCTCAAGCTCCTCGGTCATCCATTTGGTGTAAATCTCCGCGACCTTCTCGGCGGTGGGGGGAGGCAGGGGGGGCTTGGCGAGAAACGGATCGACCGCGGCCGGCAGTTTGATCACCAAAGGCCAGGGAATCGCGCGGTCGTACTTTTCGGGAATGCCCAGGAAATAGTTGACCTTCACCTGCCCGAACTGCTCGTTGATGTAATAGATGCCGCCGCCCAGGTTCGGCCAATCCATCCGAATCCGGCAGAGCCGGCCAAGAATATTGGGGTCGACACCGGTGTCCTCGACCGACTTGGTGATCGCCTTGCGCTGCTCGGCGGTTTTGGCGTCGAAGAAATCTTCCAGGAGCTGGTGCGCGTGATAAATCTGGTCGGCGTCGGCCGGGTTGTAGTGCTTGCCGAGCTCGCGCTGGTACATCTTCTGCAGCGTCGGGCGCTCGATGCGCTCCGATGGCGAGGTGGTGACCGGCGTGGCCGAAACGTCGGCCGCGCAGATTGACATGGAGCAAAGGACGATGCAAATCGAGGCAATCAACCATGCCGGCCGGAACATGGAAATAGCATACGCGCCCGGTACCGAACATTCGAGCCAAATGCCGCGCGCCTGGATAATGTAGGGTGGGCGGACTCGCCCACCGTGCCGAAGCGGTGGGCGAGTACGCCCACCCTACTCTTTGAGTACCAAGTGATAAATCCCACCGCCCCCGTGGTCGCACACGTAAATTTCCCCATCCTTGTCCTCACCAAACGATGAAATCTGCAGGCGCGGCTCTTCCATCAGCAGGACATCCGCCGTCACCTTCTTGTCCTGGTATTTCAATCCCCATATGCGGCCTTTGCCGTAGTCGGCGTAGATGTACCAGCCCTGCAGGTCCTTGAATTTCGCGCCGCGGTAGACGTAACCGCCAGTGATGGAAATGCCGGCGGCATGGTCATATTCCTTGATCGGGTCGATCAGCTTCGGTTCGTTGGCTTCCGGCTGAAACTTGTGAAATCCCTCCCGCAGCCGCCAGCCGTAGTTGCCGCCTTTGGTGATGATGTCGACTTCCTCGTACTTGTTCTGGCCGACATCGCCGCAGTACATCTCGCCGGTCTTGCGGTCCCAACTGAAGCGCCAGGGATTACGCAGGCCAAGGGCATAGATTTCCGGCCGCCAACCTTCCTTGCCTACGAATGGATTATCTTTCGGGATCGCATATCCCTCTTTCGTGTCGCGCTGGTTCACGTCGATGCGCAACATTTTTCCCAACAGCGATTGCGGGTTCTGGGCGTTGTTATGTGGATCGTTGGCCGAGCCGCCATCCCCCATTCCGATGTAGACATATCCATCCGGGCCGAAGCGGATCTGGCCACCGTTGTGGTTGGCAAACGGCTGATTGATCTTAAGGATGATGCGCTCGCTGGCCGGGTCACAGTGGTCGGCCGATTGTTCCACGTGGAACTCCGAGATGTAGGTCATCAACTGGCCGTGGTTGGCGTTGGTCTCGCGCGTGGTGTAGTCCAGGTAGAAATATCCGTTTTTTGCGAACGCGGGATGAAACGCGATGCCGAGCAGGCCGCACTCCCCGCCGTAGGCGACGTGATCGCTGATGTCCAGAAACGGCTTCTTCTGAACCACCCCGTCCACGAGCAGGCGAACGCGCCCCGGCTGCTCGATGATGAACAGGCGGTCGGTTCCGTCGCTGGTGAGGTCGAGGGGATGATCGAGCGCCTTGACGATGCGGTCCAGGGCGATCTGCGGCGGCTTTTCTTGTGCCAACGCAATTGATGTCAGCCAGAGGAAACAGACCACGGCCAGCCGTCGATGCAGCGCCATCGAAAATCCTCACAAAACTGCAATGCTTACGCCTCGGTGATCGTGACGCTGTTGAGCGTATCTCCCTGCTTGATGGCGTTGACCACATCCTGTCCCTGGGTCACCTGCCCAAAGACGGTGTGCTTGCCGTCCAGCCAGTCGGTGGCAATGTGGGTGATGAAGAACTGGCTGCCGTTGGTATTGGGCCCGGCGTTGGCCATCGACAGAGAGCCGACCTGGTGGCGGTGGGGGTTTTTGCGCGGGTCGGTCTCATCGCCGAAGCGATATCCCGGTCCCCCCGTGCCGGTCCCCTGGGGATCGCCGCCCTGCACCATGAAGTCAGGAATGACACGGTGAAATTTCGTGCCATCATAGAAATTGTCGCGGGCGAGAAAGACGAAGTTGTTGACGGTATTGGGCGCATCCTTGGCAAAAAGCTGACAGACGATCTTGCCTTTGCTGGTGTCGAAGCTGGCGGTGAAGGCCTTGGCGGCGTCGATCGTCATCGCCGGCGCTGACTTGTATTGCTTGGGCATGGTAGATTCTCCTTGGCACGCTAAAAGCCATTTTCGGTGTGAATTGTCAATGCGGAACATAGTGGTGTTCGCGGGACGTCGAGCAATAGAATAGGATTCACAGGTGTATTGGGGGAGGCACTCACCAGGAAGGTTTGCCATGTCACTGAAATCATTGATCGCGACGGGAACGAAGCTGTGGCTGGACTCCATCGATCCGGAGCTGGTGAAAACCAACCGGGCCCTGGGCGCCACCGGCGCCACGTCCAATCCCATCATCATTGCCGACATCATCAAGGCCGGAAAGCACGATGAATTAATCGGCACTCTGCTGGATAAGGGACTGAATGACGACGATATCGCCTGGCAATTGACCGATCACCTGGTGCGCAATGCCCAACAGGTTTTTCTGCCGGCTTGGGAGCAGACCAAGGGGGACAATGGCTATGTCAGCTTCGAGCTCGATCCGCTGCTGGAAGATGTGGATGCGCCCATTCCGCAGGCGCAGGCGACCAAGCGCTATGTCGAGCTGGCCAAAAAATGGTCCGCCGGTCACAAGAATCGGATGATCAAGGTGCCGGCCACGGCGGCGGGGCTGGCGGCGCTGGAAGAGGTTGCGGCGGCGGGGGTTACCATCAACGTCACCCTCTGCTTTTCCGAGCGGCAATATAAGACTGCCCGCGATGCCATTTGGCGCGGCGTCCAGCGCCGCAAGGATGGCCTGGACAGCTTCAAGAGCGTCTACAGCATCTTCATCTCCCGGGTGGATGTGTACACCGAGAAGCACGTGCCGGAGTTGAGCAAAGAGGCCCAGGGCAAGGTCGGCCTGGTCAACGCCAAGCTTATGTGGCGGATGAATCAGGAGTTCTGGAAGGACAAGAACCTGCGGCTGAAACAGGAGATCATTTTCGCCAGCACCGGCAAGAAACTGAAATGGCAGCCGGAGGATTATTACGTGGAAGCGCTGGCCGGCAGCGACATCCAGACCAATCCCCCGGCCACCAACGAGGCGGTCGAGAAGCTGAACAAGCAGTATCGCCGCACAGTCGATCAGATGCCCCCCAAGGCGGTGGTGGACGAAGTGCAGCAGAAGGTGGAACAGCAGAAGATGGAAGACAAGCTGATGGAAGAGGGCACCGCCAAGTTCGCCGATCCCCAGCACGCCCTGCTGAAGCTGATCGCCGAAAAGCGCGCAGCCCTGGCCACTGCGAAATAGCACTGCACCGGCATATTCCGCCGGGAAATCGGTCTGTTGCCAATTCCGATGTTCGTTGACACGCGCCACGCGTGTAAGTAGAACTAATGTCGTGGGTTCCCAATCCGGTGCAGCGGAGATGGGGGCGCTGGATCACGAAGCTCGCTGGAGCCTTCATGTGGTGGTACTGGTGCCTGAAAGCCGGAGACGACGGAGCCCATCAGAATTGTCCCCCTTTTCATTAGCGGTATCTCTCGGAAACTTTTTGGATGTTTCGGAGTCAATACGGCTAAGGAGGAACGCGCATGCCCGCTCGTCGCTCGTCTCGGAAGTCCCGGAATTTGAATGCCATTCGCTCAGCCATTGAGGGGCTGGAGTCGCGCGTGCTGCTGACGGTGCTGGTCGGCGGCGACGTCTTTCAGTGGCAGGATGCCAACGGCAACGTCGCTCAGATCAACATGAACGGCAGCAAGCTGAGCGCAGACTTCGTGCTCGGGTACGTAGACGACCAAAACAACACGATCATCACGGATCTTCCCGGCCATTTCGTTGCCAGCCCGCTCGACCAGCTCGGCGCGGACGTGCTCGGCGGCGTGGGCGCGCAGGATGGCATCGAACCGGTGAGTCTCGACAGCGTCGGCGGCGCACCCACGACCTTCGGGCAGTTTCCCGCAGCGCCGTCGGCGGCGGATCTGGAAGCACTGGCTTCGCGCTCAAATGGTCAGACCTGGGGGATCAATCTCGCGACCGTCGTGCTGGCAAATAACCTCAAGCAGCAGCAAATCCAGCTCGTCAGCCTGAACAATCAGACCGGCGCGGGTGTCGTGACCAGCGATCTTCGCCTCTCGACCGATGCCCAGGGAAATCCCGTGCTGCCGCGCGATCCCAATGCCGCGACCCAGGCCCCGGCCAACAGCCTGAGCACCGTAACGTCGGTGCCGGCGGCGGCGTTTTCGCCGATCAACGGCCGCTTGTATTTCGTCGCGGTGGACAACACGCCGAAGCTGGCGCCGGTGCTGATCACGCCCATTCCTGGTCAGCCGGCTCCGCCCACTCCTCCGACGCCTCCGCCATCCTTCCCGACGCCGCGGCTTTATTCCGTCGACGTTGACACCGGCCAGGTGTTCAATGAAGGGGGCACCTTCGCCTTCGGCACCACCAGCGCCGGCAATTTCGCCAACGTCTCCGATATCGCCTTCGATTCCCGTGGAAATCTGTGGGCTTTCCTGGTGCGCGGCGGCACCGGCAGCATTGCCCAGATCAATCCATCTGGCGGTCTTGGCGCGACTCTCAACGTTTCACTCGACAACAAAAATGTCAATAACATCACCGGATTGGCGTTTGTGCAGGGGAATCCCGATCTGCCGGAAGACACCTATGTGCTGGGCGTGACCAACGCCCAGACCGACGTGAGCGGCGGCCCCAATGAGACTCCCAACGCCAGCGTCGGCGCCACCACGACCGTGCCCTCGGCCACCAACAGCGGTCAGTCGCCGCAGTTGCTGCGCATTCGCCTTTCCAGCGGCACCGCCATCTCCATGGGTGGCGTCATCGACAAACAGGACCCGCACCCGATCGCCAATAATCCCAAGCCCAAGCGCGGCCTGGACATCGGCGATATGACCTGGAATCCGCTGCTCAGCGACCCGTTTACCAATCAGCCCGGCGTGCTGATGGTGACCGATGTCGGCAGCGATGACCTGTGCTTTATTGATTCGCGCATGCGGCCGCCTTCGGCGAGCATTTTCTCCATCCAGGTGAACCAGTCGAGCATCACCGACTCCATCTCGATCTCCGCCGTCAGCAACAACGGTGCGCCGCTGACGGCGTTCACGGGGAATGCCGGACCGCTGCGGGTCCAGGACGGCAATACCGGCCTGCCGATCATCATCAACTCACCGGCCGGCGCCGGCGCGCTCTATCTCGGCGCGCGCACAAAGGATATCAGTGTCGATCCCAACGACGATCAGATTCCCATCTTGGGAACGACGATGGACCGGCCGGTCAGTTCGTTCCGCGCCGGTTCGATCACGCCCGGCCTGCAGGTCACCGGCGCGCCGATCTACAGCACCTTCAACACCTCATTTGCCGGCTCGATGCTGGGAGCGAACCTCGACCGCATCACCGGCATGGCCATCGCGCCCGATGGCACCATCGCGGTGATGGATTCGGATCTGCGAAACGCCCAGGGCGATCTCGTGCAGAACGACGAATTGGCCCTGATCGACCGCACCACCAACCAGGCCTTCGCCGGCGCGGGCATCGTGCTGGCGTCAACCGGCGCTCCGCTCCGCGACGTGCAGGGCATGGATTACGCCGACCTCAATGGCGACGGCATCCCCGAGCTGTATGCAATCTACAACGTCGGCGGCGCCACCACCCTCGGCACCATCATCGACAACCCCTCATCGCCCGAGTTCGGCCACTTCATCCCCATCGGCACGCTGACCAACATCGCCAACGTCACCGCCATGGCCTTCGCGCCCGACAAGAAGCTGTGGGTGGTGAACGACACCAACGGCCTGATCCAGGTGAACCCGCAGAACGGCGCTCCGATCCGGGTGATCGACACCCTGACCGATCCCTCCACCGGCCAGAACTTGGCTGTGAATTCCATGGACTTCACCACCGCCGGCACGCTGCTTGCGCATGATGTGACCAATGCCCGCCTGGTGGACATCGACGTCACTAACGCGCGGGTGGGCACGGTCGTCAAAACGCCGGCGGGTTCATTGCCGATCACGTTCCTGGCCATTGAATATGATCCGACCATCGGCAAGCTGCTGGCCGTCGACAGCGGGGCGAGCGCGACCGATTTGCAGCGCGCTTTCCCGGTGACGGTGCTGAACCCGACCGTCGATGAGGGAAGCTCGAACGAATCGGCGATGTTGGACATTATCGATATCAGCGCCGCAACTGGCGCCCAGAAGCCGCAGGATTTCGGATCGTTCCTTTTCGGCGGCACCTTCACCGGCACCGTCAATGTCCCCGGATCGATGCAGACGCTCTACGCCGGCTGGCTGCTGGCCGGCCAATCCAGCGGCATGGCCAATAAATTTTCATTCTCGGTGATCGGCGACGGCGTGTTCGGCGCCGTCAGTATCGGCGGCGACATCGCGACTATCGCAAGCTTGGGCACCATTGGGTCCGACTCGGCGGTGGGCGGGCCGGCGCTGCACTACTCGACTGGTTTTAACGTCCACGTGGGTGGCCAGCTTGGCCAGATCATCTCCAAGCAGGATTTCGTCGGAACCGTGAACGTCGACAACGATCCAAATTCTCCGGACATGCCCGCCAGCGTGGGGCAAGCACGCGGCACCGGCGGGGGCACCTTTGCCGGCGGATTCCTCACCGGATCACCAGCATGGGATTCTCAGGATTTCAGCACGCCCCAGTTCGTCGGCACGCTGAACAATAACGATCCCGACCGCGTCGAAATCGATGGCATCGCGCTGCAGTCGCCGACTTCGGTGCCGCCGGCTCCGCCCCCGCCGGCCATCACCGCCGACTGGTACGCGATTCCGCTTCTGGCGGGGCAGACCGTGACCGTGGAGCTCGACTCTCCGGGCAGCGGCGTCCGTGTCGGTGTCTATGACCCCGATAACCGTCTGATTGCCACCGACTTCTCGAACAATGATGCCGGCGAAGTAAACGGCCGGCCGTTCCAATTCATCGCGGAAAAGGCCGGATCCTACCGCATCGCCGCCGGCGCCGATCCCGGTTTCACCCGCAGCGGCGCGGATAACTACCTCGCCTTGCGCATTCCCTATCACATCGTCCTCACCGGCGTGGGAACGAATATCGGTGGAATTCCCATCGGCGGCATCGTCGCGGCCGGGAATATCCTCGATCCCACTGACGATCGCGATGGCTTCCAGACGCCGCGCGGCGATATCGGCTCCATCTGGGCGGGTGGCAACGTGTACGTCACTCCCAAGAACAATACTGGCGGCGCGTTCTGGGCGATCGCCAACACCGGCAATAAACCCAATAACGTGCCGGGTAACATCCGAGAAATCCAAGGCGGCAGCGTCAGTGCACCCCTGGCCCTGATGAACGGCAGCATCGGATTCATTCATGCGACCACGGGCTCGATCGATATTGAAACGGACAAGGATCACGCCATTGGCCGCGACATTCAGATCATTGACGCGGCCACAACGGTCGATGGCTTGTATTACGTCGATGCGGCCATGGGCACCATTCGCGGCGATATCGTATCCGGCACATACAATCTCAATTGGGACCAGGTGGGCACCGACGGAACGATTGATCTGATCGACGCCACCACGGAGCTGTTTGCGCCCCTGATCAACACCGGGCCCGGCGGAAACGTCCGCTACATCAAAGCCCCGCTCGATGGCGTTATCCGGCCTGGCCAGTTCGGCGGCGGCACGCCCGAAGCGACCGGGTTTGATATTGGTGAGGTCGTCAACTTGACCGACGATTCCGGCGGGCTGATGACCTTCGCTCCGCTGGATGTGCAGGTGAACCCGGCCTTCGATCCCAGCCAGCCGGTCAGCGATACCAACAGCCAATTCGTCGGACCCAGGATCACCGACATGCTGACCTATCCGATCAGCGGCAGCGCCGGCGTGGTTGTCATCAGTTTCAGCGTTGACGGCCCGCTGCAAATTACCGGGACTAATACCGGCCTTGGAGGCAGTGTCGAAATCGGCCAAATCACCGACACCGGCACCGGTCGGCCGGTGGTCCGCGACGAGACCACTAACAAGCTCGTGGTGCAGCCGCCGCCTCCGGCAACGACAACGACAACGACAACGACTTCCACGACACCCGTCGCGCCAACGCCCAGCACCGACCTGCGCATCGGCGTCGATGGTGGCGCCACGGTGGACGTGCTCAGCATCAGCGGTACCGGAGACTTTACATCCATCGTCAACAACACTCCCAACGGCGAGATCGCCAATCTCGACGTCGGCGATGTCGGCACTCTCTCCGGCGATTTCATCGGCATCATGAAAAAGCCGATCGGTGTCGCGGTGAATGCCCGCACGGTTGCAACCGACACATTCCCGTTCAACCAGCAGCACAACCTCATCAACATTGGCGGCAACGTTATCTCCATCCAGGCGAACAAGTCGCTGGGAAATATTGAGATCGGCGGCGACGTCGGTCTCATTCAAGCCAATGCAGATGGCCGCGACGACCCGGCCGTGTTTGAAGGGATCAACGGCCCGATCGTCGGGTTGAATACCACGCTCGCCGCCGTCGTCGACACCACCAAGTCGGAACCGGTTGGCGCAACCCCACCGCCGGCTCCAACGGAAGCGCATTTCACTGACGTCCAGATCGGCGAAGGCGTGCTTCCCAGCGGCAGCGGCGATCTCGCCGACGCCGGCGTCTTTGCCGCGGGTCCCATCGATCTCGTCGAAGGCCATAACGCCGACATCCGCGGCGACATCGTATCGCTTTCGCATATTGGCTCCGTGGATCTCACCAATGGCTGGATCATCAACCAGGAAACCGAAACCGCCGAAACCTATGAACAGACCAGGGAATGGCAGCTTGGCGGATTTCTTCCCGAACCGGGTGATCAGCAGGGCGTCAACCATCCCGGATTTGATATCGAGAGCATCAGGGCCAGCGGCATCATGGGAAGCGTCTTTGCCGCCTCGGACGTGGGGCCCATTAGCGCCAATTTCGCTTTCTTCGATTCGATCGTCGGCGTGGTCGGCGATGGCCGGATCGACAAGATCACGGTGGGCGGGTATGGCATTCGCGACGTTACCCTCTTCGGCGGCGCGTCAGACAGCGGCTTCAATGCCACCGGCAACGGCTCGCTGCTCAGCACGGACCAGATGTCTTCGGACGTGCGCCTCAGCGAGAGCGAGGAATTTGATCCCTATTTCCATTTCATCCCCAACAAACTCACCGACATCCACGCGACGCTTGGCACGTCGGCGGCAGCGCCCAACATCGCAGGACGTACCGACACCGGCATCATCGAGAACGTCGATGCCCGCGGGTCGCGCGATCTGGGGCCGGTCAGCGCGTATCAGATTCGCTCGACCGATCCGGTGAACAGTCCGACTACGTTCAATTTCGCCAACTCGATCACCAGCATCACCACCCGTTCGATCATCAACGGCTTGCAGGTCAGCACCGGCAGGCTGAACGCCTTCACGCCCGCCAATGACATCTTCAACTTAAACATGGTGATCGCCGGCCCGATCAAGAAGATGAATGTCAATGGCACCGTCGGCGGCAGTTCGGTCATCAGCGCTGTCGGCCCCAACGGCAGCATCGGAAAGCTGACGATCGCCCGCGACATGGTCGGCGACATCAGCGCCACCAACTCGATCAAGACCGTCCGCATCGGCGGCGCTTTGTCGGGCAAGATCAAGGTCATCGGCACCGCCCGCAAGGGCGGCTCGGTGGGCAATGTCTTCATCGGCGGCCGCATGACCAACGGCGGCCTGGATGTAAACGGCGATGTCGGCAAGGTGCAGTTGCTCGGCGGCCTGGGCAACCCCGGTGACATGCTGCACGTCACCGGCACCATCCAGTACCTGCGCGTCGGCGGCGACCTCGCCTCCAGCCTGCAAATCGACAACAGCATCAAACGGCTCGACGTGTTCGGATCCATCCTCTCCGGCGTCACCATCCAGGTGAACAACCAGATTGGGTCGCTCTTCGTCACCGGCGACGTGCAGGCCGGCGCCACCATCCGCGCCCGCCAGCTCAAGAAGCTTCGCGTGATCGGCGCCAACAACGGCACCTATCAGATCGGCTGATTCTGGTGGGGCGGACATTCTTGTCTGCCATGACGTGCCGTAGGGTGGGCGTACTCGCCAACCGTGGGCGGCTACGCCCCTACTTGTCGATAAATGTCTCAACGAAAAGAGCCAGGCAAATCATGCCCGGCTCTGAATGACTCTGAATTGAAACCGCCGGAACCTAGCGGTTGTAGTAATATCGCGACTCGCTACGGTAGTAATACCCGTCGTTGCAGCCATCGCGATAGTACACCCGCGGCGACTCATAGATGATCGTCGGTGGCGAATAGTATACCGGCGGCGCGTAATACACCGGCGGCGAGTAGTACACCGGCGGCGGGCAGTAATACCGCGGGGCGTAATAGGTCGGCGCATAATAGCGCGGCCCGTAATACCCGTAGCCGCCATATCCGCCATACCCGCCCGATATGCCGATCCCGATTCCAATCGACACGCTCGAGCCTCCGTGGCGCCCCGCTTGCGCCGCACACGGCAGTACCCCCATCATCAAACCCACGGCTGCGATTGCTAGTTTGCGAATCATGGCGACCACTCCTTTCGGCACCATGCCGAAGATCGAATTGCCAGGCGAGGAACCGCGGCCATCACAACAGGCCGCACTCTCTTAGACACACTAGGCCCGCAAATGTTTGGAATACAAACAGGCTCAAGCACAAAGGCTTTTCGATTGCTGCTAAAGCCTCCGGTATCGGGCGGTTAGGCCATTTCTGCTGCGACACTTATCGGACGATTTTCCGGCAAATTTCCGCTACGTCAGCAGCAATTGCATGTAAATCACGTCCAGCCAGCGATTGAATTTCCAGCCAAGCTGCGCCAGTCTGCCGGCCTCGACAAATCCGAATTCTCGATGCAGCGCCACGCTGGCAGCCTGCTCGGCGTCGATCGCCGCGATAATGGTGTGATGCCCGGCCAGCCGAGCCAGGCGGATCAATTCCGCCAGCAGCGCCCGGCCAAACCCGCGGCGATGAAAATCGTGATGCACATAGACCGAATTCTCCACCGTCGCGCTATAGGCCGCACGAGCGTGGTAGCGCGATAGCGATCCCCAGGCCACGACCGCGCCGCCATCTTCCAGCACGATTACCGGATGCTTGTGCCCATGGGCGACGAACCACTTTCCCCGGCCTTCCATCGTCTCCGGCTCCACCTGGTACGTGCAGGTGGAATGCAGCACGCAATGGTTGTAGATCTCATTGATCACCGGCAGATCGGCAAGCATGGCGGGGCGAATCAACGGTGCGGGCATAACGGTTAACCTCAGTATTATTGTAGGGGCGGGGTCTGCCCGCCCTCTTGTCTTCGAGC
>DAIOHQ010000091.1:0-16878 GCA_036744635.1 Tepidisphaeraceae bacterium | reverse complement strand
GTATGGGCGCACGGCCGAGGGCACGGATGGTCCGCCCGGCGAGAGAGGTTCGTCCGTGTCGGGGTCGTCGAAGTCGGAGTCGAAGAGGAAATCCCGGCGTCAGAAGAGGAACCGGAAGAAGCGTGACCGGCGGAATCCGGTGCGTACGGCGGTGGCGACGATGGAGAACTCGGAGGTGTTCGGCTGGCAGGTGTCGGCCGAGGTGCACCGGCGTGGGCTGGATCGGGCCATACGCAAGGCGTGCGTGTGTGATGGGCAGAAGTACAACTGGACGTTGTTCGAGATGCACCTGCTGGGGGCCGGGTTCGTGGCGATTCTGGACTTCCTGCATCTGCTGACCTACCTGTATGCCGCAGCGCATGCTTTGGAGGGCAAGCAGACGATGCGGGCCTGGGGGCGTTATGAGCAGTGGATGCGATGGGCCTGGGGAGGGCAGGTCGATCGGTTGCTGGGGGCCTTGGTGGAAGCGGCGAAGAAACTGGGGGCGCCGGCCAGGAACGCCGACGAGCGGAGCCCGAGTCGCGTGCTGGCAGAGACCTTGACACTGCACGGTATACGCTTGCTCTCGTACTCCGTGATCGGGACGTACGAGTTGTTTGGCTGCTGCGCCGACATATCCGCCGGTATCACGTGACGCTGGCTGTAGAGCGGGCGGCGTTTTGCCATCGGCGTCCCTCGCAGTGCATAACGTAGGAACGTTCAGCCGGCCGGGCCGGTCCATTGCAGTGTTTGGTTATCCCGCCTCGCCCGGCCGCGCCTTGACGTCACGCTCAATGATGTCCGCGATCTTCGTGAGACGGCTTAGCGCCATACCGATGCCAACGTCGTGGGTGCCTGCGAGTCGGCTTTCGAGTTCGCGGATCGATGCGGCGATGAAGATCGCGTCATCGCCACGTATGAACAGACCGGGCCAATCCTGCTGGAACTGCATGGCGCCGGTGGGCGTCTGGCCGGAACTACCGGGGAGCGGGATCTGCCCTTGGAATCAGTCTGGGATAGTTGGTTGCCATTGGCGTCGTACCCATAATGCCAGTGCGGACGCACGCTCTCGCCAAAGGTGTCCGATGCCGGATCGGCATCGTCCACCGCGGGCAGGTACGTATCGGTCAATCGACCAGCAGCGTCGTAGAAGGAATCGGTGGCCAAACCAAGCTGGTCGATCTTGGTGGCTTGATACCCATCGATCGTCTGGCCTGAGACCGTGTGGCCAGAAACGGCGTTGTCGCCGATGCCATACAACGTCTGCATGAACGTGCCATCGTCGTAGACAGTCTTGACGATGCGGCCCAGCTCATCCTTGTAGCTCTTGGTGACATTCCCCCGCGCATCAGTCACTTCATCAAACCGTCCATCGTCATCTGTCTGATCATAGGAATAGGCAGTCGTCAACGGCAGGCTGTCCTCTGTCGCGAACCAGGTGATCGGAATGCCCGACTCGAACCAATCATCGGGCGCGGTCGGGCTGAGAATGCCGCTATAGTTCAACTGGCCGTTGGGATAGTACACGCTGCCCGTGCGCAGGCCAGCGGCATAGTCCAATCGCCGCAAGACCTTCATACACGTCAATTCACTGCATTCGACGTGCGTCACCTTTTCCTCCCCCGTCAATTCACTGCATTCGACGTGCGTCACCTTTTCCTCCCCCGTCACCTTTTCCTCCCCATAGAAGCTGTCGGCGTAATCCGACATCCCTCTGTGGGGAAGGGGGTGGGGATACCCAAACGTGCTCATTGCCAGGTGGAATTGTGCCGGAAAAAGTCCTTGAGAGCATGGTACAAGTCAGAAGCGTTCGAGCGTGGTATCGTGGTCTCCGCTCCATACCCCACCATCAAACCATTGCCGCGGCATAGGCCTGTTCCAGCGTGTTCAGGTGATGCTCGTAGGCGAGCTTTGGCCGCAGCAGCAGGCACGCCTGGGCGGCCTGGCGGCGGAACGTTGAGTCGGTCATCCGCACCATCGCCTGCGCCAGCGCCACCACGTCAGATGGATCGTCGAGAACGAAACCGTGTACGCCGCCGGCCATGATCTCGCAGGCGCCGTTGAGGCGCGTGCTGATCACCGGCACGCCCATCGCCAGGGCTTCGAGCACCACCAGGCTGCACGGGTCCTGGCGCGTCGGCAGGACGAAGAAATCGGCGGCACGGTAATAGGCGAATGGATCGCTAGTCGGGCCGGCGAAGATGACCTGCTTCTCTACGCCCAGTTCGGCCGCGAGCTTGGCATATTGCTTCACTTCCCCCTTTCCCACCACCACCAGCACGATTTCGCGCCGGCCGGGCTGACCGCTGGAGACGGTGAGGCGCGCGGCCGCGTGGCGGGTGCGGGCCAAGGCGTCGATCGCCTGGCGGAGCCCCTTGCGCTGGAAATCCTGCGCGATCATCAGCGCCATCAGTTCCCCCTCTTCGATCTTGAGCGAATGGCGAAGCTGCCGGCGCGACTCCGGCCTGGTGAATGGATCGAACTTCCCGAGATCGACTGCGTTGAAGAGCGTGATGAGGTTGCGGTCTGGCAATTGCGGATAATTGCGCCGCACGGATTCTTTCAGCGCCTCAGACAGCGAGAGGACGATCGGCGGCCGGTCGCTTGTGAGCAGATCGCGCTCAACTTTGCCAAAGCAGTTGCGCTTGAGGTTGAGACGATTGGCGAGCCACGAAATTGCGCGGGTCAGCAGGCTGTCGTATTTGCGGTGCCCGCTGGCAATCGCCTCGACGGCCAGTCCGGCATGGGGGTGATAGACGGTGCAGTAGCGCACCGGCAGCATGGCGTGAACAATGTCGTACGAGTGCGTCTGCAGATGCTCATCGAGGCGGTCGAGGAAGGAGCGATAGCGCGACAGCCTTGTGGCGCCGGTAATCTGCAATTCGACACGCTGGACCGACGCAGGAACATCGCCAATCGATGATGCGACTATCGTCACCTCATGCCCGCGCCCCGCCAGCGCGGCGGCCAGATCGACCGTGTAGCGCTCCGCCCCGCCGCGGGCAGGATCGGCGTGGAGTATGACCAGGGCGATGCGCACGACCAAACGATAAGAGCGGCCTGCCGCTTCCGCAAACGCGTTCGGGTGGCCTCCTCGGTGGGGCAGACATTCCTGTCTGCCGCGAGGCCGCGAGTGTGGGGCATTCCTGCCCCACCGAACGGACTCGAATCGATTCGGTGGGTGTGCCCCGCTCATCGATCTCGAAGCAGACAAGAATGTCTGCTCCACCATTCGCTACGGCGTCGTCACCTCGAGTTGTTTGGTCACCGGCGGCAGACAGGCCTGGTCGTCGCAGGGCTGATAGGAGATGGCGAGGCTCACCTCGCCCGCTCCGGCGCGCGATGATTTGAAACGCACCACCATCACCACATCGCCGCTATAGACGCGCAGCGGCTCGGCTGCAAACGCGAATCTCTGCTCTTCGCCGGGTGGGTAATCAATCCCAGCCACCTCCTCCGCGGCCCTTCCGGTGACGGCCAACTGCGTGGCGATCAGGTTCGTCGAAGCTTCATGGGCGTTGATGTGAAATCCCTGCAGCACGTTGACGTGAACTTGAAGCGTCGTCGGATTACTCCACGCCGCGCGCAGCGAGACCACGCCGGCCGCGACCTGGTTGGGCGAAAGCGGGCGGTCGGCGGCCACCGAGGTGGATGGGGCCACCTGGAATTCCCCCTGCTCGCGAACGTAGTGCAGCGCTGCCTCGACCATCGCGCTCATGCTCTCGCCGTTGGCCTCCATCTGCTGGGCGAAGACGGCGATGGTGTTGCGGGCCTCGTGCGGCTGGCCGAGGTCGTGCAGCGCCATCGCGGCGATGGCGTTTCCCGACGGCAATGGACTGTCGGAGGCCACTTTCTGGCGGACGATCAAATCGGCCGCGCCTTTCTCCGTGAAATAAAATCCGCCGGTATCGGTATCGCCAAACTTGGCGAGCAGGGTAATGGCCAAAGCGGCGGCGTGATCCCTCCACTTTTCCTGCCCAGCATCATCCAACGCCAGCAGCGCCTGGATCACGAACGCGTAGTCATCGAGAAATCCCGGAACGCTGGCGCCGGGCACGTCGCCGGACTGCGGCTGGGTTGGGGCAAATCCGGGCGGGGTGGATTTCGCATCCATGAGCTGGGCTTCAGTGGACGCCGCGCTTGATGGATGCGCCTCTTCACCCGGCACCGCCGCCCAGCGCACCGGATCGGGCCGGCTGGCGCGATACAGGCCGCCATCGGGTTTGCGGTGATGGCGCAGCAGGTAATCCGCCGCCCGCGCCGCGGCGTCGATGTACTTCTGCTCCTGCAATATTTTCCCGGTATGGGCAAAGGCGCGGATCATCAAGGCGTTCCAGCTCGTCAGGATTTTGGTGTCGAGCAGCGGCTGCTTGCGCTTCCTTCGCGCGGCATACAGCGTCTGCCGCATCGCCGCCAGCCGTTTCTCCAGGTCGTCCGTCGAGCGTATCGAAACGTCAATTTTGGAAATCTCCTCGACGATGTCCTCCAGCGTATCCGGCATGTAGAGAATGTTGGTGTCGGGATGCCCCGGCCCGTGATGCGGATCGGCGAAGTTCGGCCCCTCGTCCAGCCCATACACTTTGGAGAAAATACGCGCATCGGTTTTCCCCAGCAGCGCCTCCACTTCCTCCGCCGTCCACAGATAGGACAGCCCCTCGCGGGCATCGACTTCGGCATCCAGTGCCGTGTAAAACGCGCCCGATGAGCTGGTCATCTCGCGGAGCACAAAATCCAGAATCCCCCGCGCCACCGCCGCATACTGCCGGTTCTCACTCTGGCGATAGGCATCGACGTAGATCCACGCCAGCATCGCGTTGTCGTACAGCATGATTTCAAAATGCGGCACCAGCCACTGCGCATCGGTCGAATAGCGATGGAACCCGCCGCCCAGATGATCGCGGATTCCGCCCGCCGCCAGCGCATCCAGCGTATGAAACAGCCGCCGGCGCACCTGTTCCTTGAAGCGGGCAGTGTCGCCCTGGGCGGTGCTGGTCGGCTGATTGGGATCTTCGTCGATGTAGCGCAGCAGCAATTCCAGCAGCGTCTGCCGGGGAAATTTGGGCGCTGAGCCAAAGCCGCCGTGCTCGGCATCGTAGTCGCTGATGGCGCGGGCAACCTGCGAGTCGATGAACGCGGCATTGATCGCGATGGCCGAATCCGGCGGCGCCGGCTGGGCAAGTTGCTTCAAAATATCCACGAGCTGGTTTGCGGTTTTCTCCACATCCTGCGGCCGATTGCGATAGGCATCCTCGATTCCCTTCATCAACGTGATGAAGCCGGGGCGGCCCTGCTGGTCGGTCGGCGGAAAATACGTTCCGCCATAAAACGGGCGCAGGTCGGGCGTGAGAAAAACGCTCATCGGCCAGCCGCCGTGTCGCGTCAGCACCTGCACGGCCATCATGTACAACTGATCCACATCCGGCCGCTCCTCGCGATCCACCTTGATGTTGATGAAGCGCGCGTTCATCTCCCCCGCCACCCGCTCGTTCTCAAAACTCTGCCGTTCCATCACGTGGCACCAGTAGCAGGTGCTGTAGCCGACCGACAGGAAAATCGGCTTGTTCTGCGCCCGCGCCGCGGCGAACGCCTCCGGCCCCCAGGCATGCCAGTCAACCGGATTGTGGGCATGTTGCAGCAGATACGGCGACGTCTCCGCCGACAATCGGTTGGTGTGTGCGTGATCGGTTCCAGCAGCCACGGGACTCCTCGGGTTAAGCCAGGATCATCGTAAACCAAAACGCGCCGCGACGGAGGCGGGAAATTTCATGGCAGGGCGGTTTGGAAATTCTGGCGCCATTCGCTCCTTGCGCGGAACCGGCTCCCAGCCAATGCCACGCCAAATGGGCCGCTGCAGCAAGTTGACTTTATCCCCGCCCAGTCTACCATCGCCAGATATATGATGAACATCATCGCGACCATTACGATTCGCAGCGGGCTTGGCCACGGTCGCATGTAGGGTTCGTTTTGAGCGTTGAATGAACCACCCTGAAGCGACGGCTTCGGGGTTTTTTATTGGTGAAGTATTGGTGTGAAATGGCGAACGCGGTTCTCAACTCCATCGCCGTCGACGCGGAGCCCAAACGACCCATCGTCGAGCTGCTGACCCTGGCGGCCCCCACCGTCGCGCAGATGGCCTCCTACACGGTGATGCAGTTCATCGACACCTGGATGCTCTCCCATCTCGGCGTCGAAGAACCCACCGCCGCCGCCAACAGCGGGATGATGGCGCTGTCGGTGCTGGGCTTCGGCATGGGCGTGATCTGGATCGTCAACACCCTGGTGAGCCAGCATTTCGGCCGCAAGGATTATCGCGCCTGCGGGCGCTATCTCTGGCAGGGAATCTGGTTTGCCGTCGTCTATTCGCTGCTGCTTCTGCCATTTCTGCCAACCGCGTGGAAAATGTTTCATCTGTTCGGGCACAGTCCACAGCAGGTCCAACTGGAGGGAATCTATTTTCGGATTCTGCTCTATGCGGCAGTGATCAAGATGACTTCCACCGCCTTCGGGCAATTTCTGCTGGCGGTGAATCGGCCGGTGGAAGTATTCGTGGCCGCGGTGCTGGGGGTGGGCGCGAACATCATCGCCGCATGGATCATGGTCTTCGGCACGCTCGGCGTGAAGCCGATGGGCGTCGCCGGAGCGGCCTGGGGACAGAACATCGGCGTCAGCTTCGAGTTGCTCCTTCTGGTGGCGTTTGCATTGCGGCCAAAACTTGTGGCGAAGTTTAACGCGCTGGATTGGAAGCCGCGGCCGGCGGTACTCAGAACGCTGATGCTGGTCGGCCTTCCGTCGGGGGCGCAGTTCATCGCGGATATCCTCGCCTGGTCACTGTTCTGCAACGTGGTCATCGGCCGGCTGGGCGAGAAGGCGATGGCCGCCAACACCTTTATGATTCGTTACATGGTGGTCAGTTTCATGCCGGCCATCGGCTTTGCCAACGCCGTGACCGCGCTGGTGGGGCGCTATATCGGCGCGGGGAAGCCGGAGGTGGCGGTGCAAAGAGCGCACCTGGGGTTCAAGGTGACGGCCGCGTACATGATGGGCTGCGGGGTGCTGTTTTACATTGGCCGGAACCAGCTCATTCGCGTATTCAGCGCTGATCCGGAAATATTGCGCATCGGCGCGATGTATCTCACCTTCGCGGCGATCTATCAGCTCTTCGACGCCATGTACATCGTCTACAACGGCGCGCTGCGCGGGGCGGGCGATACGTTCGTGCCGGCGGTGGCGACGTTTGGTTTGTGCTGGGGGATCACCGTGGCCGGCGGGTTTCTCGCGGCCACGTTCGCCCCGCAATTTCTCGCGGGTCCTTGGGTTTTGGCCACCGTCTACGGCATCATCCTTGGGCTGTTCATTGGCGGCCGGTTTCTCAAGGGTAAGTGGAAAGAGATTCGACTGGAGGGTGGCGCGCGTGAACTTGTGCCGCAGTTGGGATAGATTGAAAACTCGCGGCACGGGTTTTTAACTCGTGCCCGGCCGCAAGCGGACAATAATATGACCACCGAAGCCCCGGAAAAGAAAAACTACAAGCAAACCCTCAACCTGCCGCAGACGGCGTTTGCGATGGAGGCCAAGCTGGTGCAGAACGAGCCCAAGCGCCTGCAGCAGTGGCGCGAAGGCCGGCTGTATGAGAAGCTGATGACGGCGCGGGCCCAGCGCCCCAAATGGGTGCTGCACGATGGCCCGCCATTCGCCAACGGCGATATCCATATCGGCCATCTCATCAACAAGACCCTCAAGGATGTCATCCTGCGCTTCCGCACGATGGAAAATTTCCAGACGCCCTACGTCCCCGGCTGGGATTGCCACGGCCTGCCGATCGAGCACAAGATCCAGGAGGAGATCAAGAAGGAGGGCCACGATTTTCGCGCCATGAGCGTCGTGGACATCCGCAAGCGCTGCTATGCCTACGCGGAAAAATACGTCCACATTCAGAGCGAGCAGTTCCAGCGGCTGGGCATCCTCGGCGAGTGGAACAATCCCTATCTGACGATGAAGCGCGAATACGAAGCTGAGACGCTCGAAGTCTTCGCCCGCTTCGTCGAGGCCGATTTGGTCTACAAGCAGCTCAAGCCGGTGCACTGGTCGATCACCAATCAAACCGCCCTGGCCGATGCCGAGCTGGAGTACAAGGATGTTTCCAGCCCCAGTATTTATGTCGAATTCCCGGCCGCCTCGAATGGAGCATTCGGCACATCCGATGCGCCGCTGCATTACCTGATCTGGACCACGACGCCCTGGACCCTTCCCGCCAACCTCGCCATCGCCGCCGGGCCGAAGGTGCAGTACGTGACGGTCGAATACGTGAAGAACGGGCGCAATCGCACTGGACTCGTCGCCCAGGAACTCGTCGAGCGCGTCTTCGCCGGCCGAGCTGGCGTCGACAGCTTCCGCATCATCGGCCAGCCCATCAGCGGCGAACAACTCGCCGCCGCCGCGCCTCCCTACCGCCATCCCTTCGTCGATCGCGAGAGCAAGATCCTTCTCGGCGGCTACGTCACCACCACCGACGGCACCGGCCTGGTTCACACCGCCCCTGGCCATGGCGAAGAGGACTACCTCGCCGGCATGGCCAACGGGCTGGAGATCTACTGCCCCGTCCTGGCCAACGGCACCTTCGACGACACCACGCCGCAGTGGTTGCACGGGATGAACGTCTGGAAGTCCAACCCTGTCATCACCGAAAAACTGCGCGAGCTCGATGTTCTTCTCGCCGAAGAAACCATCACCCACAGCTACCCCCACGACTGGCGCGGCAAGACGCCGACGATCTTCCGGGCGACCGAACAATGGTTCATCGCCCTCGACAAGCCTTTCGCATCGGGAAACGCAAGTCCAGGGCCGCTTCCTCTGCGCCAGCGCGCCGCCCAGTCCGTCTCCGACAAAGTGGAGTTTATCCCCGCTTGGGGCCGCGCCCGCATGCAGGGCATGCTCGAATCCCGCCCCGACTGGTGCATCTCCCGCCAGCGCGCCTGGGGCCTGCCCATCCCAGTCTTCTACAACGACAAAGGCCAGCCCCTGCTGACGCCGCAGAGCGTCCGCGCCGTCGCCAAACATGTCCGCCTCAAGGGATCGGATGCCTGGTTCACCGATTCCCCGGCCGAACTGCTCGGTGCCGGCTTCCAGTATCCCGCAGGCTTCGACGCCAATACCCTCCGCAAGGAACAGGACATCTTCGACGTCTGGTTCGAAAGCGGCAGTTCCTGGCACGCGGTGCTGCAGGCCCGCTCCTACCTGCATTTCCCGGCCGATCTCTATCTCGAAGGCTCCGACCAGCACCGCGGCTGGTTCCAGCTTTCGCTGCTTCTGGCTTTGGGCGCAACTGGCCAGCCGCCCTACAAACAGGTGCTGACGCATGGGTTTGTGGTCAAGCCCGATGGCACCAAGGTCTCCAAAAGCGACAAGGAATACGTGACGGCCACGCAGGAAATCAACCGCCACGGCGCTGACCTCCTGCGCCTGTGGTGCTGCAGCGTCGACTACCAGGGCGACATCCCCACCAGTCCCAAGGCCATTCAGGAATTTGGCGACAAATACCGCAAGATCCGCAACACGCTGCGCTATCTGCTGTCGAATTTGTATGACTTCAACTGGCACACCGACCGGCAGGAAGTGCCGCAGGCAAGCCTCGACGGCTGGGCACGGGCCGAGCTCGATCAGCTCATCGTGGACGTGCGCGAGGCCTACGACGGCTACCAGACCCACCGGGCGTTTCGGCTGCTGCATGATTTCTGCTCGGTGCAGATCAGCGCAATCTATGGCAACGCGATGAAGGACCGCCTCTATTGCGAGCTGCCCAATGCGCCGTTGCGGCGGCGCTGCCAGACGGTGATGTATGACATGGCGGTTGCACTGACCAAGCTGCTCGCCCCCATGATCGTTTTCACCGCCGACGAGGCCTGGGAACACATCCAGCACAAGCCGGAGCATGAGGCATCTTTGTCCAGCGTCCACCTGGCCCTGCTGCCCGAGCCGTCAGGGAAGGCAGGGGGGGTCAGCGACGATCAGCGCGAAGAATGGAAGCTGCTGATGGACCTGCGTAATCAGGCGCTGGGCCAGCTCGATGCCCTCAAGAAAGAGGCCGGCGTGAACAAGGCGCTGGACGCGGAAGTGATCTACCAGATCGACAATGACGCGATGCGCCAGCGCCTGCAGAAGTATGGCGCTGACCTGGAAGATCTCGTCGGCGCCGGCTTCCACAGCTTCGCCGAAGCGACGGCCGAGAAGCCGGCCGTGACCGTGAAGGTGGTGGATCGCCGCGACAAATATCCGGCCTGCGCCCGAAGCTGGAAACGCCGGCCGGATGTCGGCAGCGATCCCGAATATCCTGATCTCAGCGCCCGTGACGCCGCCGCCGTGCGGGCGCTGGCAAGCCCGTAGCATGGGTTTCCAACCCATGCCTGGAAGGTTTCGAGTGCCAGAAGCGGTTGTAATCGAATCGCGGGCTGGCACGGGTTGAAAACCCGTGCTACGGAAGAGCGCGGGTTTGGAACCAATGGATCAGTCCCCCCTCAAGCTCGCGGTTCTCGTCAGTGGCGGCGGCACGACGCTGCAGAACCTGATCGATTCCATCGCCGCCGGTCAGCTTGATGCCCGGATCAATCTGGTGATCGGCTCCAAGCCCGGACTTGCCGGCCTGCAGCGCGCCGCGGATGCCAAGCTGATGAGCTTCGTCGTCGAGCGGCAGCCCGCTGAATCGGTGGGTGACTTCAGCAAGAAAGTGTTCTCCCTCTGCAATGATGCCGGCGTCGATCTGGTCTGCCTCGGCGGCTGGCTGTGCCTGTTGGAACTGCCGGAAAAATACCTCGGCCGGGTGATCAACATCCATCCCGCCCTGCTCCCCAGCTTCGGCGGCAAGGGGATGTTCGGGAAAACGGTCCACCGCGCCGTCCTCGATCACGGATGCAAGATCAGCGGCTGCACCGTCCATTTCGCCGACAACAGCTACGACAACGGGCCCATCATCCTGCAGCGCGTCTGCCCGGTGCTGGAAGAAGATTCGCCCGCCGACCTGGCCCACCGCGTCTTCGAAGAGGAGAAAATTGCCTACCCTGAAGCGATCCGGCTCTTCCAACACCGCCGGCTCAAGATCGAAGGCCGCCGCGTTCGCATCCTTCCCGCCCCGCCCGCCAACTCAAGCGCGCTACCCTCTCCCCCGGCCATTTCACCTGCCTGACGGCATACAATCATAGTGGGGCTTGAGTCCCCGCCGCGAGAGGAGTGATCATGTTGAAGCAAGTCTACCTGGCCGGTGGCATGCGCACCGCCATCGGCGCATTCAACAGCGCGTTTGCCGAGGTGCCGGCGCCGATCTTAGGGGCTGTGGCAATCCAGGCCGCGTTGCAGCGTGCCGGGATCAGTCGCGATGCGGTGGATGAAGTGATCATGGGCAACGTGCTCAGCGCCGGTCTTGGCCAGAACCCGGCACGGCAAGCAATGATCGCCGCCGGCCTGCCGGTCAGCGTCGGGGCGACGACTGTTTCCAAAGTGTGCGGTTCGGGGCTGAAGGCGGTCATGCTGGCGGCCCAGGCGATTCAGTGCGGCGACGCCGGCGTGGTGGTGGCCGGCGGAATGGAAAATATGTCGCGCGCCCCCTACCTGCTCGACAAAGCCCGCAACGGCTATCGGATGGGCAACGGCGAATTGATCGACTCGATGATCAGGGATGGCCTGTGGGATGTCTATAACAACCAGCACATGGGCACGTGCGGCGACCGCTGCGCCACGAAGTATCGGTTCACGCGAGAACAGCAGGATGAATTTGCCATCGCCAGCTACCAGCGCGCCCTGGCCGCGATGGCGGGCGGCATCTTCGGCGATGAGATCGTGGCGGTGCAGGCCCCGGCCGGAAAGGGAACAGCGCAGGTCACGGAAGATGAGGAACCCAAGAAGTTCAACGAGGAGAAACTCAGAAAGCTTCGACCAGCCTTCAGCGCCGAGGGCACGGTGACGGCCGGAAATGCGTCGAGCATCAGCGATGGTGCGGCAGCGGTAATCGTCCTGTCGCCAGAAAAGGCCAAGGCGCTGAATGTAACCCCGCAAGCGCGCATCCTGGGCTACGCGACGGCATCACGCGAACCGGAATGGTTCACCACCGCCCCGATAGGGGCTATCGCGATGTTGCTCGATAAACTGGCGCTCAAAGTGAAGGACGTCGACCTGTTCGAGATCAACGAGGCGTTCGCGGTCGTCCCGATGGTGGCAATGCAAGAGCTCCGAATCCCCCACGAGAAACTGAACGTGTACGGCGGCGCGGTAGCCCTCGGCCATCCCATCGGCGCCAGCGGGGCACGAACCCTAGTCACCCTGCTGAACGCGATGCGCCGCAGGAGCGCGAAAATCGGCATCACTTCGCTTTGCATCGGCGGCGGCGAAGCCGTCGCCTTGGCGGTGGAGCTGCTTTGACCCCGGCAGCGGGTGTAGCGCATGTTTTTGGCAACCGTCTTTTTCTGGCCCCCTCGCCCGGTACTCCGGGAGAGGGCTGGGGTGAGGGATCTTCGGCCGTCTTCCTGTTCGAACAAAGCGGCCTGCACATCCCGCTGCTGTTGGAAGAACTACAGACTCTTGCTGCATCCGACTCCAATCCGCCGCGCAGCGCCGGCCGGCTATCATCAACGCTTCTTCACCTGCTGGATATCGCGACCGCCGAGGCGAATCGCCTCGGGAATGCCCACGTCGGCACTGAGCACGTCGCCCTGGCGCTGACGGTGGCGCAAGCGACACCCGCGGCGGAACTCCTGCGACGCCTGGGATTCTCCCGCCCCAGTGCCGAATCCGCGCGGCATGCATGGGTCGCGCAAGGAATGCCCCGTCGCCGCCCGCCCGCGCGACGGCCGCCGCGCTGGCCGTCACTTTCCCGTCTGCTCGCTCCCGCGCATAAGATTCTGCGCCTCCCGCGCCTGGCATGGAAAATCTTCATCGGCCCCAGCCTGGCGCATCCCGCTTTCGTCACCAATCCCTACCCGCTCTACCGCAAGCTGCGCCAGCGCGAGCCGGTTCGCCGCGATCCCCTCGCCCCGGTCTGGGTTATCACGCGCTATGCCGAAACCATGACGATGCTCCGCGACCCGCGCTTCCGTAAAGACCCCTTCGCCTCCGACCGCCTCCCCCGTGCCGTGCGCGAGCAGTTGGGTGTGCCCGATGGCAGCACCCCGCGTTCGGATATCGAGGCCGTCTCGCTGCTGTTCCTCGATCCACCGCAACACACCCGCGTACGGGCGATTTTCACCAAAGCCTTCTCCCCAAAGATGCTGGAAAACCTGCGCCCGCGCATCCAGCAGATCACAGACAAACGCCTCGATAAGGTCCCGGACACCGGCCGTATGGACCTGATCGAAGACCTGGCCTATCCCAGCCGCGAAAACAACCGCCATCTTTCCTTCGGCGCCGGCCCGCACTTCTGCCTTGGCGCCGCGCTTGCGCGCATGGAAGCCAGCATCGCCATCGGCAGCCTGCTCCGCCGTTTCAGCAGCATTCGCCTGGTAACCAAAAAAGTGCGCTGGCAGAAAGGATTGACGTTTCGGAGGGTGAAGGCGCTGCCGCCGATCGTGGGGCGCAACTGACGTGGAGCTCAGAATCTTATAGCATCCCAACGCACCGCTTGGCGCAGTGCATGCCTACTGCGGCTGCGCATTCCCTTCATCCGCCGGTGGTGTCTCTTCCTCCTCCACGCTGATCGAACGCAGCACGTCCGACGCGGAAGTCTGCCGCCCCACCGCCGCCGGCGGCGCCTTGCCGCGCGGCTCGCGCCGCTCCTTCACCTTGTGTACCGCCGTCTCGATCGGCAGTTCTTCGGGAATGTAAAGAATCTTGCGGCAACTCGGGCAGAAGACCAGCTCATCACGAGCGTGCAGCCGGTTATACACATCCACCACCAGCGACATGTTGCAGGCGTTGCAGATGTACTCCTCGCGGCGGCGGTCGGGCTTTGCCAGCGACGCCATCGCCTCGCCGTCAAAGCGGTCGGCCAGCCGGTCAAACGCCTCCAGCGCCCGCGGCAGGACCGCCGCCCGCGCCGCGTCCACCTCCGGCTTGATCGCGTCGATCTCCCCCTGCAACTCCGCCACCCGCGCCACCACCTCACCCTTCATCGTCGTCGCCTTCGCCTGCTCGGTGGCCAGGTGCGCGTTGAATTCCTTGATCTCATTCTGCAGGGATTCCGCCTGCTGCAGCGCCTTCAGCGCCTCTTCTTCCACCTTGTTGCGATCCACCTTCTCGGTGTTGATCTCGATCAGGAAGGCCTGGTATTCCTTGTTGTTCTTGGCGTTGGTTTGCTGATTGCGAAGCTTCTCGATCTTCGCGTCCCGCGACCTCATGTCCAGATCCATCGCCGCCCCGTGTGTCTGCGTCTCGCGCAGTTTGGTCTGCGCGACATTCAACTTCTCTGTCAGGTCGCGCACCCGCCGGTCCTGCACGCGGACATTCTTCGTGGCCGCCTCCAGGCGCCCCTGCGCCTCGCGGTAGCGTTGATCCGTTTGGTATAACTTGACCAAGGCGACGTTGGTCGGGCCCATTGATGATTCCTCTCGTAATGGCAGCAGCGGCCAACGGCGCCGCCTCCGGCTGAATTCGGCATTATGATCGATTTTCGCGCCAATGGAAAGGGCAGGCCAGCGGATTATTCACCGCGGAGACGCGGAGAGCGCAGAGAAGAGACAGAGAAGAGGGAGCCACCGATGAACGCGGATAAACATAGATTCACGCGCCGGCATGACCGCGAACCATCTTTGTTCTATCTGCGTTCGTCTGTGGTTTCAATGAATTCTCTGCGCTCTCTGCGTCTCGGCGGTGAACCTGCATTTTGACGATCAGAATGGCAAACTCTGGTCCATCCAGTCGTCGCTCTTCAGCACCTGCTTGCGATGGAACCGCGCCATCTTTTCCGCCCGCGCTTGGGCGATCTTGATCAGCCCCTTGGCGCCAATGGCGCGCCAGAATCGCCGCAAATGCCGGGCATGCCGGATGAAAAGATCATCCTCCAGCGAGCTGAAAAGCTGCGCTGTCCCCGGATCGCCCTGCCGTGCGGCCCGGCCGAAAAGCTGCCGGTCAACCCGCCCGCTGCCGTGCGGCTCGGTGGCGATCACCGCCAGCCCGCCGATTTCCGCCACCCCGCGGGCCAATTTGATATCCGTTCCGCGCCCCGCCATGTTCGTCGCCACCGTGATCTGCCCAAGCTGCCCCGCCTCGGCCACGATGGATGCTTCCTGCGCCGTCTGGTTGGCGTTCAGCACGCGATGCGCCCGCCCCACCTCCGTCAGCCGCCCGCTCACCTCCTCAGACGCCAGCACGCTGCGCGTTCCGATCAGCACCGGCGTCCCCTTGTCGTTCAGCTCGCACACCCGCTTCACCACCGCATCCCATTTCTTGTCCATCGTCGTGAACATGCGCGTCGGCAGGTGCTTGCGGATGCATGGCTTGTTGGTTGGAATCCGGATCACCGGCCGCTGATAAATCTGCCACAGCTCCCCAGCGCTCTCCCAGGCCGTCCCGGTCATCCCGCTCATCTCCGGATATTGCCGGAAAAAGCGCTGGAAACTCACCCGCGCCAGATTTTCCTTGTCGGCCGTCACCGGCTGACGCTCCTTCACTTCAATCGCCTGGTGCAGCCCGTGCCGCCACGACCGGTCCGCCATCACCCGGCCGGTGAATTCATCGATGATCTGAACCTTCTCGTCTTCGGTGATCAAATACTGCTCATCGCGAATGTAGCATTGATGCGCTGCCAGCGCCTGCGTCACCAGCTCAGCGCGCCGCCGCCGTCGTTTCCAAAACCCGCTGTTTCCCACCAGCTCATCCAGCCGCTCATCGCCGCGATCGGTCAGCTCCACGTTGCGAATCGTCCAGTCAATGGTGAAATCGCGCCCCACCGTCAGGCATTGCGCCAGCTTGTCGGCCGCCTCATACAGCGTGGTATTCGGCTCATCATCCGGGGAATCGGAAATGATCAGCGGCGTCACCGCCTCATCGATAAGCAGACTGTCTGCTTCGTCCACGATCACGCGAAATAATCCCGGCACCATCAGCCGCTGCGGCCCGCGGGCGCTCAGAAGCTGTCCCACCGCGGTCTGCGTGCTCGTGCGCAGCGGCCCCAGCGCGATCTGGTCGCGCAGAAAATCCGCCACCAGTTCCTTGCTCGTGCAATAGACAATGTTGCGCCGATAGTGATCGATCCGATCCATCGGCGTGGTCTCGTGTACCACGTGCCCCACCGCGTGCCCCAGCAGCTTATAGACCGGAGCCATCTCCTCGGCATCGCGGGCAACCAGATAATCGTTGACCGTGATGATGTGCACCGGCCGCCCGGACCACGCCAGGATCGACGCCGCCAGCGACGCCGTCAGGGTCTTGCCCTCGCCGGTCGCCATCTCCGCCACCGCCCCGCCGCACATCGCCAGCGCCCCCATCACCTGCACCGGAAACGGCCGCATCCCCACCGTCCGCACCGCCGACTCGCGGGCGATTGCCACCGCCCGCTCCAGCGCCGGCCCCTGCAGTTTCCCAAGCCGCCCCAGGTCGCGCAACTCCGCCACCGCATCGCGAAAATGCGTCGCCCCCAGCGCGTGAGTCTCCGGCTCGAGCCTCTCGATCCGCCCCGCCTGCGCCTTCAGCTTCGACAGCATCGGCCGGCGATTCTTGAACCACCCGACGATGCCGTTAATCGCGGAATCCAACCCCTTCAGCTCCGGCGCCTTCACCCGCCGAGCATCAAAAATCGCCCAGAGTTCCTTGTTAGCAAGTTGAGTCATGAGCCGTAGGGTGGGCGTACTCGCCCACCATTCCGAACCGGTGGGCGAGTACGCCCACCCTGCAATTCCCCAATCCAAAATCCGCGATCCGCGATCCCCAATGACCTTCCCCACGAACGGTGGGCGCGCCGCGGGGATTAATTGAGGCTTGCCT
>DAIOHQ010000090.1:0-16994 GCA_036744635.1 Tepidisphaeraceae bacterium | reverse complement strand
CCAAGAACTCACGACTTCGCTCCTATCCGATGCGGACGTAGCGCTGTAGTGTTAGCTGGGTTTGTGGCACGACCCGTCTCTTCAACGACAAATCGAGCACGAGATTTCGACGTCTACGGTCAGCATCGGATCGCTTGTTTTGGAATTTCTCGTGAACATAGTCGCGCCATACCACCTCCGCCTGCTGGCGCACCACGTGCCTGATTTGCTCGCGCAAGCCATCGCGAAACCCGCGCACGGCGTATTGAATAAACTGTAAGACATCGCCACCAGACTGACTCGCATAGCGCAGTTGCCGATAGTATTCATCGCGCGTCTTGTTGTAGTGATTGCTCAACAGATGTGCCGCCGGCGCAGGCACACCGCTGTTCAGCAGGATCCGAAATTCCACCAGCCGCGCCGTTCTCCCGTTCCCATCGGGAAATGGATGGATCCATGCCAGGTACAGGTGCGCCATGATTGCTTCGAGGACGGCAATTGAGCTCGAACCGCAGCCAGGGATGCGACCGTTCAAATGTCCGTGTTGGTGTCTTGCTCAAACCTATTCTCGATAAGTGTTTACAGCGAATATGTCTATAATAATGTCCAATGATATTTCCTGCAGAGGGTGCTGTCAAATTTGCCGTCACCGGCATGTCGAGACTCTGGATTCTCTGCCCCCGCAACCCTTCCCCCGCCAGAAATTTTCCATAGCATGTTCCCCAGCAATTTGAAGCGTCCACTTAATTTTCCCAGGAGTCCGAAGATGGCCAATACCGTAAGTATTTCTCTCAACGCCGACGATCAGCAGTGGGCCGCACGCGTCGCCGCCGTGCTCAAGACCCATCTCAAGAAGCGCGTCAACGCCGCCGCCCGCATCGTCGGCGAGCGGACGAAACCGACAGGTCCGTCCATCATCCTCGAAGAACGCGACGTCCCCGGCGGCGAAGAAGCCTTCGCCATCGCCACCTCCGGCCCCGCCGCCAAACCCGTCTTCACCATCTCCGGCCGATCCCGCGGCCTGCTCTACGGCGCCGGCCGCCTATTGCGCGAAATGCAGCGCGGCAAAGCCGGCAAGATCATCTGGCCAAAGCTCAACATCACCGAAACGCCGGCTTTGGAAATCCGCGGAATCTATTTCCCCACCCAGCGCGACCCCGGCGACACCGACAAGCCCGAACGCCCCTTCAACTCCTACAACGTCTGGCTCGCCGAAGAAGGCCGCTTCGACGACTTTGAAGATTACCTCGTCGAAATGATGCTCTGGGGCCTCAACACCATCGGCCTCTGGTACGCCGAATGGATGATCGCCCCCGGCGACACCACCGGCGATCAAACCATGGCCACCGTCTACTCCCGCATCGCCGACATCGCCCGCTCCTGGGGCGTCAAGATCTGGCTGGGAATGTCGCCCAATCTCGTGCCGCGAAAATACCACGACCAGCACAAGGAACATCACTGCGACATCATTCCGCGCGGCCTCTGGGGCCAGTTCCCCGTCCCCTTCACCCTCTGCCCATCCGTGCCGGAGATCAATCGGTTCGTCATGGATTACAACCGCCGACTCATCGACACCTTCAAGCCCGACTGGATCGAAATGTTCCCCACCGATCCCGGCGGCTGCGACTGCCCCAAGTGCCGCCCATGGTGGAAGAAATACTGGGAGCTGACGATCGAGTTGCTCGCGCCCTACAAAGACAAGATCCCCATGCGCTCGATCAACTTCTGGTATTTCTGGAATCGCGACGCCCAGAAGCTCGCCAACCTCGTCGCCAAGTCTGACGTCATCAACACCGTCTGCACGCAAAACGCCTGGCAGGAATCGACGCCCGAGCGCCTGAAAATCTCCGATGCCCTGGCCCGCAAAGGCAAGAAGATCATATTCTGGCCGGACATCACCATGGCCGGCGGCTGGGGAACCTGGGGCACCTACCCGATGCCCAAGGTGCTGCATACCCTGTTCAGTCAGGCCTCCAGCGTCCACGGCGTGCTCCCCTACACCGAAGGCCGCTACGATGACATCAACAAGTTCATCATGCTCAGCCTCGCCTGGAACCCCAAGCAGCAGTTTCGTCCGATGGTGAAGAACGTGCTGGAAGGAATGCACAACCAGGCCATGCCGCCCGAAGCCATTGACGCGGTGCTCGCCGTCGAGGACCGCAATTTTCCCAAGGCGCAAAAGAAGCTCGCCGCCGCCGCCCGCAAGCTCGATCGCAAGACCACCGGCGACTGGCGCTGGTATTCGCTCGACTACTACGCCCGCCATGCCGGAATTGTCGATGCCGGCGCCAAGCTCAACGCGGCCATCAAAAAGGCAAAGGAAAACCGCCGCGCCCCGGCCGCCGCGCTGGCGAAATGGGAACGGGAGCTCAAGTCGCTCAAGGCTGACGTGCGTCTCGCCGCCCGCGAAATGCCCACGCTTTACAAAAAGGTGAATGATTTCCGCAGCAACTATGACATGTTCTGCGGCGTCAAGCTCCGCCCGGAAAAGGAACTCCTCCGCACCACTTCCTTGGAGCAGGCCCAGACCGCCCTCGCCGAACTTCGCGGCCAACAGACAAAATCCACCAGCACCGTAGACCGCGCCACCGCCATGAACCTCCACGAATCCGGCAAAAAGAAAAAATGAATCTTGACGTGGCATGGGCTACCAGCCCATGCGCACGAAGCGCAGCGCTCCGCGGCATATTGTGGCGGTAAAGAACGCTGCGCTTCAAGCGCATGGGCTGGTAGCTGCTGGTAGCCCATGCCACAACCCCCGCCCGGGTGGGCATACTCGCCACCGTCTGCCCTTCGCCACAAATCTACCTGTCCGAGTTTAGTAGCGTGGGCGTACTCGCCCACCGTTCTGGTGGGGTGGACATTCCTGTCCGCCATGCCCGCCTAACCTGCTCGCTTGCGAGCAGCGTTTTTGCCGGCTGGTCACGCAATCCTGGTGGGGCGGACATTCTTGTCTGCCATGGCTGGATGAGCGGCAGGCGTACTCAATCCTGGTGGGGCGGACATTCTTGTCTGTCATGGCTGGATGAGCGGCAGGTGTACGCACCTGCCCGAATCCAGCCATATTCTTCGGCCGCCCCGACTTCCACTCAACCATTCGCCGCCCCGCGATCCCGCTTCACTCCGCCATCCCCTCAAGCTCTCCTCCCCCATCGTCCGATAATCCCTTCATGCCCTTCGATTCCCTCGTCACCAGCACCGGTCGCCTGCGCATCCTCACCGCCCTCGTCCCCGCCCGCCGCGACTTCGTCGAACTCCGCGGCCTTACCCGCCTCACCGACGGCAATCTTGCCACCCACACCCGCCGCCTCGCCGCCGCCGGCTTCGTCGCCATCGACAAACGTTTCCGTGCCGGCAAACCCGTCACCGAAATCGAACTCACCCCCACCGGCCGCGCCGCCCTCGAACAACACGCCCGCTCCCTCCTCAACGCCCTGGCCGAAACTCCCTCATCCCCATCTCCTCCCCCCATCACCCCCATCCCTGCCGAAGACGACTGGGTAGACTGATCGCTCCATCTCCATCCTATATCTCTGCAAATCTGTGCCCCATCTGTGGCCAAGTAATTCTTCTTCGCGTCCCCTTCGCCCCCTCGCGCCTTCGCGGTCATTAAATCGCCGTCAATAATCTGACCGATCCCCCTCAGAATCGTTCATAACTATCGAATTGCGCGCCCGGCGCGCCGCCAGCGCAACGCCTTCCAGACACAAAATCCGAAAAATCAAAAAAATTTTACCCCGGATTTCCCGGTAAATCCTGCCATCTCCCTCTGCGCGTTGCGCGCCCGGCGCGCCGCCAGCGCAACTCCGCCCATAGGTAGAGAGACCGATTTTGAAGGAGAAAAAGATGGCTTACCAACTGACAAGACTGACGCCGGACGCCGGCGCGGACGCCGGCGCAAACGCGGCCGCCAACAGCACCGCCGAACTGCGCGAAAACCTCGCCCGCCTCATCGAAACCCAGCGCCCGCGCTATCGCCGCCTCTGGGCCTACTACCGCAACGCCATGCTCGTCTGCGGCGTCACCGACGCCGATGCCGGCGCCGACCGACCCTATCGCCAGAGCCAGGAATGGGGCCTGCCCTCGCGCATCACCGGCGCCCGCGCCGGCTCGGAAATCAGCTTCCCCCAGCCCATCGCCGGCGTCGCCCGCAAGGAAGTCGTCATTGAAAACGACATCGCCTGGCGGGTGGAGACCATGGTCGATTACCTCTTCGGCAAGGACGTCGTCATCGCCTCCCTGGCCGCCAATGCCAAACGCGCCAAGGAAATCGAACAGCTCTTGCGTGCCATCATCGACGCCAACGGCGGAGTCCAGTTTCTCCAGCAACTGGCCCTGCTCGGCGCGGTGTACGGATTCGTGGATGTACTCGTGAAATTTCAGGCAGAGAACGCGCCGGCGCCGCATGCGCCCGCGGAATCCTCAAGGGGGGAACAGGGGGGACAGGGGCGGCCGGCGGCCGATGCTCCAGCGGGCGACAGCCCGCCGGCGCTCGGCCTCGACGACTCGACGGACACGGGTGCGAGCATTCCCTCGCAGCGCGCGGATATTCCGCGCCTCGCCCGAATGATCCGCCTCGAGATCGTCGAGCCGGCGCGGGCTCTGCCTCTTTTGTCTCAGCACGATTACCGCATCGTCAACGCCTACGGCCAAGTATGGGAACGGCCGAGCGCGAACAACCAGCCGCCCATCGTCAGGCGCGCACACTGGATGGATCGCCTCCTGGCCTGGCGCGCCAACGGAAATGCCGCCGCCCGCGGCCAATCGGTGCAGATCATTGAGATCATCTCCCCCGACCGCTGGCAACGCTACGAAAATGAAGTGCTGATCGGCCAAGGCGCCAACTCCCTCGGCGAGATTCCCCTGGTCCACATTCAGAACACCGCTCTTCCCTTCAGCTACCCCGGCCAAAGCGATGTCGAGCCGCTGATCCCGCTTCAGGATGAGCTCAACACCCGCCTCAGCGACCGCGCCAACCGCATCACCCTGCAGTCTTTCAAGATGT
Organism: Tepidisphaeraceae bacterium; assembly: GCA_036744635.1. Taxonomy (GTDB): domain Bacteria; phylum Planctomycetota; class Phycisphaerae; order Tepidisphaerales; family Tepidisphaeraceae; genus DAIOHQ01. The sequence goes on along the minus strand of DAIOHQ010000090.1, from coordinate 12,010 downwards.
ATCTCGGCAAGGGGATCGAAAATTTCAACCAGCTCCCCGTCTCGCCCGGCCGCATGTGGATGAGCGACAACGACCAGGCCGACATCGTCGAATTCGGCGGCGACTCCGGCTGCCCATCGGAAACAGAGCACATCGGCGAGCTGCGCGAGGCGCTCGACAAAACCAGCGGCGTCTCGCCCATCGCCGCCGGCGCCATCAAAGGGCGCATCGGCCGTCTCACCAGCGCCGCCGCCCTGCGGGTCACGCTCCTCTCCCTGCTGGCCAAAACCGACCGCAAGCGCACCACCTATGGCCAGGGACTCATCCGCATCTGTGAACTATCCCTCGCCTGGCTCGACAAAGCCGGCGCATTCAAAACGACACCGGATGAGCGCGGCATCGAGCTGCACTGGCCCAGCCCCCTCCCCGAAAACGACCTGGAAAAACTCCAGGAAGCCGAGATCAAACACCGTCTGGGAATCGCCCCGGAAATCCTGCTCAAGGAACTCGGCTACTGACCGCTAACAACTGGCAACTAACAACTTTTTCCCAAAGGAGGCAGTCATGCCCGACCAGATGAACGAAACGGCGACAGCAACAGCAGCACCACCAGTGCAATCGCCCCCCAGCGCGGACCAACCCGCGCCCCAGGACCCCCACGCCGAATCCCGGCGCCGCCTGCACTGGCTGGCCGCGGAACTGATCCGCACCCAGAACCGCAAACTCCTCATCGAGTTCCTGCAACTCAGAAGGGCGGTGAGATAAGAAGAATCGAATCGGAGAAACGGCGAATCGGAGAAACGGCGAAGGGCAAACAACGCGGCCTTTTACTGCCGACTGCCCACTGCCGACTTTGCGAGCAACTGACAACTGACCAATAGGAGACTCCCATGGCATTCACCGGAAAAGCAACTTACACGGCCGGATCGACTCTTCCCGAAATCGCCGAGGACGTGGCCGACCTCGTCGCCATCGCCTCGCCTTACGAAACCCCGCTGCTCGACGCCCTCGGCGACGCCGTTCGCCCGGCGCGCTCGACCATTCACGAGTGGCTCGAAGATGCCCTGCTGCCCAACAGCGACACCATCAACGACACCGACATCACCAGCCCCACCGGCGATACCGCGTTCGTCGTTTCCAACGTCGGCCGCTTCCGCGTTGGCGACCAGATTCGCCAGGAAGGCAGCGCTGAGATCATGCTGGTCACCGCCATCAGCACCGTCGATTCCGAGCTGACGGTAACGCGCGGTTACGGCGGCACCACCGCCGCCGCCATCACCGACGGCTCGGTGATCGACATCCTCGGCAACGCCGCCCTCGAAGGCGCCGCCGCCGACACCGCCCGCTTCACCTCGCGCTCGCGGCTGACCAATTACACCCAGATCTTCGCCTCGACCGTCGAGGTCAGCGGATCGGAGCTGGCCGTGCGCCAGCTCGGCGTCGCCGATGAGCTGGACTATCAGAAGCAGCAGCGCACCCGCGAGCTGCTCCGCGACCTGGAAAACTGCGTGGTCAACGGGCGCTCGCCCGCGGCCACCCAGCAGGGCTCTTCCACCGTGCGGCGGACGATGAAGGGCGTGCTCGGATTCATCTCCAGCAACAAATTCGTCCCCGGCGCAAGCGGCTTTCCCAGCGGCACGGCGCTGACGGAAACCCAGCTCAACGAGGCCCTGCGCCTGATCTGGAAGAGCAGCAGCGGGCGCATCGACCTGATCGTGGTCGGCGGCCAGGAGAAGCGTTCGATCAACAACTTCGTCGGCTCCAACCGCCGCTTCACCGCCGACGATGAGCACTTCAAGAACAACATCAGCGTCTACGAGAGCGACTTCGGCGTCTGCCGCGTGGTCCTCAGCCGCTGGGTGCCGATCGGATCGGTGCTGCTGCTGGATTCCAGCCGCATCGAGGTGATGCCGCTGGCCGGCCGCAGCTTCCAGTACAAGCCGCTGGGCGTCACCGGCGACAAGCAAAGCGGCCAGGTCCTCGGCGAATACACCCTGGAGCTGCGCAACGAAAACGCCCACGGCGTAATCAGCGGCTTCACCGCGTAAGGAGGCCGAGACGGACGGAGGGTGGGAAGGGGCCCGGGTCGGGAACTTGGCCCGGGCCCCGAGGTTTAAGCAAATGATGAATGCGGAATGATGAATGCTGAATTGGATCCGCATTCATCATTCATCATTCCGCATTCATCATTTCATCCGGGAGGAATCATGACTTTCTGCAACGACACAGACCTGCTCCACTGGGAGCCGAATATTTTTCGCGATGCGGTGTTCGCGTCGCAGACTTTGCTGGCCGGCAGCGGCACGCTCAGCAGCGCCGCCTTCACCATCGGCGCCGGCTCGCTGGCCGCGGCGCATATTGCCGCGGGGCAGGTGCTGGTGCTCAGCGGCGCCGTCGCCGGCAGCTATCCGATCGTCTCCATCGACAGCACCACGCAGATGACGATCAGCGCGCTCTATGACGGCCTGCTGCCGTATGTGAGCTCCAGCCAGGTGGCGCCGGTGGGAGCCGGCAGCTTGACTTACACCGTGCGCACGTTCTCGCCGCAGTCGGGCATCGTCAGCGCCATGCTGCTGCAGGCCGCCGGAATTCTCCCCGGCACCGCCAGCGCCGGCGGCGAGGTTCTCAACCCCGAATCGCTGCGCCGGCCCTGCGTGCTGGGCACGCTGCAGATGATCTACAGCGCCCTGTCGGCCGCGGCCGAAGCCGGCGACGTCGCCCGCCTGAGCGTGCGCGCCGATTTGTACGAGCGCCTCTACCGCCGCGCCATGCGCTCCTGTCACGTGGAAATCGACACCGATGGCGACGGCGAAGCCAACCTCCGCCGCCCGCTCAATGTGATGATGTTGGTGCGGGCGTAGGGTCCGCTTTAGCGGACGTGATCTTCTGTCCGCTAAAGCGGACCCTACAAATTGGAGGGACAATCATGTGGACGATTCTTGCCGATGCGGTGAACGGGCTCGACGGGCTGACCAGCTTCGGGGCGGCCGGGATGATGGGGGCGATGTGGCTGTGGGAGCGCCGCACCAGCCGCCAGCGCGAGCAGCAGATCGACGAGGCCCACGGCCGCATCATGGGCGACCGCGTCGCCCTCGATGAACTCATCTCCGTCGTCAAAGCCAACGCCGAAGCCATGACCAAGCTCAGCGCGACACAGGAGCAATTGGTGATGGAGATCAAAAAGACGTAGCACGGGCGTCTCGCCCGTGTTTTGGATTCGGAAACACGGGCGAGACGCCCGTGCTACGAAGGAGGAAACAATGCGAATGACTTTGCTATGGATATTGCTTTGCACAAGCGGCTGCGGCGCTTACACGCATCTGGAAATGCAGCTCGTCGAGCAGGCGCGCAAGGGCGTCTCGCTTGGCCGGCAGCATCTGGCCGAGCGAGGGAAACTGCTGGCGGAATTCAACGATCTGCAAACCCGCCGTCTCGATGCGGCGTTTGACGCGGACGTGCGCGAGCACTCCGCGCTGTCGGCCGACTGGGTGATCGAGCATCGCCAGGCCTACGCGCTGGCGCTGGCCGCGCTGCAGCGGCAGCATTCGCAATGGGAAAGCGCCGACGCCGCGGCGGCGGGAAACCTCAAGGCGGCCGATGCCGCCCTGGAGCGCTTGCACTGGCTGCAGTCGTTGCGTCTGCAATGGTTGCCATGGAAACAGGAGGAGCAATGGATCAGGCACAACTGAAAGAACAGGTCCGGCGGGCGATCTCATCGGAATGGCTCGGCTTCGCCTCCAGCCATCCGCGCCTGGCGGCGGTGATGGATGAGATGCTGCTGGTCGATGAGGCCACCGCCTCGCTGGCCGATGACCCGGAATACCGCCAGGTGATGGACCAAGCGATGGCCGCCGGCGTCGCCGCCGACGTCATCGGTGGCGTCGTTCAGAGATACGTGCGCAAGTGGCTGGGAATGCTGGCGGGGTAATTGGGGCAATCCATCGCATGAGGCGCAACCTTTGTAGGAACAACGACTTACGAAAACAATTGCAGAATTGAGTTGACAGTGACCCCATGTTTCGGGCATAAATATAAAATAGAGAGCAGGCTTGCGAGGGCTTTCAACACCCCTTCACAGCGTTGTCAATTCACCTTTCTTCGGAGGCTGCAATGCAAATGCGCGTGCGTTCAATTCGACACATGGGTTTCTCTGTAATCGCGGCCGCCGGCGCGATGCTGGGCTTGGCGCCAGCGGCGCGGGCGGTTCCCACCGTCAGCAGTGGAACGCTGGTCATCCAACTCGACGCGGCCACCAACGTCAGCACTTCCGGCAGCGCCGTCACCACCTGGGGCGACCAGGCCAACACCGGTACCGAACCCCTCGTTTACGGCGGCACTTTCTCGGCCGGCGGCACTGCCCCGACGCTGGTTCCCAACAGCATTAACGGTCAGCCCGCCATCCACTTCGCCGGCGCTGGCTACCTTGCCGCGGCCACGCCATCGGCCACGGTCGGGGGCGATGACACGCACATTCAATGGACGTTCTTCTTTGTGACCCAAGGCGCGACCAATCCCAAGGGGCTGTTTGATACCGCGCCCCTCGTTGCCGGCCCGATCCGATTTCTCAATAACAACCAGGTGGCGACCCAGGCCAGCAACGACTCCGCGAGCGACGGCCTTCCCGTGACCCTGAACAGCACGGGCGGCACCGTCTTCGACTTCACCTTCGCCGGCAACGCCGGCCTCAACAACAGCACCTGGGCCGGATTCATCAACGGCTCCAGCTATACCGGATCGACGAATGTGTACACGGGCAATCGGCGTGTCACATGGAAAACCCCCACCATCGGGGCCATCAATCAAGGCAGTCCGTTTTTCACCGGCGATGTCGGCGAGATCCTTATCTACCAGGGCGTGCTGACCGACGCCGATCGCCAGTCGGTGGAGAATTATCTGATAGCCAAGTACGTCACCCCGGCCCCCGAGCCCGCGAGCATGGGAGTGCTTGGGCTGGGCGCTTTGGCCCTGCTGCGCCGGCGCAAATGAGCTTCGAGCTATCTGATGCGAAAGCTGCGTGCGGATCGAAGGGTCCGCCCCCCAAAGTCTGGAAGTGTTGTCTATTCTTTTCTGTTTTTGGAGGGCTCATGTTTCGCTTGAATTGTGGAATGAATCGTATTGTTTTGTCGGCGGCGGCAGTGGTTGCCCTGGCAACCCAGCAAAAGCGGATTTTTATCCCGATAGCGCTGATGTGAACATGGTTTTCTGGAACGGCACGGCCGTAAGTACCGACATAAACAGCGGGGCGGTTTCGCAAGCCGTTGCGGGCAACCAGGCCAACAAATACTTCAACAACGCGCTCTGGAACCCGAGTGGCGCTTCTGACGGCAGCAATGTTCACTGGATCCAGTTCGACCTGGGCGCCGGCAATTCCCAGAACATCAATCGGGTTGCCATGGTTGAATCGGGCGCGCAATACGCCACCTTCACCCAGAACGCGACCCAATACGAGATCTGGGTGGGCAACGATCCGACCCAGTTCACCAGCAGCGGGGGTTCGGTACTTCCCGTATACAGCTACACTCAAGGGTCGGGCAACGGGCCGAGCCTCACCAACAACAGCTTCACGCCGACACTCGGCCGCTACGTGCGGGTGCAGATCGACAAGAACAACGGCGCCGGTAATTACGGGATTGCCGGGATGGAGATCTATTCCACCGACAACAAGACGATCGACGCGACCAAGTACCCCATCAGCGAAACACTGTCGGGGCAAACCACCTATACGACGCCCACCGGCACCTGGGAGAAGTTCGGCGGCAGTGATGGCCAGGGCGCGGGTCCGATGCTCGCGCCGCACGCCAGCAAGGACTCGGACTCGATGTCATTGGATCCCAGCGGCAGCGCCGCGTATACGTATCGCCGCACGGCTGCCAGCATGGTGGGCGGCAAGGCGGAACTACAGGTGAACTTCCCCGGCACCTATGCCCTGTCGTCCTTCAACCTGGACTACATCAATAACGCGAACTTCGATCCCGAGAGCATCGCCATCGCCCTTTCCACGGACGGCGGGACTACCTATGGCACTGCCACCAATTTTGGGATCGGGACTTTGAGCAATGGCAACCTTCTTCTTTCGGGCGGTCTTAGCGGGAACGCCAACGCGGTGAAGCTGATTCTCAATTCTTTCGCCCATTCACCCGACCTGCTCTACCGGTTCGACGTTTTCGGAACGCCGGTCCCCGAGCCGGCGAGCCTGGGGCTGCTGGGGATTGGCGCGTTGGCGCTGTTGCGGCGGCGGCGGTAGAAGGCGGTTCATCACGATAGAAAAGAGCCCCCGCTGATGAGGCGGGGGTTTTTGTTGCGCGGAAGGGGCGGCCAAATTTCGGATGCCGATTCAAAATGCGGCGATTGCGTTACAATCGTCGGCCTATGGCAACGGATAAATCATGGCAGGCGCGGATTGGGGAGGGGGCGGATGCGATGGCGCAGAAGTTTGTGGAGTCGATTTCTTATGATCGGCGGCTCTATAAGCATGACATCGCGGGGAGCATTGCGCATGCGACGATGCTGGCGAAGGTGGGGCTGATCAGCGATGGGGAGCGGGATGAGATCGTCGCGGGGCTGAAGGGGATCGAGAGGGACATCGAGGCGGGGACGTTCGTGTTCGATGAGGGGCTGGAAGATATTCACATGGTGATCGAGGCGGCGCTGATCGAGCGGATTGGGGAGGCGGGAAGGAAGCTGCATACGGGGAGGAGCAGGAATGATCAGGTGGCGACGGATGTCATCTGCTGGGTGAATGATGCCGCGGAAAAGCTTCGCGCGCGACTCATGAATTTATGCGGGGCGTTCGTCGCATGCGCCGAGCGAAGCGCGGATGTCGTCATGCCGTCGTTTACCCACATGCAGCGCGCCCAGCCGATTTTGGCAGGCGCGGAATGTCTCGCATGGGCGACCATGATCTTGGGAAATAATCTGCGACTGACCTGGTCTCAGACTTATGAAATGAGTATTGATATTCCGCTCGGTAGCGGTGCCATTGCCGGCACCTCACTCCCAATCGATCCGACTATCACAGCGAGCGACCTGGGGTTCGGCGGCCCGCCTGGAAGTAGTATTGAGCGCACGGCATCTCGTGACGTCTTGTGCGATTTTCTTTACGCCTGCGCCATGATCTCCCAGCACCTCTCGCGCTGGGCGGAGCAGTGGATCATTTACATGACGACGGAGTTCGGGTTTATCAGGATCGCGGATCGGTATACGACTTCTTCTTCGATGATGCCGCAGAAGCGGAATCCGGACATGCTGGAGTTGATCCGGGGGCGGTGCGGGAACGTGTATGGGGATTTGTTTGCGCTGATGACGATCCTGAAGGGGCTGCCGATCGGGTACAACCGGGATTTGCAGGAGGACAAGCGGATCGTGTTCCGGGCGTATGACACGGTGAGCAGTTGCCTGACGATGGCGGCCGCGATTGTGAACTCGGCCTCGTACGACAAAGAGCAGATCGAGCCGACGCTGGAGCGGGGGTTTCTGGATGCGACGTCGCTGGCGGAATACCTGGTGACCAGGGGAGTGCCGTTTCGGACGGCGCATCATATCGTGGGGACGCTGGTGGGGCGGTGCGAGAAGGAGGGGAAGGGGGCGCTGGCGATGCTTTCGGTGGAGGAGATCAATGAGGAGATTGGGAAGAAGAGCGATGTGCGGGTGACGGAGGAGGTGTATGAGGCGCTGGGGGCGCGGAACGTGGTGAAGCGGTATCAGAGCGCCGGGGCGGCGGGGGGGAGGCCGTTTGAGGAGCAGCTTTTGGCGTGGAAGAAGCGGTTGGGGATTTAGTATCTGTTATTAGATTGACTAAATTTAGTCGTCCGTATAAATTTAGTCATATCTATAATAGGAGGTAAATACGGCAAAGACGTTCAAGAACCCGTTTCGGCCTGGCGCTGGGCACATGCCGCCCTATCTTGCGGGGCGGGAAGGGGAGGTTGATGAATTCAAGAAGCTGCTGGATCAGGACATTATCCTTGAGAATCTTGTGCTCACCGGGCTGCGCGGGGTTGGGAAAACCGTGCTGCTGGAGACCTTCAAGCCCAAGGCGATAGCGGCGGACTGGCTTTGGGTGGGCACGGATTTGTCGGAATCGTGCAGCGTGACCGAGGAGAGCCTGGCGATTCGATTGCTGGCGGATCTATCCGTGGTGACGGCGCAACTGATTATTCACGAGGAGGAATTTGTCGGGTTCGGCCTGCGCAAGCAATCGGAAATCGTGCAACAGAGACTGGACTATTCGGCGTTGGAAAATGTTTTCAGGGCCACGCCGGGCTTGATCGCCGACAAGCTGAAGGCGGTGCTTGAAATTGCCTGGCGATTCTTGAAACCGACAAGCAAACGAGGCGTGATCTTTGCGTACGACGAGGCGCAAAACCTTGCGGACCACGCGGCCGACAAGCAGTACCCCCTGTCACTTTTGCTTGACGTATTTCAGTCGATCCAGAAGAAAGAAATCCCCTTCATGCTTGCGCTAACCGGGCTTCCGACGCTGTTCCCGAAGCTGGTGGAGGCCAGAACATTCGCCGAGCGCATGTTTCACGTCATCCACATCGACCGTCTCAATGAGTCGGACAGCCGCAAAGCGATTACCGAACCGATCCACAAAGACAGTTGCCCGGTCACCTTTTCCGAGCCATCCGTCGCCAACATCGTGCGGGAATCCGGCGGCTATCCCTACTTCATCCAGTTTCTCTGCCGGGAAGTGTACGACATCTTCATCCAGCGGATTGACGAGGGCGAGGCGACGCCGCTGGTCGATCTGCGCGGGATCGTGCGCAAGCTCGACGCCGATTTTTTCGATGGCCGCTGGTCCAGAGCTACCGACAGGCAGCGGGAGTTGCTGAACATCATTGCATCGCTGGATTCCGCTGACGCCGAGTTCACGGTGGCGGAAATTGTGGAAGCATCAGCAGGGCATCGGGATCGGGCGTTCAGCGCGAGCCACGTCAATCAGATGCTTTCGAAACTGTGCGACACAGGGCTTATCTACAAGAACCGCTTCGGGAAGTATTCCTTTGCGGTGCCGTTGCTGGGGCAGTTCATCAGGCGTCGCCTATCGGGCGACCAGATGCCCAGCAAGGGATTATTTGATTGAAGGGACCCCAACTTCAGCCAAAGTCATTTCGGTATTGAGGACCTCCTCCGCGTCATGAATCATTTGGCGGTGAGGGGCTGCACGCGTGCGCACTGGACATGTCGAATAATTCGCCGGGGCGGAAAAAAATCAGCGAGGCATCACATGATCGAGGCATCACATGATCAAGCTGGGCGCGGCCCTGGTGGCTGCCGTTATCGGTTGCTGTGCGCGCGGTGGTTCGGCGATGGAGATCATCATCACGCCGGATGATACGCTGGCGGGGAACAGCGCGGCGATGGCGGCGTTCAACCGGGCGGCGCAGGACTGGGGGGGCATTTTCAGCAATAATATTACTGTCAACATCTCGGCCGGGATGGGGACATCGTTCAGCAGTCCGAATGTGATTGGCCACACCTCATCGGTGCTGTTTCAGTCGCCGTACGACTTTTTCCGCGACAAGATCGCCGCGTCGGCCGCGCTGGAGCCGGATGATGGAATCGTGGCCTATCTTCCCGACCTGGCTCATTTCACGGCCACGCTGCCGGCCGGCTTCACCTTCAGCGGCAAGTTCATCGCCACCAAGGCGAACTTCAAGGTGCTGGCTGTTCACGTTTTACGCTGGGAAACTGCTCCAGAAAATAGTCGATGGTGCTTCCCTCTTCAATCCAGTCAAAAAACGTTTGAACGGCTACGCGCGTGCCGGAAAAGCATGGCGTTCCGTGCATCACCTTCGGATCGATTTTGATGGGCGATTCCATTGCTGAATTCTAGCCTCGCCGTTCAACTGCTTCCAACCAGTTCGCCTGACAGACTGCGGGAACTTGTCGCCCCTGCGGGGCGGCGGGTTGAAGATCAGGATTCGATCCAGACCGGCGGGGGCTGGATTTCTTCGGCGGGGCGTTTGCCGGGGTCGGGGCGGCCGGAGGTGCTGAGGCGGCTGTTGGCGCGGAGTTCCATGTCGTGATCGCAGAGGATCTGGCAGGAGAGGCGCAGGCCGGGGGTGTTGATCAGGCCGCGGCTGGTGAGGGCGGATCTTTCGGCCTCGGTCATTTTGGCCGGCTCGCCGGAGATGAACTCGACGCGACAGGTGGTGCAGCGGGCGTTGCCGCCGCAGGCGTGAAGCTGGTCGATGGCGGCTTCGTCGGTGAGGGCGTTGACGAGGCGCTTGTTGAGGGGGACTTCTACGGGGGGAGTGCCTTCTACGGTGAGGTTGGGCATTGGGGTTCCTTCTTCCGGCAGAAAAACAGGGAGACACTGAGACACGGAGAAATATACGTCAGTTTCAAAGATTTTTTCCGTGTCTCGGTGTCCGTGGTGAAAGAGTTTTATTTTGTTAGAGACGCTCATATGGGCGTTGCGGGATCGTCTGGCATGGGTTGGAAACCCATGCTACGCTTGACGGTCCGGATTGTAGCGGCGGGCGCCGCGGACCATGAAGCCGTACTGATTTTCCTTTTTGGCGTCGGCGGCGAGCTTCTCGGCCATGGCGCGGTTTTCGGTGAGGGTGCCATAGACCACGACGTAATCATCGGCGCGGCGGTAGCGGTGGATCATCACCGGGCGCGAAGCGTTGGAGAAATTGTTCTTCGAGCCATGCACGGTCTTGACGTTGAAGAAGATGGCGTCGCCGGCCTGGCCGGTGATGGGCAGGGCGCGTTCCCACGTCCATTCCGAAGGATCGAGGCCGAGATGGCTGGAAGTGTCGATATGCTTGAGAAGGCCCATTTTGTGCGTGCCGGGGATGACGTGCAGGGCGCCGTTGTTGAGGTCTGTGTCGACGCAATAATTCAATACGCCGACCGGCCCTTCGTAGCGGTGCTCGAAATAGGCGGCATCCTGGTGGAGGTTCTTGGCGTGGCCGCCGGTGGGCTCTTTGTAGAGGCACTGGCCATCCAGGAACAGCTCGATGTCCGGGCCGAGGATGGCTTCGACAATGTCCAGGCATTTGCTGTCGCTGGCGGACTGCAGGCAAGCGGCGCTGTTCTTGTAGCCGGCGGCCAGCACCATGATCTGCTTGTCGCGGGAATATCCTTTGGGGGCGGGAAGCCAGAGGGTGCCATCGGGGGTCATCCAGCCTTCGGGGACCTTGTAGGCGCGGTCGAGCAGGGAAATCGCGGCCTTGGCGGCCTGCTCGACATCGCGGCGGATGCGTTCCATGTAGGGCTTCATCAGGCCGCGGACGACGATTGCGCCGTGCTCGAGATATTTTGCGGCGGCGGCTTTGGGGTCGAGGGAATCGGCGAAGACTTCGAGGTCGGCGAGGGTTACGCTGGCGGTCATGGACATGGGTTGGCTCCTGGTGAAGATCCTGTGCTTCGATAGTAGCGTGTGAAATTGCCGCCGCCAGAAGCAAGGCGCAAGTCGCGCTGTGGCTTACGAGGATGCTGGTGGAAGCCACAGGCGAGACGGCCGTGCTACGAATATGCTATAATGTTGTTGTTGCGGCGGGCCGGGCGATCGCGCCTTGGGCTTCTGGCTTGAGGTGAGGAAAGTCCGAACTGCGCAGGACACGGTGCTTGATAACGTCAAGGCGGCGCAAGCCGACGGAAAGTGCCACAGAAAAGATACCGCCGAAGCGCCCGCGAGGGCGCTGGTAAGGGTGAAATGGTGCGGTAAGAGCGCACCGCGCGGGTGGTGACATTCGCGGCAGGGTAAACCCCACCGGCAGCAAGACCAAATAAGCGGAGGATGCGCTGGTCCGGCGCGGTTCATCGCAAGGTGAACGCCTTCGCGGGTAGGTTGCTTGAGGCCGCGAGCGATCGCGGTCCCAGAGAAATGGTCGCCTCCTCTCGCAAGAGGGGAAACAGAATTCGGCTTATCGGCCGGCCGCAACGTGAGATAGGAGCAGAGGCGTCCTTTGGGCGCCTCTGCTTTTTTTCGTAGGGTCCGCTTCAGCGGACGGGAGAATTGCGTCCGCTGAACACGATTGCGCGCCAGGGTGTTTCAAATTCGCGCTATCTCCTG
>DAIOHQ010000089.1:10000-17016 GCA_036744635.1 Tepidisphaeraceae bacterium | reverse complement strand
GGTGAGTACACCTGCCGCTCATCCAGCCATGACAGACAAGAATGTCTGCCCCACCAGAATTGAATACACCTGCCGCTCATCGGGCCATGGCAGACAAGAATGTCTGCCCCACCAGAATTGAATACGCCTGCCGCTCATCCAGCCATGACAGACAAGAATGTCTGCCCCACCGGAGGGGTGGAAACCGGCTTGGCCGTGGCTACAATCCGCGCGGTGTAGTCGGTGACGAAGCAAGGAGGTTGTTCCGGTGGCGCAGGCGGACATATTAATCGCGGACGAGAAGCTGCTGCCGCAGGCGATCGAGCTGTACAACGGCATTTTTCGGCCGAAGCGCGAGATCGATTTTCTCAAGCGGCGCTTCATGGGGCGGTACAACGCGCTGACGCTGCTGGCGCGGATCGACGACAAGCCGGTGGGGTTTTGGATCGGATTCGAACTGAAGCCGGGGATGTTTTACCATTGGCTGGGGGGCGTGGTGACGGATATCCGCCGGCACGGGATCGGCCGGCAGTTGCAGGAGGCGCAGCAGGCCTGGGCGAAGGATCACGGATATGAGTACATCCGCTGCGAGTGTTTGAACCACCAGCGCGAGTTCATTCATTTTGCGATTGTGATGGGGTACGACATCGTGGGGATTCGGTGGGATTCAACCCACGCGGATAATCTGATCGTCTTCGAGAAGAACCTGGTGGAGTGAGGCGGCCCCGCTGGAACAGATGCCGTCGAATACGACCATGTCCAACGACGCCATTGAATCGCCTGTCATCAAAGCTGATCCATCCGCGGCGCCATCGCTTGCGCTGTTCATCTCCCCGCACGGGAAGCCGCTGGTGGAGGGATCGGAGCAGGAGCAGGCGCCGATGGCGGCGGGGGTGCGGGAGCGGATCGTGGGGGCATTCGCCGCGGGCGCGGCGGCGGGATTGCTGCACCTGGCGACGGCGCAGCTTCAGACGCATCTGCCGGCATCGCTTTCGTTCGCGCGCGACTTTGGCCGCAATTATCTGACGCGACTTTGCCATAATCCGGCGCTGACAAGCGGGACGGAAATCGAGGCGATTGCGCCGCCGTCGGCCGAAGAGTTGGGATTCATCGCGCTGCAGGCGCCGCCGATGAAGGGGTTGGAATATCTGAACGCCGAGGCGCTGGCGGGGTGGTGGCGCGGGCTGGATGAATTGATTCGCGCGGAGATTCGCGGGTTCGCCGGAGGGGCGCAGGCCTATCTGCGCGAGAAGAACCCGCTGTGGCGGCTGGTCGGGCGGGTGACGTTTCATCTGGCCGAGAACAAGCGCGATGAGAGCAATCCGTTCGCGTTCATGGCGACCTACGCCGGCAGGCTGTCGAGCCAGAACCGCATCCAACACCAGCCGCTGGGGCGGGCGCTGAATGAGTATGCGGGGGCGGAGAATCGAACGGCCTTGCTGTCGTTGCTGACGCCGATCCAGCGGGCGAGCGAGAAGAGCGAATTCGTGCGGCAGCTTCTGGAGTCGCGGACGATCTATCAGGCGGTGGCGTGGACGCCGCAGGAAGCCTACCGATTTCTGCACGACATTCCGGTGATGGAGGAGGCAGGGCTGATCGTGCGGGTGCCGGACTGGTGGAAGTCGAATCGGCCGCCGCGGCCGCAGGTGAGCGTGAGCGTCGGGGATGCGGCCAAGAGCAAGTTGGGAGTGGATGCCCTGCTGGATTTTCACGTGGGCGTGACGCTGGAGGGGGAGCGGCTGACGGAGAAGGAGTTGCAGGAGCTGCTGGCCGGCAGCGGGGGAGGATTGGTGCGGCTGCGCGGGCAGTGGGTGGAGATTGACCGGGAAAAACTTTCCGAGGCATTGACGCATTGGAAGCGGGTTGAGGATGCGGCGGGCGGGGGCGGGGTGAACTTCTTCGATGGGATGAGGATGCTGGCGGGGTTGGGGGCGGAGGGGATGGGGGGAGCGGGACAGTCGGCGGCGGAGCTTCCGGCCGAGACGCTGGCGGAGTGGACGGGAATCGGGCCGGGGGCGTGGCTGGAGGAGACACTGGCGCAGTTGCGCGATCCATCCGCCCGCGAGGCGCCGCCGGCGGCGTTGCGGGCGCAGCTTCGGCCGTATCAGAGTGCGGGGGTGGGATGGCTGCGGTTTATGACCAAGCTGGGATTGGGGGCGTGTCTGGCGGATGACATGGGGCTGGGCAAGACGATGCAGGTGCTGTCGCTGCTGCTGCATCTGAAGGAGGATCGGGAGGGGGGGACGGCGCGGAAGGGGGAGGAGATGGGAGTGAGTTTGCTGGTGGTGCCGGCGTCGCTGATCGGCAACTGGAAATCGGAGATCGCCCGGTTTGCGCCGGTGCTTTCGGTATTGGTGGCGCATCCATCGGAGGGTGAGGTGGATGTTGAAAAGGAGGGGGCGCTGGATGCGGCGCTGATGGGGCGGGATCTGGTCATCACCACCTATGGGATGCTGGCGCGGATGGCGCCGCTGCGGGAACGGAAGTGGAACCTGGTGATTTTGGACGAGGCGCAGGCGATCAAGAATTCGGGGACGCGGCAGTCGCGGGCGGTCAAGCAATTGCAGGCGGCGGGGAGATTGGCGCTGACGGGGACGCCGATCGAGAACCGGCTGTCGGATTTGTGGTCGCTGTTTGATTTTCTGAATCCCGGGCTGCTGGGGAATGCCAAGGCGTTTGGAAAGCTGGCCAAGGAGATTGCCAAGCGGCAGCAAAACCAGTACGGGCCGCTGCGGGCGCTGGTGCGGCCATACATCCTGCGGCGGTTGAAGACCGACAAGCGGATCATTTCTGATCTGCCGGACAAGACCGAGGTGAAGGCGTTTTGCGGGCTGACCAAGGCGCAGGCGGCGCTGTACGAGCAATCGGTGCGGGAGCTGGATGCGCATCTGCAATCGGCGGATGGAATTCAGCGGCGGGGAATCGTGCTGGCATACCTGATGCGGCTCAAGCAGATCTGCAATCATCCTTCGCAGTGGCTGGGGGATGGCGGGTATGATCCAGGGCACAGCGGCAAGTTTCACCGGCTGGCGGAGATCGCCACCGAGTTGGCCGAACGGCAGGCCAAGCCGCTGATCTTCACGCAGTTCAGGGAGATCACGGCGCCGCTGGCAGAGTTTCTGGCGGGCATTTTCGGGCGGGCGGGGTTGGTGCTGCACGGCGGCACGCCGATCCCGCAGCGGCGGAAGATGGTAGAGTCATTCCAGCGCGATGATGGGCCGCCGTTTTTCATTTTGTCGCTGAAGGCGGGCGGGACGGGGTTGAACCTGACGGCCGCTTCGCACGTCATTCATTTTGACCGGTGGTGGAATCCGGCGGTGGAAAACCAGGCGACCGACCGGGCGTTTCGCATCGGGCAGAAGCAGAACGTGATGGTGCATAAATTCGTCTGCCGCGGTACCGTGGAAGAGAAGATCGACACGCTGATTTCCGAGAAAATCGGGCTGTCGAAGGATTTGCTGGAAGAGGGGGCCGAGCGGGTATTGACGGAGATGGACAACACCGAACTGCTGCGCTTCGTGGCGCTGGACATCAACAAGTCGGCCGAGTTGTAAAGGAAAGGATGCCCATGTCGTGGTATGGCTTCAAACCGTACGTCAGCGTCGCCAAACGGCAAGCGAACGCCAAAACGGAGTGCGAGAAGTTGAAGAAGAAGGGGCAAACGATCACGCCGGTGGAGTGCTCGAAGAAGATCGCGGAGACTTTCTGGGGGGAGGCGTGGTGCGACAATCTTGAGGCGTACAGCGACTTTGAGAACCGGTTGCCGCGCGGGCGCAGTTACGTGCGCAACGGGTCGGTTGTGCATCTGGAGATCGGCCGGGGCAAGGTTTCTGCGCTGGTCAGCGGCTCGGAGTTGTACAAGATCAATATTTCCATCAAGCCGCTGGCGGCGGCGGCATGGAAGGCGATCCGGGAGCAATGCGCCGGCCAGATCGGGTCGGTGATCGAGCTGCTGCAGGGGAAGTTGTCGGGGGCGGTGATGCAGATCATCACCCGCCGGCCGGGCGGGCTCTTTCCGACGCCGGCGGAGATTTCGCTGGATTGCTCGTGCCCGGATTGGGCGGACATGTGCAAGCACGTGGCGGCGGCGCTGTACGGGGTGGGGGCACGATTGGATCAGCAGCCGGAATTGCTGTTCACGCTGCGGAATGTCGAGCACATGGATCTGATCGGCGCGGCGGGCGATGTGAAGGCGCTGACGCGCGGGGGTGGAGCGAAGCACACCATCGCGGCGGGTGATATTGGCGATGTGTTTGGGATTGAGCTGGAAGCGGCGGATGTTGCGGCTGCAGCCGTGCCCGCGCCGGTATCCCCTGCCGCGGTTGTGGCGAAACGGCGGGGAAAGGCGAAGAAGGCGGCGAATTCGAGAAGAACGAAGCCGGCGGGGAAGACTGAAGAAAAAGTGGCGTCGAAAGCGAAATCGAAGCATGCACGGAAAACGATTCGGGAATGATGGAGTGTTGAGTGAGTCGGCGGAGATGGGCACGGGGAGCAGGGGCGATGATGCGATTTCCGCGTTGATTTTGTCGCTTTGAATTTCTGGCCTGCTCGGCATGGGATCAGGAAAACCCATGCTACGGAGGAGTATGTCCGAATTCGTCTCCCGTGCGGGGCAGAAGCTGGAGCATGCGCTGGGCACGTTTGGCATCGACGTGGCGGGGAAGGTGTGCGCGGATCTGGGGTCGAATACGGGGGGATTCGTGGATTGCCTGCTGGGGCGCGGGGCGGGGAAGGTGTATGCGATCGATACGGGGTATGGGGCGCTGGCGTGGAAGCTGCGGAAGGACGCGCGGGTGGTGGTAATGGAGCGGACGAACGCGATGCATGCGATCCTGCCGGAGCCGGCGGAGATTGTGACGATAGACGTGGCGTGGACGAAGCAGAAGCACATCTTGCCGGCGGCGCGGCGGATGCTGGCTGAGGGGGGAACTGTCGTGACGCTGGTGAAGCCGCACTATGAGGCGGAGGCGGGGCAGTTGCGGAAAGGGATTTTGATGCCGGAGGCGCTGGAGGGAGTGCTGGCGGGAGTAAGGCGGGATATTGAGATGGCCGGATTTCGGTTGGAGGCGCTTATTCCCAGCCCGATTCAGGGGGGGAAGGGAAATTTTGAGTTTCTGGGGCATTTGAGGGTGGCGGGGACGTGAGGCGTTTGATGGATGCGCAATGAATTCGTGAAAGAATCGCTACAATATCACCATGGCTGATGCATCAACTATTCTGGAACAACAGTACCTGGAAATGCGCTGGCGGTGTTTGTCGCTGGCGGCGGATCTGGATCGAATTGAGCGGGCGGGAGGCGGAGCGGCGATGTTGCAAACGGACCCGCGGCTGCAGAAACTGCAGCGCGGTTTGCGCGTGCTGCTGGAGGGATCGGGAAATCGCGCCGAGAAGGTGCAGATGATCTTCAGCGATGTGACGGCGCCGCCGGGGTATGCGAAGTAGCAATGCGCAACAATCGGAGATGGGCCAATGGGTACATTGTCCCGTGGCAGACATGAATGTCTGCCCCACCAGGGAGACCATTGTCCCGTGGCAGACAGGAATGTCTGCCCCACCAAGGAGACCATTGTCCGTGGCAGACAGGAATGTCTGGCCCACTTGAAGAGGTTTCTTGACCAGCAACGAAACGTAAGACATGCAACTCATCGATCCTCATATTCACTGCGTCTCGCGGACGACCGACGATTATCTGTACATGGCGCGGGCGGGGGTGGTGGCGGTGTCGGAGCCGGCGTTCTGGGCGGGGTTTGACCGCTCGAGCGCGGCCAGCTTCGCGGATTACTTTCGGCATCTGACGGCTGTCGAGCCCAGGCGGGCGGCGCGCTATGGGATCGATCACTATTGCTGGCTCTGCATCAATGCCAAGGAGGCGGAGAATGTGGAGCTTTCGCGGGAGGTGATCGGGCTGATTCCGCCGCTGCTGGGGCATCCGCGGGTGCTGGGGATCGGGGAGATCGGGTTGAACAAGAATACGCCCAACGAGATCACGATTTTTCAGGAGCAGGTGGACCTGGCGGCGCGGCATGAGCAGCTTATCTTGATCCATACGCCGCACCTGGAGGACAAGCACAGGGGGACGAGCATCATCGTGGATATCTTGAAGAATGACCGGCGGATCAGGCCCGAGCGGGTGCTGATCGATCATTGCGAGGAGCACACGATCCGGCTGGCGCGCGACAATGGCTTTTGGGCAGGGCTGACGATTTATCCGGTGTCGAAGGTGACACCGCAGCGCGGGGCGGACATTCTGGAGCAGTTTGGCTCGCGGATGATCTGCGTGAACTCGGCCAGCGACTGGGGGGAATCGAGCCCGTCAATGCTGACCGATACGATGCTGGAATATCGGCGGCGGGGGCATTCGGAAGGGGAACTGCTGGACGTTTTCCACGATAATCCTTGTCGATTTTTTGGGCAGTGTGCGAAATGGAAGCGTCGGCCGATTGGCGGGTGAGAGCGTCATTTCCGTCATATCCGTTACAGCTTTCCAGTGATAATGCGTTGTATGTCGCGCGGGGCGCCCTTGGGGGCGGGATTGTTGCACGCGCTGCTTCGGGCGGCCGATGATCGTGAACATGAAGACGCAGGTTAGCGCGGCGCGATCCGCCGCAGAAAATCGCAATCGCCGGCGCAGCGAGCGCAAGCCTCACGTGGCCGACGCGTATGTTTACTCCCCTACCGCCACCGATCCGGACGACCGGCTGGAGGCGCGGTCGATCAATCTTTCGCGACACGGGGTTTCGTTTGAGATGACCAGGCCGCTGGCCAGCAACACTTTTTACATGATCCAGCTTGATCTGGGGGCGCAGCACCTGGAGACCGAGGTGCGGATTATTTCCTGCCGCAAAATTTCGCAAAATAGCTATCAGGTGGGCGCGGAATTCTGCTAGAACCGGTGCATACAATGTCGGAAGGCGAAGCCATGAAACGCGACGGACGGCAATTGCGGATGCGATGGATCGCGCTGGCGGGTGCGCTGCTGATTGGAGCAGCGCTGCCGCCGACAGCGCTGGGGCAGGCGGGCGGCGGGGTTACACAAC
>DAIOHQ010000089.1:0-9990 GCA_036744635.1 Tepidisphaeraceae bacterium | reverse complement strand
CACAACAGTTGTATCAGGAAGAATCGAACTACGCCCGCATGCGCAGCGGGCTGGCGCGCCGGCTGCAGAATGAGGCGGAATGGACGGCGGCGGTCGAGGAGCTGCGCTCCGCCCGGACGCAGCTCAATGAGGCGCGGCAGCCGATTCAGTCAGCGCTGTGGCAGGATGCGGATTTCAGGAATTTGCAGGTGCAGCAGTTGGACCTGGAGCGACAGTTGCGCGTGCTGCAGGAAGATTCAGGGCCTACGCCGACAGAGCAGACCAAGATGCTGGCGGGACAACTGCTGGCGATCCGCAAGCACATCAGCGATGCGCAGGCGAAGGCGGTGGCGGGGAATGCGGATGTGGAAAGCGCCCGCAATACGTACACAGCCGCAGCGGCGCGGGTGGCAGAACTGGCGGCCGAGCGGGAACACAAGCTGGCGGGTGATCCGGAGTTGGCCGCGGCACGGCAGCGCATCGCGGCGGCGCGGTCGCAGGTCGTGGCGGCCGACGCGGCGGCAGAGCGCGGGCGCACGGCTGCTGAGCCGCGGCGTACCCTCTATGTTGGCATTATCCGCCGGTAATCTTTTCTACTTCACTTCTCCAACAGCTTTCCCAATAGCTCGCCGTAGTAGGTGATGATCAGGTCTGCGCCGGCGCGTTTGATGGCAATGAGGGACTCGAGCACGGCGCGATCGTGGTCGATCCAGCCGTTGCGGGCAGCGGCTTCGAGCATGGAATATTCGCCGCTGACCTGATAGGCGACGACCGGGACGCGGACCTGGGCGCGGACGGCGGCGATGATGTCGAGGTAGGGGCCGGCGGGCTTGACCATCACCATGTCAGCGCCTTGCTCGACATCGAGCCGGGCTTCGAGCAGGGCTTCGTCGAGGCCGCGGGCAGCGTCCATCTGGTAGGTGCGGCGGTCGCCGAAGGCGGGGGCGGAGTCGGCGGCGTCGCGGAAGGGGCCGTAGAAGGCGCTGGCGTATTTGACGGAGTAGGAAAGGATGGAGACGTCGATGAAACCGGCGTCGTCCAGGCCGCGGCGCAAGGCCCCTACCGTGCCGTCCATCATGCCGGAGGGAGCGATGATTGCGGCGCCGGCGGCGGCGTGGCTTTTGGCCTGTCGCACGAGAAGCTCGACGGTTTCGTCGTTTCTTACGGTGGCGCCGTCGTCGGTGAGGGGGCCGCAGTGGCCGTGGCTGGTGTATTCGCAGAAGCACAAGTCGGTGATGCCGGCCATCGGAATCTTGCGGCGATTCACCTCGCGGAGGAGTTTGCAGACGATGTTGTTTTCATCGAGGGCGGCCGAGCCGGAGGGGTCTTTGCGCTCGCGGTCGATCACACCGAAAATGAGATAGGCGGCGAAGCCCTCATCGGCGCGTTTGGCCAGCCAGTCGCCGGCGACGTCTACGCTCATCTGATAGACGCCGGGCATGGAGGGTACTTCCTGGCGCAGGCCGGCGCCTTCGCGGACGAAGACGGGGAGGATGATGTCGCTGCGCCGCAGGGTGATGCGCTCGAGCATCCTGCGGAGCAGCGGGGAGCGAAGGCGACGGGGGCGAATGGGGAGGTCGAGTCTTGGGGGCATGTCTCCATTATACGAGTATGAGCGATGAGGGTTCACGGGCCGGGGTCTTTTGACAGCGATTGCCACGTCCGATAGCATCCGCCGCTTCCAATTTGAACGGAGAAAGACCATGGCGGAATTGAAAATGGTGTACGAAAAGGATGCCCCGCTGGATGCGCTGCAGGGACAGACGGTGGCGATTCTGGGCTTCGGGTCGCAGGGACACGCGCATGGGCTGAATCTGCGCGACAGTGGGATCAAGGTGATCGTGGCCAATCGCAAGGAGAGCGCCAATGGGCGGCTGGCGGCCGAGCAGGGGTTCGACCTGCTGAGCGTGGACGATGCGGTGAAGGCGGGCGACCTGATCATCGTCACCCTGCCGGATGAGGTGCAGCCGGAGGTGTACAAGAAGAGCATCGCGCCGCACCTGAAGGCGGGCAAGACGCTGGGGGCGACCCACGGGTTCAACATCCATTTCAAGACGGTGGTGCCGCCCAAGGATGTGGATGTGATCATGGTGGCGCCCAAGGGACCGGGGCATCTGGTGCGCAGCGAATTTGAGCGCGGCGGCGGCGTCCCGTGTTTGCTGGCGGTGCATCAGGATGCCAGCGGACATGCCCGCGCCACCGGGCTGGCATGGGCACGGGGAATTGGAGGAGCGCGCAGCGGCGTGATCGAGACGACGTTCAAAGATGAGTGCGAGACCGATTTGTTCGGCGAGCAGGCGGTGCTGTGCGGGGGGCTGTCAGCGCTGATCAAGGCGGGGTTTGAGACGCTGGTGGAGGCGGGGTATCCGCCGGAAATGGCCTATTTTGAGTGCGTTCACGAGGTGAAGCTGATCGTCGATCTGATCTACCAGGGTGGGCTGGATTACATGCGGTATTCGATATCGAACACGGCCGAATATGGCGACCTGACGCGCGGGTCGCGGCTGATCAACGACTCGACCAAGGCGGAGATGAAGAAGATCCTGGGGGAGATCACCTCCGGGCAGTTCGCCAAGGAGTGGCGGAACGAATACGAGACGGGAATGAAGAATTTCAAGCGGCTGTACGAGGCGGACAACAATCATCCGGTGGAGGTTACCGGGCGGCGGTTGAGGAAGATGATGCCGTGGTTGAAGGCGAAGGAGCCGCCGAAGGCGTAGAGCGCCGAGTAGGGTGGGCGTACTCGCCCACCGTGCGGAATCGGTGGGCGAGTACGCCCACCCTATACAGCGATGTGAGAGCCCGTTTGTCACCTTGGACTCACTTCAAATCGAAGGGAATTGACGGCTCGGCGGCGTTGGGGTTGGGCTTGGCTTTTGGGTTGGCCGTTGCCGGTGGTTTTGGGTTTTGGTTGGGGAGGGTTGGCTCGGAGGAATCGCCTGGCTTGGGTTGCTGTGGTGGAGTTGCGGCGGGCGCCTGGGGCGATGCGGGCTTTACATCCTCGCCGGGCATGGCGGAGCGGGCGAGCTGATCGGCGAGACGGTGCTGCTCGGCGGCTTTGATGAAGATGTCGGGGACTTTGGGTTGGCTGTCCAACACTTTCTGAAGAAGTTCCATGGCCTCGGCGTAATGCTGGGCCTGGAGTTCGTGTTGGGCCCGCGCGTAAATCTCGTCCAGCGACTCGCTGTGGAAGAGAACGCCCGGAACGGTTACCAGCAGCAGCAGGAGATGGATCAGGAGGGCGAGGCCGATCATCTGGAAAAGCAGGGGCTGCCGCCTAATCCAGGCGAGAGTTGCGCCCCACGCGGAGCGAAGGATGGATTGGACGGCGCTGGATGCCGGCGCCCTGCCGCCGGGGCGTACTACTGGCGGGGACGATGGAATCTCTGCCATGGCGCGGTCGGAGGCGGTGGCGGCTTCCGCCAGCGCCCCGCCCGGCAACCGTGCTGTTTGGTCCTGGATCGCCATCAATCGCTCACTTCCGTGTCGGCCACCTTGTACTTGGTTTCCAGGCGGGTGTGGGCCACGCTGGCCTCGCGGGTGCGGGGAAATTTTCGGATCACGATCTTGAAGACCTCGATCGCCCGCTGGGAATTTTCCGCCTCCTCATTGGTATAGCCGACCTGCAGCCAGGCGTTGCGAACGGCGCCGTTGTCGGCGTACTGCACGATCAACTTTTCATAACTGGCCAGAGCATCATCATATTTCTTTTGCCCGCGGAACAGCTCTCCCATGCGCATCAAGGCGCGCACGGGGTATTCGCCTTCCTTGGGAAAGCGGGTGAGCAGTTCGCGATACGTTGCCAGCGCCGAATCGACTTTCTGCATTGGCCCGGCCTCCAATTCGGCCCGGCGCGTCAGAGCTTCGGCCGAGACGGAACTGGAATAGAAGCGCTTGACGATGGTGGAGAGCTCATTCTGCCCGGCGGGGAGATCCTTGGTCCTGGCACGGGGACCGTAGTAGGTTTCGGCCACCAGAAAATGGGCGCGGATCTGATCCTGCAGCCGCCAGTATTGCTCGCGGGCCTTGGCGGCGTCGCCGGCGGCTTCGTAGAACTCAGCGATCCACAGCTTGCACTGCTCGACGTCGCCGCCGGTGTTGTAGTCGCCGATGAATTTCACGAGGCGCTCGGTGCCCTCAGCGCGCTTCATCTCACAGAGGGCATATTGCGCCCAGCGCCGCAGCCGCTCGTATTTCTGGTCGACGAGTTCCAGCACTTTGGCGCGGTCGGGGCCGCCGCGGCTGGAGATGACGCCGACCATGTGGCGGATCAGCTCATCGATTGCATCAGAGGGCTTTTCCGCCGCGAGAACTTCATCGAATAACTTGAAAAGATTGGCCGAGCCGGGACGGGCGGCGTAGGTGGTGGCCATCAACCGCCAGGCCAACATGCGGTCCGACTGCGGCAGGCGCTTGATCGCCTTGATGGCGTCGTCGAAACGCTGGACGGATACGTAGAGGTCTACGATGCGGGTGACGGCCTCGCGGCGGTCGGGAAGCTGGATCACCAGGGCCACCGCCTCGTCGATCTCCTTTTTCTGCTGGGCGCGCTCGGCCAGCCAGAGAATCGCCTCGCGGAAATATCCTGTTGCCTGGGGGTCGGCGGCGAAATCATTGGGCTTGCGCTCGACGATTTTCTGGAAGCACTCGGCGGCGCCGTCGGGCTTTTCGATGGCCAGATAGCTGTTGGCCTGCAGGCGCAGGGCGGGGATGACGAGCGTGCTTTTGGGGAAATCGCTGACGACGAAGTTGAATTCCTTGATGGCGTCGTTATGGAACTTGCGCCGCTGCTGGATCAGGCCGGCCCAGAACTGCAGGCGGTCACTGCGCGGCTCCTTGGGATATTTTTCCATGAAGTCGTAGAGGCGATCGAGGAGGTCGGCGCTGGGGGCGTCTTTTTGAATCGCTTCTTCGATGGCGCGGAATTCGGAGTCGGGAGCGGCGGCGGGCTTTTCGTCGGCAGCGCGAACACCAGTGACCATGCACAGTACGAGGGACAACAAAGTGGCACGGGCTACCAGCCGCTGCGCAAGAAGCGATAGCGCTCTGCCGTAGCACGGGTTTTCCTGAACCCGTGCCAGAGGGTTTGGCATCCTTACGCGTCGTGGGAATCGCAATGTTTCCGGCACGGGTTGGAAACCCGTGCTACGGCAGAGGAGAGCGCTGCGCTTCGGGCGCATGGGCAAGGTTGCCCGTGCCCCGGGGACGCTGCTGGCCATATTTACGGACTGAAGCTTCATCACTTTTCCTTGCGGGTGTCGTGGACGGTCATGAGACTGTAGGCGACGAGGTTGGATCCCATCTGCAGGGCCTGCTCCACATCGCGGCGCCGCCGGCCGAGATCAACCGCGGCCCAAGCGCTGCCCATGTCGCCGGGGCTGAGGAAGACCATCAGCCGGCCATCGGGGGCGAACAATCCCAGCGCCTCGGCCGAGCCGTGCTCGCGATAGACCGGACAGCCGTTGGGCAGCTTGTAGGGCATTAGTGCGCCGCGATAGATGTCGTGATCGAGCTCGACGGCGCGAAAATGCGTTCCCGGCAACACCGCGCCCATGAGATTCTTGAAGTGTTGTTCGAAGTCGCCGCCGGAGGAATCAGCAATGAGAAAGCCGCCGCCGAGAAGGTAGCCGCGCAGGCCGGCGACGTCCGCGTTGTCCACCTGAATGCGGCCGGTGCCGGAGATGAAGAGCATCGAGGGCATGAAATCGCCGCGATGGTTGGGAAGGTCCTTCATCAAGATCACTTCCTGGGAACCGGCCACCTCGACGCCGATCGCCTTGTGGACATCCTGCAGCAGCACGGGGAGCGCCTTGGGATTGGCATCCCAGCTTTCGCTGTCGTATTTCAGGCGATAGAGCCAGAGCTTGGCGCCGATCTTCGAGCCCCAGGGGGAGCCGGCGGCGGTAGCGCCGGTGCCGACGCCGCCGGGCAGGCCGCGCGGGCCGGTGCCGCCGCCAATGCCGCCGGGGAGGGCGACGGTGTCGAGGGATTCGCTGAGCTGCTGCTGGAAGCCGAGCTGAATGCCAGCGCCGCGGCCGGTGAGGATGCGGCGCAGGCCGTGCTTGGAAAACTGCTGGGCGAGGGCCACCTTGCGCTGCTCGCGGAGGTGTTTTTGCTCGATGGCTTTGGCGATGCTCTGCGGCAGGATGCGCACCTCGGTCTGGGCGCCCGTAGCGCCCGCTTTGCCCTTGCCATCCCCGCCGCCATCGGGCGTGCCTTTGGCGATTTTGTCGCCACTGCCGCCGGGGAGGCCGAGGGGTCTATCGTGCCGGCAGCCGTGGAGTTGGATCAGGGAAGGCGCGAATACCAGCAGGTGCAGTGCGATGGCGATGGCGATGAAGCGCTGGGTGCGGATCTGGTTGGCGGAGTGAACCTTTCCCCATTCGCTCGCTCCGCGCGCCCGTCTATAGATCGTCAGCCAATGCGCCAGCGCGCGGTACACCAGCCACGCCACAAGTAGTGCGAGCAGGCCGAAGAAGATGTAGCCGAAGAGCGTCAGGTCGGCCATGGTTGAAGTCTGCTGGCACGGGTTGGAAACGCGTGCTACGGTGATTACCTCGCCGTGATCTGATCCAGGGCAATGCGGGCCAGCGAGGCGTATTCGCTGGCGGGATAGTCATAGACGCAGCGGTTGAGCAGCTCGCGGATTTTTTCTTCACCCTTCTGGCCGGCTCGTCCTTTGGCGGCCCCGCCTTCGCCGCCGATCAGGGTGGCGGCGTGCCAGTAAAGCAGGCCGGGCATGTCCTTATCGTTGGCGGCGAAGGTTTTCTCCGCGGAGATGTACCAGACCAGGGCTTTGTCGGGCATGCCGGCGACGCTGAGCCATTGGCCGGCCTTGAGGGCAACGGCGCCGGCCTGGTCGTGGCGCGGGAATTTTTCCACGAATTTCTGGGCGATGGCCACCGCATCCGCCCACTGCTGGCTGCGGGCGTAATAGTTCATCATCCGCACCATCGCCATGGGGACGTGGGCATCGGTCGGGTAGTGGTACGTCAGCAGCACGTAGGCATCGGCGGCCTGGTCGAACTGGCCGAGGCCTTCGTAGGCCTCGCCGATCTTGAATTGGGCGCGGGGAACGAATTCGCTCTTGGGCCACTTACTGACCACCTCCTGAAAGCGGTTGAGCGCCTCACGGTGGTTTCCCTTCAATGACAGGATGTTGCCGAGGTAATAGTTGGCGCTGGCGGCCAGGGCATCATCGGGGAAGCGGGCGACAAGCTGGCCGAAGTAGTCGTTGGCTTCGGTGAGATATTCTTCAGCGCGGGCGAGGGCGCCGGCGGTGTAGAGGCGGCGGCCGATCTGGTAGGCGGACTGGCCGGTGCGATACCAGAGCTGCATTTCATCGCGGGCATCGCGGAACTGGCGGCTGAAGATTTCGACGCTGCCGTCGGCGCCGCCGGTGATTTTCAAATCCGCGAGCTTCACGGATGGCGAAGAGGAGGTGAGGCGGAAGTAGTCGCTGTAGGCGATGCTGATATTGCCGGAATAGTCGGCCTGCAGCACGTCGTCGTTGCCGTTGGGCTTTCCGTAGTCGGTCTGAAACTTACCGCGGAAGATGCCGCTGTGGGGTTCGGTCTCGGTGAGCATGACCGTCAGGGTGTCGCCGTTGGCGCTTTTCACGCTGATGGGTAACTGATCCTGGGCGGCGGAGCGATCCTGGTCGTAATCGGTCACCTGGACGTAAACCGGCTCGCCGAGGCGAACTTCCGATACCTCATCGAAATAATTTGCGTTCAGCACCTTGATCTCCGCATCGCTGGCGAGGGCGAGATACATCACCCGCTCGACGGCGCCGGGATCGGGCTGCTTGGTGTCCTGGTAATCGACGACCACCTCGCCGCCGGGCAGGAGGCTCAGCTTCTTTTCATCGCCGGCATCTCCGGACAGTTCAGTTTCGACCGAGGCGCGGTAGGTGCCGTTCTCCTGCCTTTTGGCGGCGACGACGAAAGTGTCCACCATCCGGCCGGCCAGGCTGCGCAGGCGCAGGTCAACGGTATCTCCGGCGAGATCGGGATCATCGACGACGACCTCGAAGGCGCGGCCGGGAATGAGCGGGCCGTCGACAATCGCTTTGGCGGGATCGATCTTGGCCGGCTCGAGCTTCTTTGGCTGCTCCCCCTTCTCTTCGGGTTGGGGAGCTTTCTCGCCCCTCCGAGCGACAGCGCCAAGCTGGGCCAGTCTATCGATCCGCGCCTTCAGCAAAACGAGTTCCGCATCTGCGGCTTTGATCTGGCCTTGCAGCATATTCTCGTTCATAAACGCAGTCGTCTGTTCCGCCGGCGCGGTGGTGGGATGATTTTCTCCAGCGCCGAGCAGCGCCTTGGCGGCGGCGAGTCTTGCGGCGAGGCGATCGCGATATTCCTGCGCGGTCTGCTTTTCGGAAAGGTAATATCCGAGCCGGCGATTCAGCTCGGTCTTGAACTGCCCCAGCCGGGCATCCTGCTCGGCGGTGATGCGGCGATTGGGATCGCGGAGGGTGATGAGCGGGAGCACTTTCTCCAGATCATCCGCGGCGGCATCGGCCCGCGCGGGCTGCGCGGGCTGCTTCTGTTTCTGCTCCGCCATTTCCTGCATCGCTTTCAGCGCCGCCTCGCCGATCACCGGGCGAATCTGCATGTCATTGGTGGCGACGTGGGCATCGGTATAGGCGAGGCGGACCAAGTCATCTCCAACCACGCTCAACTCCGCCGCGCCGCTGTTTTTCGACTGCCCTTCTTCATCCAGCCGGCGGTCCACATCCGCATCGCCGAGCACCAGGTCGAGCGTCTTGCTGCCGGTGCCGGGCTGGGTGGCGGACAGCATGAAATCCGCCTGGGTTCCGCCGACCAGCGATGTCGCCTTCATCGGCGCGGTCTGGGAGGAATCGGCGAAGGTATCGGGATCGCGCACGCTGACATTCACCCGGCCCTGGCCAACTTGGCGCGGGACGATGCGCATTTCTCCCTCGGCCGACGGTTTCACCTCGAATGGCCAGGCCGTCGTCAGCATCGTCAGCGGCAGAAACTCCGCGGCGGTCGGGCGATTTTCGCCGATCCAGTTGGCGCGGAAGGTACGATAGCCGGGGTTGAGGTTGTGCTCGTCGAGATAGCTGATCCAGAGCAGGTCGCCCGGCCGCAGATAGAGCAGTTCCGGGTTTTTCAGCGCAGCGGGATCGGCCGAGATGGGAAGAGAGGCGGAAAAGGAGCCGGTGGCGTTTCCCGATTCCGCCAGCTCCATTTCCTGATGGTCGCCGGCTTCGGTGAAGACCTCGATTTTAATCTTGTCCGGTTTCGTCGTGCTGTCCATGTCGGGATCGTTCACGATCACCTGCGGGATGCCGTCGCGGTCGAGCCGCCAGGCCACGTGCATCTGGGTGATGCGGCCAAGGTCGTCGGTCACCGCCCGCGCCACACTGATCGAAGCGTCGTGGTAGCGCACGCCCAGGCGGCGGCTTTCACGCGGGGTTGGCACTCCCGGCGTTTCGTTTATCTCATCCATGTAGCGGGCACTAACGGTCTGGCCCACCATAAATTCCAGCACTCCCTTGCGCTCCTGCAGCGATGGATCGACGCCGGTGGGCACAAGCTGGGCGCCTTTGTTGTCGGTGACGATCAATTGGCCGATGGCGGGCGCCGAGCCGTTGAACTTGTCGAAATCGATGCGGATTTTTCGCGCGAAGATGCCGCCCAGATCGACGCTGTTGCCCGTCGCGTTGCCGGGACCGGTGACGTTGATGGTCTTATTGACGCCTTCGGCCACGAGGGTGATCCGCATCGCCGTCGGCGCATTTAATATTGCCGCCGGCTCCGTGCCGGTCCCCCAGATCAGCTTCCCGAGCTTGGTCGGATTGCGCAGGTCGATCTCCAGCCAGTAATTCTTCTCGCCGCCCCCCCTGGGTTTGGCCTGCCAGAAGGTGGCGCCTTTTTCCGCCGGTTGGGTGGCGGAGGGGGGGGCGGCGGGACCTGTGGTCGGAATTGCGGCGGGCGTATCGTCGTCCAGATCGATGGCAGCGAAAGGCGGATGGACGGAGAT
>DAIOHQ010000088.1:0-17339 GCA_036744635.1 Tepidisphaeraceae bacterium | reverse complement strand
TGAGTACACCTGCCGCTCATCCAGCCATGACAGACAAGAATGTCTGCCCCACCAGGATTGAGTACACCTACCGCTCATCCAGCCATGACAGACAAGAATGTCTGCCCCACCAAAGCAAGGTAAAGCCGCCTAAAGTGTCGCGCACCCGCCGCTGCGCTCATTCCGCCGGTTTGGTCGCCGGCTGGGGCTGGGCATTGCCGGTCACATTCAACTGAAGGTGCATCTCGCCGTTCCCCTTCACGCTGTCATAGAGCTTGTAGGCCTCGGCATCCTTCTTCTTCAAATCCTCGGCATCCTTGGCCTTGTAGGTCTTGGTTACATCCTTGCCATCCTGCTGTTCAGTGACGGTCATCTGAATGCCCTCCTTGCCCTCGGTCACCGTGGTCGTCTTGCCGTCGCGCTGGACGGTTGTGACGCTGCCGGCATCGCCGCCAACTACCTGCACCACATTTCCACCGGCAGCGCCGCCCCCGGCAACCACCCTGGTCTGAATATGGATCGTCACTTGCCCCTGCCCGCCGCCGAACACGATTTGCTGTTGGCCGGCGGGATTGACTGCCACTGGTTTGGGCGGATTCTCGATGGTCTCGATCAGTTCCTTGACGCGCGAGGCGACCTCGATATCCGGATTGTCCGCCTGCTCCTTGAGCGCTGTCAGGGCGGGCTTGCCCATCTTCTTCAACTGCGCTGCCGCCTTCTCGCGCACCTGGGCATCGGGATCGCCCAGCTTCTCGATCAGCTTGGACGCCTGCAAGGTAACATCGGCCGCGGGCTGCGTGGCCGGCGCCGTCGTTGGTTGCGTTGCCGGCGCCGCCGTCGTATCCGCCGCCATAACCGCCGCGGAAAATCCCAACATCGCCGCCGTCGTCAATACCATCCTGCGCATCGCTCATCTCCAAAATTCGGGTGTCCCCGCAAGCAATACGGCCCAGATCGCCAAAAGTTGCACACGATCCGCTGGTGCCGCCACTATCTTCCCAGCAGGTGCCTGAGGCGCGGCCAGAGGAAATAAATCACCGCCGCCAGAACGATCACGACCGCCAGCAGCTTGATCAGCGGATGCACGCCCGTCCGCGCCCCGCCGGTCCCGCCGGCCACGATTCCCGCCTTGGGAGCGCTGCCGTCGCTGATGTCTTCGACGCGATGCACCGACATGCCCGCCTGCGTCGCCTTGCGCTCGGCCGTCGCCTTGCTCTCGGCCTCAAATTCCATAGTCGCCCGCGCCCCGGTTTCCCGATTCTGTCCCATGACCCGAAATTTCATGATCGCCTTTCGCTGGATGGATTCAAGGAATAAACCAACCGTCGTCCTGGACGTTTTACGGTGGTCAGCACGGGTTGGTATGATATTCAACATGGCGGTTGAATACACCAATCGGAAGGGCCAAACGTACTATCTGCATTCGGGAACGACCAAGACTGGGCGGCGGCATTATTACATGTCGATGACCTCGCCCGCGCAGCCGGTGGATGCGCTCACAGATGGATACGAAATTTGGGAGGAACCATCGGACGCCCAGGTCTATGTGCGCAAGATCAAACCGACCCTGGTTGCGCCCGAAGAACTGGAGCTGGTCAAGAAGCTGGCGCGGAAGCTGGCGAAGACGCCACATGTGATCGTGGAGGTCGAGAAAAACGATATCGTAGTCTATGCCGGCGACGCTGACGAAGAATCCAGGTTCCTGGACCGGTTAGGCGCCGGCGACCGCGAGGCCGCGCGGCGGCAACTCGAACAGGACCAGCGCTATCATCGCATGTTCCGATTCGAGCTGCTGGACGGAACCCGGCGCAATTTCTCCGCTTCCCGCTGGTGCTTTCTTGGATCGATCGACAACTGGCACATGCTGATGGGCGGCAGCGGCCCGCTTGAGGAACTTGCCGCCCGCTACCTGCCGCATCTCGGTGATGAGTCGTTCTTTGAGTTGATGTAGGCCAGAGAATCTCATGATCGCCGAACCGAAATTCTCACTGCGTAAGTTCCTGCTGCTTCGCACGATCGTGTTCGTGGACAAGGCGCGAGATTGCGAAGGCTTGCGCCGGATAGCGCGGATTGGTTCGGTGACGACAAGCAAACGAACATCGCTTGCAGTGTTGTGTCCGTCGGGAAACCGGCCTAGAATCGATTATTAGAGCGGAAGGTGAGGACGCAGCAAGCTTGAGTACGTGATGCCCAGAATCCACCGCGTGATGAGGATGGAGAATGAGCGCCCAGCGGTGGGCCCGAGTGCCACGACATTGGGGGTACGCACGGCTAGTGGGCCGAACGATCCCGCGCCGGACATCGTGCCGGATGGCAAGGGAGATGTCACTCCGGCAACAGGTGGGATGTCGGTTTCGCCATCCCTGTCGGTACTACTCAGCCGTCTGCCCGCTCGCATGATTCCCCGGCGACTGCGGCAGATCGCCCCAAAAGCGGCCGGAAACGACAATCTGTCCGCTTGGGCAATGGGTGACGGAGCATTTGTCGCGTCGGAGATAGCAGACAAGCTGGCGCTACGGCCCGATCCTGAGGACAACGGTCATGGTTTCGTCGAACCAGACGCGGAAATGAGTCTCCAGAGTTACAGAGCGGCTCTGGAAGCCACACGGGATCAGTGGCAGGTTGATGAGAGGAATATTCCATGAGCCGACCGCGATTAGCAGACAACCCGTACTATGTCGAATACGAAACCCTGCTGAAGCAGCTTCATGCCCTCATAGCAGACGGCAAAGGCGACTCTACCGAAGCAGACGCCGTGCGCGACCAAATGGAGCGTCCCGAGGCTGAGCTATCCCGAGAAGAACGCGCGCGTTTGGACGGGCTGTCGGCAGACCTTTACGTGCTGCAAGGGGACGAGGTCTACGAGCCTGCGGACGTGCGGATGAGTCCCCAGCAAGTCAGTCAAGATTTGAAGGCAGCTTGGGAGAACCAGGACTGGGAGCGGGCACTGGCACTCTTTCGCCATGGGACTCCGTTCTTTCCGCCGGCGCACGTGGCGTATTTGCGAGCGCGCGCATACGAGGAACTGGGGCATCTCGATACGGCATACCTCTTCTTGCAGCACGCAACCAGGCTCGACCCGTCCAGCGTCACGTACAAGCTGCTCCTTACAGAATTGCTGTTCAAGATGAAGCGGTTTGGCGAGGCGTTGGAACAGGCCGACGCCTATATTCGTGACCCCAAATCCGCGCCTGGCTTGCTCGTGGAGGCCGGGAATGTCTTGTACCGCTCCGCTCGTCACCTGCCCGACCGCGAGGCCAATGCAGTCTACTCGCGCGTTATAGATGTACTTCGGCGCGCCGTCGGCAAGGAAGCCGAAAGTGTCGTTTCTCATGTCGTACAGACTTCTGCCCATGTCACGTTGGCGCTGTGCTACGAGGCACTCGGCCAACATGCAGAGGCAAGGGCCTCCTATGACAAGGCGCTTCAGATCGATCCAGACAGTGACCCTGCATTGGTAGGCCGAGGGCTGTTGCTTCTTGGCGCTGATCTGGCGGGAGCCATCTCGGACTTCGAGCGGGCTGTGGCGAACAACACGACCATGCTCGCACCATACCTGCATCTCGCGCAACACTCGTTGACTCACGGCGATTACACGCGGTGCGTTGCCCTGTGTCAGAAGATAATGACCATGACACAGAACCCGCGCACACTGGCTGTGGTCGTGCAATGGATCGCGATCTCCCAATTCGAGTTGCGGGAACCTGACGCGGTGGTGCAGGCAAACTTCCAAGCCGCCGTAAACCTGGACCCGCTGAACGAACGCATTCGGAAGAATTACGATCGCTTTGAGGAACTTGCGAAGATGGGTCCAGCCGTTGAGCGGCGTGGTACAACCTGGGAGCATAATGAGCCAATTGCCGAGGCCAAAATCAAGCCAGTGCATGCCAATCGAGCACCAGCAGCCATGGCTGTCGCATGACCACGGCACGACATCCGAGTATCGTTGCAGATTGAACACAGCCGTCTAAGGAACCTGATGCAGCTTGTCGAACCTCTTCTCAGTTTGCGTTGAGTAATCTAGCGAACCGCGATATCCTCTCAATCGACACTCGCCCGCGTAGCTCAGTTGGATAGAGCACTGGTTTCCTAAACCGGAGGTCACAGGTTCGAGCCCTGTCGCGGGTAGTTTTCATTTCACGATTTCGGGGCTTGACGGATTAACTTTACAGTGTGAAGTAAGTGGCCTGAAGGAGACTTCATATGCGAAAATGGCTGCGCGACCTGGACCGGATTCTGCGCGGGGAAGCAACTCACCTTACCGCTCTCCGCGAAGGAAGCATCGACATCAAGGCGGTGGGAATCACCGTGCTGATTATCCTGCTTGGCATGTTCTACGGCGCGTGCATGGGGTGTTATGCGGTGCTGGCGCACAAGGCGGGGACGTACAAGCAGGTGCTGGCCAGCATGGTGAAGGTGCCGGCACTGTTTCTCCTGACACTGCTGGTGACGCTGCCATCGCTGTACGTTTTCAACGCCCTGCTGGGATCGCGGCTGACGCCCAAGTCGATGTTTCACCTGCTTATCGCGGCCATCGGGGTGATGCTGGCGCTGCTGGCCTCTTTTGGCACCATCGTCGCATTCTTCTCCTTCACCACCGACAGCTATCACTTCATGGTGCTGTTGAATGTCGTGGTGTTCGCGGTGGCCGGGGCGCTGGGGTTGCGGTTTCTGCTGCAGACGTTGAACCGCATCAGCGCGGTGCAGGAAGCGCCGTTTGCGACGACGGCGTTGCCACCACTGCCGCCGCCGATCCCTTCATTGATCTCGGAAGAATCTGCAATCGCTACCGAAGAGCAGTTTCCCCCCGCCGCGCCGGCCGCGCCGGCGGCAGTACCCCTCGGCGCACTGGAGCCTCTGCGCGGCCGACCGACGCGCTCCAACGTCAAGGCGATGTTTCAGATCTGGGTGATCGTCTTTGGAATGGTCGGGGCGCAGATGAGCTGGATTCTGCGGCCATTCATCGGCGGCGGCAACGACTTCGCCTGGTTCCGCCCGCGCGGATCCAACTTCTTCCAGGCGGTCTACCTGCACATCCACCACCTGTTTGGGATGTAAATGCGAGCTGTGCTACTGCAAGCCGAAGGCGTCCTGCACGGCGATGCCCTGCGCGCCGACGGCCGGGTCGGCGGGCGCCGGCTGCTGATGCTGTTGGCGTTCATTCTGTTCTGCGGCTGTTTCTACGGCGCGGCCATGGGAATGTGGGGCGGCGTGCGCGGCGACCGCTGGATGCAGATTCTCTATTCCGCCGTAAAGGTGCCGTTGCTGCTGCTGGTGACGTTCGCGATCAGCCTGCCGAGCTTTTTCGTCCTGAACAACCTGATGGGCGTGCGCGACGATTTCCCCCGCGTGCTGCGGGCGCTGGTCGGCACCCAGGCGGCCCTCACCATCGTGCTGGCCTCGCTGGCGCCGCTGACGGTGGTCTGGTATCGCACCAGCGGAAATTATCAGGCCGCGATTCTCTTCAATGCCCTGATGTTCGCCGTCGCCAGCTTCGCCTCGCAGCACCTGCTGCGCGGAACCTATCGGGTGCTGATCGCCCGCCGGCCGCAGCATCGATTGCTGCTGCGCTGCTGGTTGATGATCTATGCGTTTGTGGGGATTCAGATGGGGTGGGTATTGCGGCCGTTCATCGGCTCGGTCGGCGTGAAGGTGGAATTCTTCCGCGGCAACGCGTGGGGGAATGCGTACGTGGAATTGACGCGGATTTTCCTAAACTTGCTGCGGTCGTGGTAGCGAGCGCGCCGGGCCGGCGACCATCACGCCAGCATTACACTTCGGTGCGAACGTGTATTTTGCGGCCTTGGAATTCGACTTTGCCTTCCTTCAGCGCGAAGAGCGTGTCATCGGTGCCGATGCCGACGTTGAAGCCGGGCTGAAACTTCGTGCCGCGCTGGCGGACGATGATCGAGCCGGCGAGGACCTGCTGGCCGCCGTACGCCTTCACGCCCAGATATTGCGCATTGCTGTCGCGGCCGTTGCGCGTGGAGCCTTGTCCCTTTTTATGTGCCATAGTTCACCTGCCTCATAGACGAATAAAATCCCCGCCAAGTCTCGGCGGGGGGCGGGGAATTTACTAAAAACGGGACGCGGAAGCAAGTGGCGTGCGGGCGTTTTATGCGCAATCACGACTTGAACAAGCGGAAACTGTCATCCTGAACCGTAGCCGGTGAAGGATCTAGCCAGAAGTTCGGGGCCAGATTCTTCGCGGATTACCGCTCAGAATGACAGTTTTTGAGCAGCTTCGTTGCCGCAACCGTCAGCCTGCTCGCAACTTCGCCTTCGGCATTCAGAATAGCTGCTCCAGCACCTTTTCGATCGACATCTGCACGCAGGTGAAGATCGGGGTGTCGCGGAGGGTGTATTTGCTGCTTTGGGTTTCGCGCAGCTTCATTACCAGGTCGAGAAAATCGGCGGGCTCTTCGGTTTCGAAGGCCACCACGAATTCCTGGTCATCCAGGCCGAAGCTGTAGGTGGTGTTCAGCTTCACGCTGGGGAATTCGTTGCCGACGACGATGTGGCCATCCATGATTTCCTGCCGCTTTTCCAGCGGCATCAGATACCAGTCACGGGTCTTCACGAACGGATAAACGAACAGAAATTTGCGCTTGCCGGGGATGATGTGGGTGCGGCTTTCGGTGTGGTGCGGATCGACCTTGTCGATGTACATGCTGCGCTTGGTCATGGCCAGGAACGAGTGCGGCGTGGAGAAGTATCCGGCCAGGCGAGTCTTGTTGATGCGCTGGGAGTGGGCCTGAAAGTCGTCGGCGGTTGCGCCAATCCGCCAGAGCATGAAATCGGTGTCAGGACGCAGGGCCACGGTGCTGTAGGGCAGGCACATCAAACCGGCCTGGGGGTGGTTCATCGCTCCAACAAATTCATCTCGCGCCGCCTGCTTTTCGGTTGCGCCCAGCCGGCGAAATTCCGGATCGAGCTTGTAGAACGTGAAGCTGACGAACTGCCGCTGCACCGCGGCCGCGCCGGCGGCCGATTGGGCTGCGGCGGGACGGCTGGCGGGCTTTTGATCGGCATGAGACTGTGTCATCGCTTTCTCCTGGTATTTCACCCTGCAACCTTACGGGCGATCTTCATGCCAGGCAACACAGCGCGATCATCCGCGGCGAGTCGTCATTCACCTTCGAGCCGTCATAGTTCCCGTACATCCGCTCCAGCTTCAACCCGTTGCGCTCCAGCAGCATTTGCAGCTCGCGCGGGAAAAAATAGGTCAGGTCCATCTCCACCTTCTCCTCGTGCCGCTCGGTGTATTCATCGATCCAGGTGAAATGAAAGGTCACGTGCTGCATCTGCCCGGCCGGGTGCGGCGTGATCTGGGTGGTCTTCATCACCGTGCGGTTGAGGCTGTGTACGTGAAAAATCTGCGGCTCGATATCCCGCGCCGGCCGGACCAGCAGGTCCGGGTTGGGCAGAAAGACGTCCATCCAGAATCGCCCGCGCGGCTTGAGATGAGTGCGAACACGCTGCAACAGCCGATCCTGCTCCTTGAGCGTCGTGAAATTCAAAAACGTGTTGAAGAAGATGCAGATCCAGTCGAAGCGCTCGCCGAGATCGAGCTTGAGAATATCCGCCCGCACCAGGCGCAGTTCCCGCTCCCTCAGCCCCACCGCATCCCGCTTCCGCTCGGCAATCGCCAGCACATCCGGGGCATAATCGACCCCCACCACGCGATGCCCCGCCTGGGCGATGGGAATGGCCGCTCGCCCCGTCCCGGCCGCCAGTTCCAGCACGCTCTGCCGTCGCCGCGGCAAGTGTCCGAGAAAAAACGGCACATCCTGCTCGAGCATCGCGTGCGACTCGTTCTCTGCGTCATAATATTCCGCGATCGCGCGATAACGCTTCATGGCGCCACCACCCGCTGCCCATCGTGCGCCAACTGCATGTTGGCCGGCAGGAGTTTGTTGGTTTCTTCGTGGGCCATCTGGTGGGCGATGTGAGTGAACCACGTCTGCTTCGCCCCGATACGCCGGGCGGCGGCCAGCGCCTCTTCCAGCGAAAAATGGGTGGGATGCTTGCGATGCTGCAGGGCGTCAAGCACCAGCACGTCGAGACCTTCCAGCAGCGCGTAGGATTCTTCAGGGATCGCGCTCACATCCGTGCAATACGCCAGCCGGCCGACGCGGAATCCCAGCACGGGCATGTCACCGTGCAGCAGCTTGATCGGCGTCCACGTCACCCCGGCAATCTCAAAGGGCCCGTCGATCCTCCGCCGCACCAGATGCGGCCGAAAGACCTTCATCTCCGCCGCCGGCTCGACGAACGCATATCCGAAGCAGCACGACAGCGCCTGGTGAGACGGCTCATCCGCCCACACATCCAGCGGTCCCTGCCTGACGGCGTTGAACCGCCGCACGTCGTCAAGGCCCATAATGTGATCGGCGTGGGCATGGGTGAAGACGACTGCGTCGATCATGTCGATGTCATTGGCGACGCACTGCAGGCGCAGTTCCGGGGTGGTGTCCACCAGCACGCGGGCGCCGCCGTAGGAGATAACCACCGATGGCCGCGTGCGCTTATCGCGCGGATCGGAGCTGGTGCAAACCGCGCACTTGCAGCCGATCATCGGCACGCCGGCGCTGGTGCCCGTGCCGAGAAAAATCAGTTCCACCTGGCTCATCGTGCAGAGTTATAAGCGCCCAAATGATGAAAACCAAAGCTGTCGGAAAGTCGAGGGCTGGGATCACCGCTCGGCGGGCTGCGCCGGCCGATCGTGCAGCATCGTCACGTGCTGCGTCAGTCTGTCCCATGTTGCCCGGACGGCCGCGGGATTGGCGGAGCGAATCACAATGTGCAGCCAGATCACCAAGCCCAGCAGCGCTGTGAACAGCAGGATCAGCACGACCAGCCACCTTCCGCTGAATTCGCCGGGCTGGTGCGGCATGAACGACAGCGCAGCGCGCCGCTCATCTTCCTGAATATAGACGGGTTGATCGAACGCCCAGCCGCAGTCGGCGCAGCGCCGGGAATCACCTGGCCGATCGGTTCCGCAGATCGGGCAATGCGCCGGCAGATGCGTCCGTGAAGTTTTCTCATGCGTCCGTTGAATGAGCCACCTTCAGCAATCTTCCCACAAGTTCGCCTCCGGGATATATCTTAGCAAATTCAGCGCCTCGGCGAATCGATAAATGTCCGATTCCGTCATCTTGACCGACGCCCCTGCGTTCTCTAAAACCCTTGCCACCGCATGTCTTCCCACCATCGACAAATTCATCGCGCCGTTATTCCCGCCGCCGGCTTTGGCACGCGCATGCTGCCGGCCGCCAAGGCGGTTCCCAAGGAGCTCCTGCCGATTCTCGATCGGCCGACGATTCAATATGTCGTCGAAGAGGCCGCCAGCGCCGGCATCGATGATGTGCTGCTGATCACCGCCCCGGGAAAGGACGCCATCGAACGCCACTTCCAGGTGAATCGCGAGCTGCAAGGGCGACTGCAATCCAGCGGCCGCGAGGCGCTGCTGGAATCCCTCAACCGCCTCATCGCCCAGGTGAAGGTGCATTCCGTCCATCAACTGCAGCAGCGCGGCCTCGGCGACGCCGTGGCTCACGCCCGGCCGCACATGCGCGATGAGCCCTTCGCCTGTTTGCTGGGCGATACCATTTTCAGCGGCGGCATCTCGCCCGCCAAACAGCTCGCCGAGGCTTACGCGGAATTCGGCACGTGCATCATCGGCCTGGAAGAAGTGGCCGCCGACAAGGTGGAACGGTATGGCATCGTCGGCGGCGCGCGTGTCCGCGACGGGGTGATTCGGATTGACACGCTCATCGAAAAGCCCGCGGCGGCGCAGGCGCCCAGCCGCTACGCGATCGCGGCGCGCTACGTGCTCACTCCCGCGATCTTCGACTGCCTTGCCCGCACCGCGCCGGGACGCGGCGGAGAAATTCAACTCACCGATGCCCTGCGGCTGCTGCTGCAGCGCGAACAAATTCACGGTGTCGTGTTGGGCGCTGCGCGGCACGATGTCGGCAACCCGCTGGACTGGCTGAAGACCAATCTTCTTTTTGCCGCGCGCGATCCCGCGCTGCGTCGGCAACTTCAACCGCTGCTGCGAACGCTGCTGCAAGAGTGAAGGCGAACAAAAACAGCCTTGCCCGTTCTGGCCAGGAAGTGATACAACACCGGTGAGAATTCTTCACAGGATGTATTGACGAATTCAGATCAAGCGTTATCTTGCGGTGACAAATTCGTTCATTCACGGACCGAAGGCGGTGGCTCCCCTTCGGTCCGATTCTTTTTATTCGTCATTGGTCAATTGTCATTTGTCATTGGTTGTGCAGACGCATGGTGGGATCACCAGCGCGATGCGTCACGCCCTCTCCGTGCCTCTGTGTCTTGTGTTATCCCCGCCCAGCATTTATTTCGAGAAGGTAGCCGTGGCCTGCATCACCGCCGCCGCCGCGCTGTTGGCGCATGGCGCTGACGGCAGATCGCCTTTCAGGAATGACTGCACCTGCTGCACGGTGATCGCGCTGAGCTCGTATCCGCTGGGGCGTTTTTCGGTATCGCGGTCCCCCGCCATCGCCACGCCGGCCACGTTGCCGCTCTGATCCAGCAGCGGCGAGCCGGAGAGGCGCGGGTGGGCATCGAGGCGCACCCGCCAGTTGGCCTCGGGCGCCCGCGCGCTGCCGGGGATATTCTTGAGGACGGGGTCGAACAGCGCCACCTCGGGATAGGCCGGGCAGCGCACCGCGCCGCCGGCGAACTGGGTGGCGAAGTTGAAGTATGGCACGCGCGTGCCTTTGATGCGCAGCAGCGCCAAGCCGCCGACGTCGGCCCGCTCGACCGTCGCCTCCAGCGGCGAGCCGTCGGGGCCTTCAAGCATCACGCGCGAGGCGCCGCCCACGACGCCGGCGGTGATGAACAGATCCGGCGCTACCGGAAACGCCGCGGCCTGGCGGGTGAAGGTGTTTTTCCGGACCGCTGCCACCGGCGGCAGCGCCGCCGGCGGCCGCACGTGCGATCCCGGCTCAATCGCCGTCGCCGGACGATTTGCCGGCGTCGGCACAGATTCATCCGCCGGCGTCGCGGCGGCGCTCGCGACTTGCAGCGGCGGCTGCAGGTGTTTGTTCAGCGCCAGCGCATCCAGCACCGACAGCGCGGGCACGTCCGCCAGCGTCCGCGTCACTTCGCTCTGGGCACGGTCCACATCCGCCTGGGCAATCTGCTGAGACCGGGCGGCGCGCTGCAGATAGACGGAATTCCCGGTCAACTGGCCGGCGCGGGCCTTGCTCAGCTCCTCATCGGCGATGTTCAGCCGTGCCCACGCCGCCTTCAGATTGGCCTCGGCGTCGGCGTAAGCCTTGAGGGTCGAGTCGCGCTCCCGCTTGCGTTCGGCATAGGCCCCGGCGGTGATCCATTCGACGCCCCAGCGCCGCTGCCCGGTGCGCGACTTCTCCAGTTTGGCGTTGAGCGTGTCGTAGGCGCGCATCGAATCATCGAGCATCGTGCGGTTGGTGACCTTCTCCGCCGACTTGCTGAGGGCGGTGAACAGCAGGTCCAGCATCACCTCATCCGCCTCTTCGGGATGGGCCTGCAGATAGTCGCGGATGCGCTTCACCGTGCGCATGGGAGTGATGCCCTGCTGGCAATCGAGCACAGCGCGGTTGATCACCATCGCCCGGGTCGCGGTGGGCGCAGTGCAGGCGGCATCGAGCGGGGTGTCGCTGTACATGTGCGACGCCTGGTCAACTTTTCCCAACTCGAGATACGCCACGGCCAGGCCATGTGCCACCGCAAGCTGGGTGTCGCCGCCATTCCTGATCTTCTTGTCGCGCACCTGGCGATCGATCAACGCCCGGGCATCGCGCAACGCCTCCAGCGCCGCCTCCGGCGAATTGAGTCCAAGCGCGTTATTGGCCTCCTGCAGCAGGCGATTGATCACCTGCGCCATCTGCTCGGCTTCATCGACGGCGCGGGTGGCGGACTTGGTGGCCGGAGGCTGCGAAGGGGCGATCACCACCGGCTCTCCGGTCTGCGGGCGCGCCGCTTCGGCCGGCAACGGCGCGTGGGTTACCGGTGCGATCAGCGACTCTCTGGTGGTGGGCGCGGGCACGGAAGGTTCAACGGGGGGAGATGTTACCGGCGGATTCACAGCCACCTGGGTTGCCGGCTCGCCACTCCTTTTCGGAGGAAGCTCCATCGGCGCCCGCGCCTGCGCCGGCCGCTCGGCTTCCGCCTGGGCGGCGACGAGCGCCGGCCGATTGCCCGCTTCCCAGTTCGGGCGATTCGCTCGATAGAGCATCACCGCGCCGCCCGCCAAGGCCAGCACCACCAGCACGGCAACGACGGAGGAGAGTGAAGAACGCCGCGCCGGCCGGCGCCGCCGCCGCGCCCCGGCGACGGCGCCAGTCAGGGCGGCATCGACCTGCTGCTCGGCGTGAGCTGGCGCGTGCTCGGGCGCTGCGCATTGGCCACAGACGAACGCGCCGGCGCGCTCGGTGCCTCCTTGGCGCAGCGCCTCGCGCCCGCACGCGCTGCAGATGGCGAAAAATCCATTCGCGGCCGGCTCCTCCGGCGTCACGGCCGGCTGGGTCGCGCCATAACATGCCGGACAAAGGAA
Source organism: Tepidisphaeraceae bacterium (assembly GCA_036744635.1). Classification (GTDB taxonomy): domain Bacteria; phylum Planctomycetota; class Phycisphaerae; order Tepidisphaerales; family Tepidisphaeraceae; genus DAIOHQ01. The sequence goes on along the minus strand of DAIOHQ010000088.1, from coordinate 4,789 downwards.
CTGCCCATCGTGCGCGATCCGCTCGCCGCTGCACAGCCCTCCGCAGCCGCCACAGATAAATGGCTCGAGGTCTTCGGCCGAGACGGGCGCAGCCGGGGCATCGATCTCCCGGCCCTGCGCGGGCTCCCACACCACCGCGCCACACTGCAGGCATTTCGCCGGCCGGGCAAGGTGTGCAGGCACAAACGCCAGCTTCCCGCAGGCTGGACATGCCACCACCCGACTCATCGTTCGCCTCCGAAATCGTCCAGCGCCATCATTAGAGTTCCTTTCCTGCCAGACCCAGGGCGGGCTAAGTGACCGTGCATAATCCAGCGCCATCCTGTCATCCTGAGGTACTCCGAAGGATCTGGCCTGGTACCGCGATCCACGCAGATCCTTCGGAGTACCTCAGGATGACATCAACGCTGCATGAATGGTGCGGAACCGCGCACGGTCGTTCAGTTCGATACCCGTGTCGCGATCACCTGCAGCAACGCTGCACAGGCGTCGTTGCCTACTTCTGTCGGGGGGACAAACTCTTCTCCCAGGAACTTCCGCACCTGCTCGACATTCACCGCCGGCACCTGGGAAATCTCCGACTCGCGGGTTGCCAGCTCGATGCCGACAACCTTGCCGTTCACCACCAGCGGCGCCCCCGCCAGCCGCGGATGGGCGGTCAATTTCACCGTCCAGGTGTCGGTCGGCTTGGCGGCGCTGCCGGGAATCAGTTCCGCGGTGGGCTGAAAGAGATTCACCCGCGGCAGGCTGGCGCACTGCACCGCCCCGCCGCCGAAGCTCGGCGCCAACGCCAGCGGGAACATCTTCTTCTCGATCTTCAGCAGCGCCAGCCCCAGCTTCTCATCGCTGCGCAGCACGGTTGCCTTGATGGAAACTCCATCCAGGGACTGCACCTCCACCTCCGCCGCCCCCGCCACCGTCGCCGCTGATGTCACCACCATATCCTTTGTCACCGGGAACGCTGCGGCGTACTGGGTGATCCGCACCTTCTTCACCGCCACCGGCGGCTTGGGGCGCTCATCCACCGCCACCGGCGGCTTGGGGCGATCGCCGTCGTTCGGCTTGGGCCTGGGGTTTTCGTCAGCCGGATGCGGCCTGGGCTGCGCGGGCGGATCATCCGGATTGTGTTTGGGCCCATCGCCCATGGCGATTTTCGGCCGGTCGGTGGGTTTGGTGGTCGATTCGGAATCATCCGAATGCTTGTGGGTATCCATCGCCACGATCACCGGGGAAAATCCCGGCGCCACCGCCTGGTCCACCGGCACGGTCGCGATCTCGGTGGGGAACTGGGGCTTGGTCATCGCATCGCGGACATCCTCCAGCGAGCGCTGCTTGTCCTTGCGCTTGCGCTCGGCCTCATCGTAATTCTCCTGGGCGCGCTCGACGTTCCAGCGATAGTTCTGGCCTTTCATGAACCAGTCGGTCTGCTTGTCCAGTTCCTTGCGGGCGGCCAGCGAACGCGCCTCAAAGTCGTGCAATTCCCCCTCCATGCGATCCAGGTCCTTGATCTTCCGCCGCCAGTCGGTCATCTTTCCCTCGGCCTCGGAAGCATCCAGCCACTGCGCCCCCCAGCGCTTGTAGCCCGGCCGGGCGGCCTCCATCTTCGCGTTGACCTTCACATAAAACCCATCCGCCTCGCGAAAGAAACTCTGCTTGCGGCTCTGCTCATCGGCCATGTACAAACAGCTGCCCAGGGCATTGAGCATCGGCTCATCGGGCGGCTCGGGGTGGGCGGTCAGGTAGGTCACGATGAGCCGGGCACCGCGCATCGGGCTTTTCTGCGCTATCTGCAGCGCCGCCATGTTGATGATCGCAGCGCGGTCGGCCAACGGGTTGGCGCAGGCCCGCTCCAGGTAATCCTTGGCCCGGTCGGGATCCCCCAGCTTCAGGTAGGCCACCGCCGCCCCGTTCAAAGCCCGCACATTGCTCCGGTCGATTACCAGCACATCGCGGAAGGACTCCTTGGCCGCCTTATACTCCCCCGCCGCCAACGCATCCTCCGCCGCCTTGAGCAGCGTCGCCAGCGACTGGCTGTCCGCCTTGGAAAGACTCTTCGCCGGCTCACCACCCGCCGTCGTGGGCGCGGAAGCGGCGATCGGCGTCTGGGGCTTCTCGGGGGCGGTCCCCGGCGCGGGCGCCTCGGCCGCCGGCGCCTTGATCCAATCCGCCACCTCCGCCGACTCCACCGCGATGCTCCCCGCCTTCATCTTCACCACATACCCGCTCTCCGTCCGCCGCACCTCCCCGTTGAGCTTGCGCCCATCGTGCAGCACCAGCGTATCCGCCCATCCCAGGCGCAGCCCGGCCGTCAACACCATCCCCGCCGCCACGATCACCCAAGCCCTTTTCACGTTCTAACTCCTTTGACTTCCACACATTCACCCACCCCCCCTTCCCGCGCCCGCGCCGCAACCGCGGCCGATCCGTACGCTCCAGAATGCCAGTTAGACGTCCGGCAAACCCCGAATGTTCCCCCCGCTCCCCAGTTATACCCGCCTCCCGCCCGGTTGTTAAGGCGAAGTGAGAGTTGTCGGTTGCTGGTTGGCCGTTGTCATCTGTCCGTAGTCAGTAGTCCGTTGTCCGTGGTCCGTTGCAGAAGACGCTCGGGGCTTCCCCGCAACGGACAAACAACTGACTACCGCTTCTTCGCCAGAAACTCCCTCAACTCCCCCATGGCCAGACAGTTGATCACGTTTCTCTTCTCCACCCACCCCCGCCGGGCCACCCCGATCCCCAGCTCCATCGCCTCAAACTCCGCCGGGCTGTGGGCATCGGTGTTGATCGACAGCATCACCCCCGCCCCTGCCGCCGCCCGGGCGTTGATCTCGTTCAGGTCCAGCCGCGGGTATCCCGAATTGATCTCCAGCGCCGTCGCGCTGGCCACCGCCCGCGCGAAGATCTTCCCGAACTCCAGCGGCAACCCCGGCCGCCTGTCGATGAGCCGCCCGGTCGGGTGCCCGATCACGTTGACGTACCTATTGTCGATCGCCCGCAAAATCCGCTCCGTCCCCTTCTCCGCCGGCTGATTGAGCGATGTGTGCGGGCTGGCGATGACGATGTCCAGCTCCGCCAGCACTTCATCCTCGAAATCCATCCGCCCATCGACAAGAATATCCACCTCGCACCCCGCCAGCAGCGTGATCCCTTTGATCCGCTCACCCGCCTTATGAATGGCGTCCACATGCTTTATCAGCCGCTCGGCGGTCAGCCCATTGGCGATCACCTGACTCCTGGAATGATCGGTGATCGCCAGAAACTCATACCCCAAAGCCTTCGCCGCCTCCGCCATCTCCTCGATCGTCCCCGTCCCATCCGATGCCGTAGTGTGCGCATGCAAGTCCCCGCGCACGTCGCTGCGCTGAATGAGCTTCGGCAACCCCCCCTTCCCGCGTTCTTTCGCGGCCTCGATCTCCCCGCGATCCTCGCGCAGCTCCGGCTCGATGAACGCCAGCCCCAGCGCCGCATAGATCTCCCCCTCCGTCCTACTGGCCACCGCGGAAATCGTCGGCGCCGCCGCCCCCGGATGTAACTGCTCTTTCTGGCGAGCCGCCTCCGATCCCCTCTCCCGGTACTCCGGGAGAGGGTTAGGGTGAGGGGGCATTTCGCCGGGGATCGAAGAGAATCCACCCTCACCCCCGCCCTCTCCCGGAGCACCGGGAGAGGGGGTAAGAGCCTGGCCGCCAAAATGGAGCGCTACACCCCCCGCGCCCCCCCTCTGCTTCTTCACCTTCGCATCCACCCGGTACAATCCCCACTCATTAAGCGTCATCCCCTTCGCCTGCGCCAGCCCGCGCACCTTGACGTTGTGCTCCTTGCTCCCGGTGAAATAGAGCAAGGCCGCCCCGAAATTCTCCTCCGGCACAATCCGCAAATCCACCTGCATGCCGCCATGGGTCACGATGCTGCTCTTGCTCGGCCCCTGCCCCAGCACCCGGTCCACTTCGGGGAATTTCACGAACTCCGCCGCTATCGCTGCTCCCGCGCTCATCTCCCCCACCGCGCAGACGATATCCACATCGCCAATCGTCTCCTTCCGCCGCCGCAAACTCCCCGCGATCTCCGCCCGCCTCACCACCTTGATCTTCCGCAACCGTTCCGCCAGCGCCTCGGCCACCGCCGCGGCATCGACGATCCCCACCCGCCCCGAGGCCTGGGCACGAAACGCGATCCCCACCTTGATGGCGGCGATCTTCTTCTCCCCGATCCCCTTGAGCCCCGCGAGCTTGCCGGAGTCGATGGCCTCCAGAAGCTGCTCGATGCTGGTGATGCCGCGCTCCTTCCAGAGAAGGGAAATGGTCTTGGGTCCCAGCCCGCCGATCTTCAGCATCGGCACCAGCCCCGCCGGCACGCTGGCGGCCAATTCCTCAAACTCCGCGCTCTTGCCCGTGCGCGCCACCTCTTCGATGATCTTGCCGCTCCCCTCCCCCACCCCTTCCAGCTCGCACAGCGTCCCGGCCGCGATGCAGGTGCGGATGTCGTAGGGCAATTCCCCCACCACCCGCGCCACCTTGCGAAACGCCAGGGTCTTAAACACGTTGGCCCCCTTGATCTCCATCAGGGCCGCGAAGGACTCGAACAATTCGGCGAGGTCGGTGTTCAGGGACATGGAGAAAGTGTAGTCCGCGGGGCAGGAGGTGTCAGCAGGGGTAAGGGAGGGAACAGAAGCTGGAAGTCAGCAGTCAGAAGCCCGAAGGGGAGGACGAATCGGCGAAACGGCGGCAGGGCGAGGAAGCTCTTCTGACCTTCCCCACAAATGGTGGGCGCGCCGGAAGGAGAGCATAATGCTCTT
>DAIOHQ010000087.1:0-17424 GCA_036744635.1 Tepidisphaeraceae bacterium | reverse complement strand
GATGAGTACATCCACCACTCCTCCGGCCACGGCAGACAGGAATGTCCGCCCCACCCATTGAAGCGATGGGGCCGCCGATTTCGTCGTGGGCCTGGTGCCCTTCCGCGCGTAATCGTCCCGACCGTCTTGCTCTTGGTAACTCTTCTCAGCGGCTGCAATTCGCACGGGCCGGGCAAGGAATTCAAGCCTCCCAAGCCGCCGCCGGCGTATCCGGCATCGGCGCCGATGGCGATCGATCCGGGCCTGCGCGATGCCGCCGAGGAAGAAGTGGACAAGGCGTTCCATTCCCCCACCGCCGTGATGCGGGCCGACGCGCTGGAAACCATGCGGCAGACGCGCGGCAGGCAGGAGATCAACAACATCCTGACGGGACTGGGAGATGAGGTCGTCGTGGTGCGCTTCGCGGCCTGCATGGCGGTCGGCGAGCTGCGTCTCAGGCAGGCCAGGCCGCAGGTGATGGAGCTGGCCTACGACAAGGATCCGACGGTGCGCGTGGCGGCGCATTACGCGCTGCACTGCCTGGGCGACAAGCGGCTGAGCCACGATTTCGAGGTGTTCGCCAAGAGTCCCGACGCCGACGTGCGCGCCACCACGGCGCAGGCCCTGGGGCTGCTCGGCGAGCCTACTGCGGTGCGGATTCTCCACCAGATGATGCACGACCCCGAGCCGCGGGTGCGCATCCAGACCTTCGAGTCGCTCTGGCGGCTGGAGGATTCGACGGGACTCAACTCTCTGGTCGGGCTGACGCTCAGCGGCTATCCCGACGAGCAGATGGCCGGGATCATCGGCCTGAGCGTCCGCAACGATCAGCGCGTCATCGAGCACATTCGCGGCTCGCTGGTCACGGATTATCAGGAGGTGAACCTGATCGCCGCCCGTGCCATGGGACAGCTTGGATCGGATGAAGGATACGGTGTCGCGACGCTGGCGGCCGGGAGCAAAGACCCGCGTATTCGCTCCCTGGCCGCGCTGGCGCTGGGCGCCATCGGCCGGGCGGATTCGCAGCCGCTGCTTCAGAAGCTGCTCAACGACGTGGATGCCAACGTCCGCCTGGCCGCGGCGACGGGGATTCTGCAGCTCAAGGGAGAGTGAGCAGGCCTGACTCGACAACAACGTGCGCGGCGGGGCAAGCCGCGGAAAAATCTCAAATGTCCGAACATCCCTATTGCGTTTTCCAATCGCGCGCTCACAATAAACCGGTAATCTGAGTCCCTCGAAATTAAATCAAACCTCGCGGTGTGTCGATACACTTATTCAGTGTGAGTGTGGCAGGCATCTTGCCGTTGGCGCTGGCGCGCTTATGCAGCGCGTGATCCAGTCCCGCCATAGGCCAGCGCGCATGGGATGGTCCCAGGGAACGCGAAGTGCCGGCACGGGCGGATGCCAAGATGGAGGAAACCGTCACTTTTATGGATGAAGACCCTTTCCCGGGTTCGGGCCTGCGGGCGGTGGAACTGTCCGATCAGGCCACGCTGGATGCGTATTTCAAGTCCCTGTCCGAGCCCCTGTCGGACTACACATTTTCCCAGTTGTACACCTGGCGTGACAGTCTGCGCACGCGCTGGAAGCTGATCGAAGGCCACCTCTGCGTCTTCGCCAACGGCACCGGCGACCTGACGCTGCTCATGCCTCCTATCGGCGACGGCGATTCCGACCGCGCCCTGCGCCTCGCCTATGAGCTGATCGACGACTACAACGCCTCCCACGGTGTGCCCGACCGCAGCCGCGTCGAATATGCCAGCGATGAACTGCTGAAGCGCTTCGACCGCAGCAAGCTGTCCCTGCAGCCGCTCGGCACCGACTATATCTATGACACCGACCGCATGATCGACCTGGCCGGCGGCGACCTCGCCTCCAAGCGCCAGGCCCGCAACCGCTTCATGCGCAACTACGCCTACCGCATCGAGGCCTACGACAAGTCCCGGCACTTCGATGAATGCTGCGCCCTGCTCGGCCTGTGGAAAAATCACCAGGATACCCAGCACGTGCAGGATGCCTCCGCCAGCGGCCTCAAACGGCAGAAGGAATCGTTGGCGTGCGAACTGACGCTGCAGAGCGCCGCGGAGCTGGGTCTGCGCGGAATGGTGATGTATGTGAAGGACCCGCAGACGGAGTCGGCCGATTTCGCGATCCGGGGATTCACCTTCGGCGAGTGGCTGGGCCGGGATCAGAGCAGCATCGTCATCGAAAAAACCGACTTGAACGTGAAGGGGCTGGCGCAGTTTATCTTCTGCGAATTCTGCCGCCGTGAGTGGAGTGAGCGGCCGCTGGTCAACGTGGGCGATGACTGGGGGCTGGAATCGCTGGCGTGGACCAAGATGAGCTATCGGCCGGTGAAGCTGCTGCAGAAATATATCCTGCGCAAAATGCCGATCACACATGTGTCGCTCGGTGGCGGCGAGGGCGAGCAGCGAGCATCAGCGCCCGCGGTCGAAGTGGTGCGAGTGCCCGCGGTGGTGCGCAATGCCCGTAAGGAAGATGTGGCCGCCGCCGTAGAATTGGAACAGACCTGTTTCGACGTCCATAGCCTTTCCAAGCGGCAGTTACAGTATCTGCAGCAGCGTTCCAGCGCTGTGTTCCTGGTGGCCGAGCACCAGGGGGGCGTGGTGGGAGAAGGCATCTCGCTGGTGCGCCGGCACAAGACCCGCGCCGGCCGGGCGGCATCGCCTACTGGCCGCATCTACAGCCTGGCCGTCAAGCACGAATGCCGCTGCCAGAAGATCGGCGAGCAGATTCTGCTGGCCCTGATCCATGGCCTGTCCGAGCGCGGCGTGCGACGGATTTATCTGGAAGTGGAACAATCCAACGCCAGCGCCATCCGCCTGTACCAGCGCCACGGCTTCCGCTCCATCGGCTCGCTCCCCAACTACTACGGCCAAGGCAAAGACGCCCTCCACATGATGTGCCAGATCCCCCTGACGCCGACGCTGTTTGATGATGCGGTGGCGATGGCGTAACTGATGAGTTGGGACGCGCGGCGTAGTTTCTCAACTTTCAAAAACTCGGAGTCTGAATCGATCCGGTGACGCTCCCATATAATCATCATCGCCTTGCACCATGCATTGGCGCGGACGATTCGAAAGGAGAAAGCCATGACAGACCAGTCGATTCAGCGGATCAACGTCGCCAGCTTCATTACTTCACTGCTGGCCATCGTCGTCGGCGTGTTGATCGGCATTCTCGGCGTCTGGGCGGTCATCCCGCGCGAGGATGGGACGCTCTGGAAGATGCTCAGCTCCGACGCGATCGTCTTCACCGGCGCCGTGCTGACCAATCTGGCGATTGCGTGCTACCGATCACCCGGAGTGACTTGAACAAGTGTCAGGGCGTGGGCTGGGCCATGGCGTTGGCTTGCTTGTTCAGGATGTGCTTGGAAAGCTCCAGGCGCATGAGCACTTCCTCCATGTCGGCCGGGCGCTTCTGCGGCTTGGTGGAGATGCACTCCATCACCAGATTGGACAGGGCGGTGGGAATCTTGGGATCGAGGTCCTGTGGGGTGTCGATGCGGGTGTCGAGCAGGAAGCTGTTATCGCCCTTTTTGTTCACTGTATAGAGTGTCGGAATATTGCGGCGAGTCAGCGCCCAGTAGAGGGTAGCGCCAAGATTGAACACATCCGTCTGCACGCTGATCGGCCGGCGACTGACCTGCTCGGGAGCGATGTAATCCGGCGTTCCTTGAATCCGCTCTTTTATCGTGCCGATCTTGCAGCTTTGACCGTAGTCGATCACTTTGACCAGCCCGGCGTCGTTTCGCAGAATGTTGTTGGGCTTGATATCACAATGGGCAAACCCCATCGCGTGCATCGCCTTAAGCCCGTTGGCGGCCTGGATGAAGGTATCGACGATCTCCAGCATCGTATTGGGGACGCGCACATCGAGAGCTTTGCCATCCACCAGTTCCATCAGCAGGAAGGCCTCAGTCACCTTCAACAGCATGTTCTTGTTAAGCTTCAGCTCGTAGGTGCGGCGTAGGTTCGGGTGGGTAAACTGCTTGCTGATCTGGAATTCCGTCTCCATCTGCTCAACGAAACGGATGTCCTTTTGCTCATCACGCTTGACGTGCTTGAGCGCAAAGGATCTACCGGTCGCGGGGTCGCGCACATGCCAGATGACGCTGCGCGCACCCTCCCCGAGCCTTTCCAGGACATCGTAGTGAAGGAGCTTTTGAGCCATGAACTGCTACATACCACCTCAAGTTGTCCTCTGTTGGCCCGCCAGGTGGATTACGGGCCGGATCATCGTTGGCAGTGATGATGGAGATAAGAATGATGTGCAACTGCCGCAGACTAAGAGAACAACCCTATTGTACGCTGCTTCCTCTTAATTGGTCTTGCGGCCAACTAAGAAAACGGGGAAACCCCCAGATTAACATCGGTGCGCCGACACACGATTTCGATGGGTTCGGCGTCACCGCTCAACCGTGTGCTAACTTAGAACAAATAACGTCCGATAGCAAGAAAATCTTCCCGACCGCCAAAGACTTGTTGCGATGGCCGCGAAGTCCGCCGCTCGTGTTGCCTGCCTTAACATGGCAACTGCTGGCGGCTGAGCCGCAGGTCGCCGCGCGGCGAGGTGGTGAAGGGAGTGGGTGCAAACTACAATCGCGCCATGGTGTTACTGATCGGTGCGGATTCTTTGAGCAAGTCGTTCGGCGTTCGGCCGCTGTTTCGCGGGATCACCCTGAATTTTTCCGAAGGCGAGCGGGTGGGGCTGATCGGGCCGAATGGGTCGGGGAAATCAACGCTGTTGAAGATCATTGCGGGCCTGGAGCAGGCCGACACCGGGGATTTGACGCGCAAACGGGGATTGAAGCTGGGATACGTGCCGCAGGAAGATGTGTTTCCGCCGGACACGACGCCGCGCGAAGTGCTCATCGAGTCTCTGCGCGAGGAACACATGCAGGAACACCAGTGGCTGACGCGGGTTGCGATCACGCTGAGCCGGCTGGCGTTCACCCAGGCGGATGAACACGTGGCCAACCTGTCGGGGGGATGGAAAAAGCGGTTGTCGATCGCGCGGCAACTCGTGCGCGAGCCGGAATTGCTGCTGCTCGATGAGCCGACCAATCATCTCGATTTGGAAGGAATCCTGTGGCTGGAGAAGCTGCTGAAGAGCGCGCAGTTTGCGTTTCTGCTGGTCAGCCATGATCGCTATTTTCTGCAAAATGCGACCAACCGCGTGGTTGAGCTGAATCGCGCGTACCCGGAGGGATTTTTCAGCGTGAACGGGGCGTACAGCGCGTTTCTGGAAAAGCGCGAGGAATTTCTGGCGGCCCAGCAGAGCCAGCGCGTGGCTTTGGCCAGCCGGGTCCGGCGGGAGATCGAGTGGTTGCAGCGCGGGGCCAAGGCGCGCACGACCAAGGCGAAAGGGCGGATCGAAAACGCCAATGCCATGATGAAGGACCTGGCCGAGCTGAACGTGCGCACGGCGCAGGACCAGGCGTTGTCGATTGACTTCGCCGCGACCAATCGCAAGACCCGCAAGCTGCTGGAAACCAAGGGAGTGGAGAAAACCCTCGGCGGGCGGACGCTGTTCACCGATGTGAACTTCGTGCTCTCGCCGGGGACGAAGCTGGGATTGCTGGGACCGAATGGATCGGGCAAGACGACGTTGATTCGATTGCTGAGCGGTGAACTGGAGCCGGACAAGGGTCAGATCGTGCGCGCCGATGGATTGCGGATTGTGATATTCGATCAGGCGCGGCGTCAGCTCGACCGGACGGTGACGCTGCGGCGGGCGCTGTCGCCGAGCGGCGATACGGTTTATTTGCGCGATGGATCGACCCACGTCTCCTCGTGGGCGAAGCGTTTTTTGTTTGGAACCGAGCAACTGGATATGCCGGTGGGGGCGCTGTCCGGCGGCGAGCAGGCGCGGATTTTGATCGCGCAGCTCATGGTGCAGCCGGCCGACCTGCTGATCCTCGACGAGCCGACCAACGATCTGGATATCTCATCGCTGGAGGTGCTGGAGGAGAGCCTCGAAGACTTTGCCGGCGCGATCGTGCTGGTGACCCATGACCGGTTCATGCTCGACCGCCTGAGCACCGAGCTGCTGGGACTCGACGGTAAGGGAGACGCCCATCTCTATGCGGATTACTCGCAGTATGAGCGGGCGCAGGAGATGGCACGGCAGGCCGATGCCGCGGCATCCCGGCCAGCGCCCAAGGCGGCTGGCCAGGAGAAGAAGCCGGCGAAGAAGCTGTCCTATCTGGAACAGCGCGAGTGGGAGCAGATGGAAGAGAAGATCATGACGGACGAGGAGGATTTGGCGCGGCTGCAGAAGGAGATGGAGGACCCAAAGGTGCTGGCCGACCGGGAAAAGCTGCACGTGGCTTGCGAAAAGGTTCACGAGGCCCAGCAGCGTGTCGAGGGGCTGTACGCGCGGTGGGAGGAGTTGCAGGGAAAGCAGGGGTAAACGAATGGGGTGAAGTTGGCTGCGGAGAACCGAGTCAGGCGATCTAACCACGCCCTTTCGCCCTGGTCCTTTCTGACGCCTGATGATGAAAGTCGCGGGGCGACATTCCCATGATCTGCTTGAAGCGTTTGGAGAAGTGAAACTCGTCGCAGAAGCCGAGTCTTTCTGCCGTGTCCGCGATCCGCGCCTCCGGCTCCTTCAGCAGCCGGCAGGCCAGGTCCATGACATGCCGGGCGCAATACCGGCCGGGGGAGATGCCGGCCAAGCGGGTGAATCGCCGGCGGAAGGCGTCGTAGCTCATTCCCATGCCCGCGGCGCTGCTGGCGACGATGTCGCCGCTCAACCGATCGGCACGGCTCAGCGAGGCGCGCGCCTTCGCCAGCCATTGCTCGTCCCGATCCGGCTCGGCGCTGCCGGCGGATTGGCGAAGCGCATCCAGCAGGAAATGCTGCACCCGGCAGAGCAGCTCAACGCTTTGGTAAATCCCAACCTCTGCCAATCCATCCACAATGGCCGCCAATCGCTCCCGCCAGTATTCCAGCGGTCGGAGATGATGGATTGGCCGCTCCGGCGAGATCAGATCGGCCTGCCGCCACAAATCGAACAGCGGGCCTTGAAACACGAGAGACAGATGGCTCCAGCGATTGGCCTCCACCGCTCCGTAGCGATGGCCTCTTCCCGGAAACAGGAGCAGCAGGTCGCCCGCCTGGATCCTTGCTCGCTGCCCAGTAGTATCCTCGTAGAAGCAAGGCCCCTCTAGGAAGTAGACCAAAGCGTACGCGCCCAAATCCCGCATGACGGGCATCGGCACGAGCTTGGGGTAATAGCCGCCTTGCGTCACCTGACCCAAAGGCGACGGCGGACAGACGGGGGCGAGCACTTTGAATTCAAACGCATCGGACATGGTGCATCTTGTCCGCCAAATTGTACATGCTGACGGCCAAATTAGCCATTCAATAGCGCGCCAGGGAATCTATAATATTTTTCGCATCGTTCGGCTTGGACGCTCAATTCTTTTCCAGATGCTGGAGGTTTCGGTGAAATTAATCGCGCTGGTTGGCGGCTTGGCGGGATTGTACTTGACGACGGCGGCCCAAGCGGCACCGGTGACGTTCTCCAATCGGGAAAACGTCAATGTCCTCAACTCCGACGCGGTCTTGTTCAGCGCCGCGCCGGTGGGAAGCCAAATCGGCACCCCAGCCGACTTGACGGGCGACCATTGGACCGGTGCGGCTTACTTCGTCAAAGGGCCAAATGACGGTAGCAATATCGCCGTGACGATGGACTTCGGCGCCGGTACGCAGCGCAACATCCAGACGCTGCGCAATTGGGACAGTTTTACCGGCTACAACATCACGGCGGCGACGGTGGAAACGTCACCGAATGGCTCTACGTGGACGACTGCACCGTCGTCTCTGGCGGCGAGCGGGAACAATGTGACGATCACGTTGAGCAGCGCAGTCGATACGGAATATCTGCGTCTGACCGGCACGGGTTATCAGGCGAACCATCAAGGCTCCGGCAATGAGAACTGGTGGTCGCTGGGTTCGCTGCGCGCTTTCGGCGCAAGCGGAGCAGGCCTGGATCCGGGCGCGAACATCGACCTGATCGCCAATTCCGGCTACGGCGCGGGCACGCACGTCACGTTCACCCCAGACAGCGGGCCGGTGTTCGCCAACAGCGGTACCAACACCTTCCCCGAAGACAATCCGACCAGCCTCGGCGGAAATTACCTGGGCAGTTACGGCAACGGCACGGGGGCGAAATTCGTGTTCGACCGCAACATCGACTTCCGCCGCTTCGGCCTGATGTCGCAGGGCGCCAACAGCACGGCGAATTATTCGATCCTCGGCTCGACGGATGGCGGAACCACGTTCCCCACGACGCTCTACACCGCGACCGGCGGCATCGCCAATGGCCCGAACTTCTTCGATCTGACGCCCTTCACCGGCAACGCATTGCGATTCCAGGTGAACAGCGGCGGCGGATCGCTGGTGACAACCGATTTCTTCGCGTTCCAAACCGTTCCCGAACCGGGTTCTCTTTCCCTGCTGGCGCTGGCCGCAATGACACTGGCCCCCCGTCGCCGCCGCCAGAGCCGTTAATGAGTAGCTGTGCGATCCCGTTAGCCCTCGCCGAAGGGAGAGGGCTTTCACTTTTGTCAGACCTGGCGATTTGCAGGCGAAGCGGCGATCGTTTCGACCGATGCAGCAAGAGACATCCATCCTGATTGTAGATGACCATGAGGATAATTGCAGGCCGCTGTTGCGCCTGTTGAAGCGGGCGGGGTTTGCCGTCAAGCACCTGTGCGACAGCACGCAGGCGATGGAGATGGTGAAGCGGGAGCGGCCGGACCTGCTGATCCTGGACATCATGATGCCCAAGGTGGACGGTTTGGAGTTGCTGTCGGAAGTGCGGCAGGAGCAGGAGCTGGAGGGAACCGCGGTGATGATGTTCTCGGCACTAACCGACCCGCGGGTGCAATCGCGGGCGAAGGAACTGGGGGCGTGCGATTATCTGGTGAAGCCGATGACCTGGCCATGTCTGTTGGCACGGATTCAGCACACCCTGCAGCGATCCGCGGCGTAATGTCAGCACTTGGGGACCCATCCGGCGCTTACGCTATAATGAAGGCATGTTTCGACTGACGCGGGAAGTGCGCTTTGCGGTGAATGCCGGCGAGAGTGCGGCCATGGCGCAGGGCAGGCCTTCCAACAGCTATGCGGGATATCCATCGCTGCGGGGGGCGGGGCAGTTCTTTGTGCTGCGCTGCACGGTGGCGGGGGAGTTGAACGCCGCCAGCCAATACTTATTGAACATCAAGGAGATTGACGAGGCGGTGCGCCGGCAGGCGGTGCCGCTGGTGGCGGGTGCGCTGGCGGAACGCGCGTTCGGGGGAGGCGGGAACGTGCTGGGGCGGGTGTTCGAGGTGCTCAGCAGCGGATTCCAGCCGAGGCAGACAGGAATGTCTGCCCCACCGCAGACAGGAATATCTGCCCCACCGCAGACAGGAATATCTGCCCCACCGCAGACAGACAAGAATGTCTGCCCCACCAGGCTGGAACGCGTGCAGCTTTTTTTGAGTCCCTTTCTGTCGCTTGGCATTGAGCATCAGGAGCCGGCCATGGTGAAGTTGAATCAGAAGTTTGAGTTTTCGGCATCGCATCGGCTGCATAATCCGAAAATGTCGGAGGAGGAGAACCGCCGCACCTTCGGCAAGTGCAACAACCCGCACGGCCACGGGCACAATTACGAGGTGCAGGTGACGGTGGCGGGCCGGCCGGATGGGAACGGGGTGATCGTGGACGTGCCGGAACTGGAGCGAATTGTCGGGGCGACGGTCATCGACAAACTGGACCACAAGAATTTGAATGTGGAGGTAGATGCCTTTCGCGAGTTGATCCCGACGGTGGAGAACATCGCGATGGTGATCTACCGCATGTTGAAGGCCAGGCTGCCGGCCCTGGCGGCGGTGACGGTGTGGGAGACGCCGAAGACCTGGTGTGAGTATTCGGAATCATGAAACATGAGACGTGAAACATCAAGAGGCGCTGACTGGCGCCTCTTGATGTTTCATGTCTTCATGTTTCATCCCGATTGGCACGGCGGCGGCGCAGTGGTAAAAATGGTTCCTTCTATCGGAGAATCTCATGCTTACCGACCAACAGCTCAAGCAGTATCACGACGATGGTTTTCTCATCCTGCCCAAGTTTTTCGCCCGCGAGGAACTGCAGCCGGTGATGAACTGGGTGGATACGCTGGTCGATGATCTGGCCAACCGTTTGTTCAAGGCCGGCAAGATCAAGGACAAGCATGAGAGGGCGGGTTTTTATGAGCGGCTGACGCTGCTCGACCGCGACTTCCCGGGCGCGGCGGTGCTGATTCATATCAACGGCGTGCTGGGCGAGCCGCTGGCCAACTTGTGGTCGACGTCGCGGCTGCTCGACATTATTCAGCAGATCCTCGGCCCGGATATCGCCGGCCATCCGGTGTGGAACCTGCGGGCCAAGACGCCGATCAACCCGCTGGCCACCGTGCCGTGGCATCAGGATACGGCCTACCTGATCCCTGGCGCGGAGAACACCTTTCAGCCGACGGCGTGGATTCCGCTGATTGACGCCAATGCCGTCAACGGCACGCTGCAGGTGCTGAAGGGCGGGCACAGGAGCGGGAAGGTGTTCAAGCATTCGCTGGAGAACAAGAAGGGGCACAAGAGCTCGTGGTATCTCTATATCGAGGAGAAGGATTTGCCCAAGGGCGAGATCGTCACCTGCGAGATGCCGATGGGATCGGTGCTGCTGCTGAACCAGCTCATCCCGCACCGCAGCACGGAAAACCAGTCCCAGCAGATTCGCTGGAGCGTGGACCTGCGCTGGCAGCGGCCGGCCGAGCCCAGCGGCATGGAAGGGGTGAAGTCGGTGATTCCGATGCGCCTCGGCGGCGACAAGAACTTCAAGCCCGACTGGAGCGAATGGGCCAAGAAGCAGCGCATCCAGGAATACATGCAGGAGAAGGCGATCGAGATGAAGGATGAGTTTAATGCGATGGTGTCGGGGCCGTGGATGGAGAGGTGGGAGGCGGCTCCTGCGGAGGGCAATTCCGCGAGTACGCGGCCATGAAGAGGAGGCATGGAGGTACGGAGGGGGGCGGTAGCGCACAATGAGGCATGCGACTTGGAATAAGAAGATTCTGGCGACGATTTGGTTTCAGCGGCGGATCCTTCCTCCCTGGGCCATATTGCTCGACGTTGCAGGCCGATCTGATTACATGGGCAGAGGCGACGATGATCCTTTGTCCGAGTTCTGGTGGCGGTTTTCGATATGTGTCGGCCGGTGGCGCCGGGCAGATTCGGCAGTAGTTGCCAAGAACGCAGGTTTGCTCAGTGACCTCCTGAAGAAGAGACGGGAATTCTATTCGACGAAGATTCAAGAGAGCTTCCCGGAGCAACCTCGCATTGTGCTGGAAGATTGGGACAGGGCGCTGCAGATCATCCTGGAGGAAGCTCGCCGATCGCTAATGTGCGAGTGGTATGGTGGCTATCGGGGGCAGGGACCGTTCTGGAGCGATGCTTCGATTGCCCCTCCTCTTGAGGGGGAGCCGAAAGGGTGACACAGGTCGATTGCGCAATCGACGTGTCTCACCTTGTGCGATCGCTTTTGTAGGATCAATAATGCCGATCAGTCTGTTTTTCCTAGTTTGTGCAGTTTTCTGGTTCGTGGCGATCGAGTACTTCAGGGGTAGACCCCACACCTCTCAAATAGTGCGGCGCAGGCTGTTTCCAATTACTCTTGCCGACACATACCTCTTTTTGGGTCTGGCCGTTTATTACGCAGTACGATGGTGGAGAATGTGAAATTGGGGGTTGGCGTATGCTCGCGGCAGGCGGGCTATCCCGCGACGCCGGCGGGTGCCTTTCCTGGTATGGCGGCGTAGTCGCCGAATTGCTCACCGCTGGTGCTGGCGTACCAGCCGAAGATGAACCAGAGGGCGATGCCGGCGAGGACCAGGGCGACGGCCGTGACCTGGGCTATGGAGAGGGGGCCGAAGAGGTGGGGGTTGAGGGGGGGCTCTACCCGGATCATCTCCAGAATGTAGCGCGAGCTGCCGTCGAGGATGAGCATCCAGGCGAAAGTGCGCCCCCAGGCGTGGGGTTTCCAGAAGTAGAAGAACAGCAGGGCGGCGATGAGGAAAGCATTGAAGGAGCTATAGAGCTGGGTGGGTTGGACGGGGTTGGCTTTTTCCTGCCTGGCCAGGGCGGTGAGGCCTTCGCGGCGGACTTCCTCGCGGGACTTGAGGATGACGGCGTCGCCGGAATCGGCGAGGGGGGTGAGCAGCGCGGGGTTTTGCGGGATGATTTCGCGCTTCTGAAACTGCTCGCGGTAGGCGTCGCTGTAGTAGGGGAAGCGGACGCCCCAGGCACACTCTTCGCCGTAGCAGCAGCCGTTGAGGTAGCAGCCGATGCGGCCGAAGCCCAGGCCGATCATCAGGCCGATGGCGACGATGTCCATGCCTTTGCGCAGGGGGACGCGCTGGTAGATGCCGTAGCCGATGACGATGGGGGCGGCGAGGAGGAAGCCGCCGTAGAAGGTGAGTCCGCCTTCGCGGAGGTTGATCATGTGCAGGAAGTTTTCGACGAAGGCGCCGTTGGAGTAGTCCGGCCAGTTTTCGATTACGTGGGAGGCGCGGGCGCCGGCGATGCCGGCGATGAGGCCCCAGATGGCGGCGTTGACGAACAGTTCGGGGTTGATGCCGGCGCGGCGGGCCATGAATTTGGAAATGGCGATGTAGCCGAGGAAGCCGAGGACCAGCATCAGGCCGTAGCCGTAGATCGGGATGTTGAGGAAGGGAATGTGGAAGAGTTCGGGAAGCATGGTTGGGGTTCTTTTTGCCAGTAACCGTCCCGCGTGCGACAGCGGTGGGCGAGTACCCCCACCCTAGATGGGACGTTTGTCGAGGGTCTTGTGTTCGATGGTTTCGATGGCGCGGTTGTTGGGGCCGACGATGACCACACGGGCAGCGTGGGTTTGTAATTCTTGCGGGGTGGCGAGGACGAAGCTCATGATGATGACCTTGTGGCCGACCTGGCTGAGACGGGCGGCGGCGCCGTTGATGCCGATGACGCCGCTGCCGGCCTCGCCGGGGATGATGTAGGTTTCAAAGCGGTTGCCGTTCTCGCAGTCGGCGATCAGGACGGCTTCGTTGACGAGCAGGCCGCTGGCGTCGAGCAGGTTGCGGTCGATGGTGACGCTGCCGTGGTAGTGCACATCGGTGAAGGTGACGGTGGCGCGATGGAGTTTGGCTTTGAGCAGTCTGGTCAGCATTTCGTGATGAATTGTAGGCGAAGCGCGGGTGGGGTGGTAGAGTTTGACGCCATGATCCACCGCATCATCTTCTCGCTGGGCGTTTTGGTTGCAACCGCGGTTTTCGGGCAGGTCTCGCTGCAGAGCGAGTCGGGGCGGGCGGTGTTTCGCCGCGGGGAACTGATCGATGTCAACCTGAAAGTGAAGCTGGCGGCGGATGCGCCATCCGTGAAGGTGGAGTGGTGGATAGAGGATGAGGGTCGGCGGGTGCGGATCGGGGCCGATGATCTGGGCAAGCAGCCCGCGGGGGCGGCGGGGGAGATGGCGGTGATGTATCGCTTCGATGCCGCCCAACTGGCGCAGGGGAAGTTCGCCCTGCTGGCGCGGGTGACAGGGGGGGCGGCCGGGGAGCAGAAGCTGGAGGGACGGCTGCCGCTGGAGATCGTCACCGATCAGCCGCTGACCCATTTCAAGAACGTACACATGACGTTTCCGGCGTGGTTGATGCCCTCGCCGGATATCTTCAAGGAGAGCCGGCGGTATCACTTCAACTTTCTGCAGGGGAACATTTCCGCCGACCAGTGGGGGCGGGGCGATGGCGACCCCAAGCTGCGCGGGCCGGAATTGCAGATGGAAGAGACGGTGCGCTACGGGCTGGACTGGTACAAATATCCGACGGTATACGGCTGGGGCTTGCTGCACCGGCCAATCCGGCCGGGGGCGAGCTGGTACGACCAGGACATCATCGAAGCCTCCGCCCAGCTCACCGAGTACCACGCCCAGGCCTGCCGGCGTTTTCCCACCTATCGGGGGCTCAACGTCATGGATGAGCCGGGGGTGAACTGGCGGGACCCGGCGATGGATAAGGCTTTCAAGGAAGCCACCGGGATGGACCCGCCGGAGAAGAAGGAGGATTTTGCCAGGGACCCCAAGGGCTATCAGGCCTACCAGGTTTTCCGCAACCACGTGTTGCAGGATTTCCAGTTGAAGATGAAGCCGCATCTGAAACGCATCTCGCCGGAGAAGGATTTCACGCTGCAGACTTTTGGCGACATCGTCACCGGCGAGGGGTTGTATCCATCCAGCAACGAGTTCATGGATGTGCAGGTGACGCACATGTATGACCACTGGCCGACCACGAATAACTGGATCAGCTTTGACGTGAATCTGCGCCGGGCGAATCGCAAAGTCTTCTGGAACATGCCGCTGACGGTCTTCACCGGCTGCTACGGGATTGTCGAGGACCAATGGCGGGCGGCGTGGGCGCTGGGGATGAGCGAGAAGCTGGATGGGCACGGATATTTCCTGGGGGCGGGGGAGTTGGATGAGCAACTGCCGTGGGCGGAGTATTCGCTGGCGGAGATGGTGAAGATCAACCGGCTGAACGAGAAGTTCGGGGATTTTTTCATCAGCCTGAAAAAGCCGGTGACGCCGGCTGCGCTGTGGTATTCGCTGTCGCAGGCGGCGGGATCGAACGCCGGGCGCGGGTATGAACAGGAGATCGTGGGGGCGTACTTCGCGCTGAAGCGGGCGCATTTTCCGGTGACGATCGTGACCGATGAGGATCTGCGCGATGGGCTGCTGAAAGAGCACAAGGTGCTGCTGGTGTGCGGGGTGGACAGCGTGGCGGAGGATCTGCAGAAGGCGGTGAATGATTTCGCCGGGGGAGGAGGGAAGGTGATCAGCGACCGGGCGACGACGGTGGATTTCAAGGGGGCGCGGAAGATGGAGATGGATTTCCGCGCTTTCGCCGCCAGCTATATGGAGGTGAACCGTTCCTGGTATCAGGCCCGCTATCCGGTGTCGATGCGGCTGCGGCGGGACTTGTTCGGCGAAGAGGGAAACCTGCGCGAGCTGAATGTGCTGAATGCGGCGCTTGCTCCGCTGGTGGAGAAGCCGGTGGATGCGCAAAGCCCGTTCACGCTGCTGGCGGTGCAGGAGCATGGGGATGCGCGCTATGTGTTCGTGGCCAATGACGCCTCGGTCTATGCCCATCCCAACGAAGGACTGCGCTGGATCACCATGCAGGAATCGGTGCCGGCGGAGGATGTCATCACCATGCCGTTTGCCAGGGGGAAGGCGGTCTATGACTTGTTCACCGGCGAGCGGATTGCCCTGGATGACAATGGATCGGTGAAGTTGAAGCTGCCGATGGCAGCGCTGCGGGTGCTGGCGGTCTATCCCAAGGAAATTACCGAGCCGAAGCTGGGCGCGGGGAAGGTGGGTTCGCCGCCGGTGATGGAAATCTCGGCTGCATCCGAGGGTAATTCCGGGGCGCTGCCGGTGGAAGTGATTCTTCGCGATGAGTCTGGCAAGATCCTGCTGGATCGGTTTGACGCACTGGACATGGCCCGGGCGGACGGCAACCGATGGCGTTATCAGCCGGCGGCCAATGATGCCAGCGGCAAGTGGACGATCGAGCTGCACAACCTGCTCACCGCCAGGACCACGACGCTGACGGTGGGCATTCAAGTCACCGCTGCCGAAGACACCAAGGTTGTGCGTCGCATCGCGTCGGCGGCGATCTTCGATGAGAAGCACTACAAGGAACTCACCGGGCGCAAGGATTTGTTCATCGTTCCCGGCAGCGGCGAAGGGTGCGAAGCCATTGCCAGGGAGCTGCAGGAGAAGATCGGCGGAGAGCTGAAGAAGGCGGCCGACATCCGCAAGGAAGATGTCTTCAGCGAGCAGCTCGATCCCAGGAATCCCAAGAACAAGGGGCTGTTCATGATGTCGCGCTGGGCGCCGTTGAATCTCAGCACCGGCGCCAACCTTATCCTGGTCGGCACGCCGGAGAACAATGAGCTGATCAAGGACATCAACAACAGCGGCATGCTGATGCGGCAGATCGCGGCGGCGACGGTGGGGCGCGGGCAGGGGTTGGTGGAATATGTTTTCAGCCCGTTCGACACCGATAAGGATGCCGCCATTGTCGCCGGGTATGACGCGGCGGGATTGCGCGCGGCGGCGGATCGGCTGCTGGCGGCGGTGGGGGGGGCGGGCAAGCAGCCCTCGGCCGACATTCCCAAGGATGTGATGCTGGCGGCGGATTTGCAGGTGGAAGATCGGGCGGGTGAGCCGCGCGATGCTGCCCGCAAGCCGGTCACGCCATTGCCGGTGATCGAGCCGGCGTGGTGGGTGAAGCTGCCGGATGGCGTGCGCAAGATCGCCGCGGCGGCGGGCTTGCTGGCGACGGCGGATGAATCCGGGCGGGTGACGCTGCTGGATTCCGCCGGGAAGGAACTGTGGCGCCGCGACCTGGATTACCGCGCCATCGCGGTGGCGATCAGCCCGGATGGTAAATTCATCTCGGCGGCCGCGTTTCCCCGCACCTATGTCTGGAACCGGGCGGGCATTTTGCAATACACCACGGAAACCCCGCTGCCGGGATTGGATGATGTCGAGGGCCTGGCGATGGGCACCGCCGAAGCCGGCCCGCGCATTGTGCGCGGGACCTGGAGCGGCGACGTGGCCGCGTTTGATGGCGATGGCAAGCGGCTGTGGTTCTATCCGCCGCCGAAGCCGGTGAAGAAGGCGGGGTCAACCCAGCCGACCACGCAGGAGCTGGATGCCTGGCCGGCGCCGTTCAAGCCGATCCGCGAGGTGGCTTTGTTGAAGGATGGCACCACGGTGGCGGGGGCGTTCAATGAGCTGATATTTTTTGATGCCGAGGGAAATCCCGGCAAGCACATCCCCTTCGACCGGCCGCGGGCCATTCGCGCTTTAGGCGACAACCTGCTGGTGGCATCGTTTAAGAAGCACATCGTCGCGATGGACCGCGATGGCAAGATTCTGTGGGATAAGCCGATGGCGGATCTGGTGATGGCGGCGGATGTGTCCCCCAATGGCCAGAAGATCGCGGTGGCGCTGTTCCTGGGCGAGGTGCTGGTGATGGATGCCTCCGGGAATATCACCGCGGATGTCAAGCTCCCCTTCGAAGCCGAACTCACCGGCGCCGCCTGGGATGAGAAGGGAGAGGCCGTGTATCTTTCCACCTGGGAAGGGCAGGTGATGAAGTGGGTGGTGGGGAAGTAGGGGGAGTGAATGCTGAATGCTGAATGCTGAATGCTGAATTCAATTCATCACTCCGCATTCAGCATTCAGCATTCAGCATTTTGAAGCGCCTCCATCACGTGATCGTGCCCGCCGACTGATAGACCAGGTTGGGCGTTATGCCCGCCTGGGCGTCGATCACCCGCCACTGCGTCGC